>NZ_PVXL01000031.1 GCF_002995805.1 Neomoorella stamsii
TTATAGACCGGGGCAGCTCCCGACGCATAAACGTCTTGTGGTAGCCAATCCACGCATATCAGGTTGAGCAACCGTCGATTAAGCCCAACCCACCTATTGCCCCCTGCACCCTGGATGAGGGGTGGGAGAACAAAACAAGAAAAATAAAGCGCAATCCGCCCGGCAGCTTTTGCATTATAGGGCGGGTCGCTGCGCCAGTCAAGGGTAAAGCCTGCGGCCCGCTACGCGGCCCTTGACAGGCTTGCTCCCCGCCCAGGATTGGGCTGCCAGAGCCGGGCGGAAAGGGTTAAAATCCTTAGACGTCCAACTTTGATTGCTGCCTTAAGCAGTGGGTGGATATTTCTGTCCCTAAAACAGGTTTCGCAAAAAAGTTTCGGAGGGGCTTGACAAGGCCCTTCCATATCAGGAGGGAAGATGGGTAGAAAGGCGGGTAGGATATGGGCCTGGAAAGGCCGGACAACTGCTTGCTGGTGATCTTTGGCGGCACGGGAGATCTCGCCCGGCGCAAGCTTTACCCGGCTTTATTCAACCTTTTTGTCGATAGTTTCCTGCCGCCTGCTCTGCGGGTAATAGCTGTGGGCCGGCGCGATTTTACGCTGGACAGTTTTCACCAGGAGATACTTCTGCCGTCCCTGCAGACCTTTTCCCGCCGCGCCTCTGACCTGGACGCCTATTTTGAGCCCTTTGCCACCTGCTTGCACTATTTCCGGACCGACATTTATGACCCGGGGGGGTATACCCGCCTGGGACAGTTCCTGGCGGAACAGGAGGAGGCAGCTGACTGCCAGGGCAACCGCATTTTTTACCTGGCCGTGGCCCCGGAACACTTTGGCCCCGTGGTCCGGAGCCTAAAGGAAGCAGGCCTGGTACCGGCGCGGGGCTGGCAGCGGGTTGTTATTGAGAAACCCTTCGGCCATGACCTGCCTTCGGCGGCAGAATTAAACCGCCAGCTCCGGGCGGCTTTCAGCGAGGAAGAGATTTACCGCATCGACCATTACCTGGGCAAAGAAATGATCCAGAACATCATGGTCATCCGCTTTGCCAATACCTTTTTTGAACCGGTCTGGAATAATAAATATATTGACCACGTCCAGATTACTTCGGCGGAAACGGTGGGCGTAGAGAACCGGGGCGGCTATTACGACAGGGCAGGGGCCCTGCGGGACATGGTCCAGAACCACCTCCTGCAGCTGGTGACCCTGGTGGCCATGGAACCGCCGGCCAGCCTGGCCACTGAAGCTGTCCGCGACGAAAAGGTAAAGGTGCTGCGCTCATTACGACCACTGGACGCGGCGGCAGTCAGCAGGAACGTCATCCGCGGCCAGTACGGTGCCGGGGAGATAGATGGGCAAACGGTACCGCCGTACCGCCGGGAAAAGGAAGTGGCTCCTGATTCCACGACGGAAACATTTATCGCTTTAAAGCTTTTCATCGAAAATTTCCGCTGGGCCGGCGTGCCCTTTTACCTGCGTACGGGCAAGCGCCTGCCGGTGAAAGTGACGGAAATTATCCTCCAGTTTAAATCCCTGCCGGATATCCTGTATTTCAAGGAATACGGCGAATTACGCCCCAATCTCCTGGTCATCCGCGTCCAGCCCCTGGAGGGTGTCTACGTCCAGCTCAATGCCAAGCGGCCGGGGAATAATAATTACATCGTACCCATCCGCCTGGACTTTTGCCAGAACTGCGAGGTGGGCGTCAACTCCCCCGAGGCCTACGAGCGCCTGCTTTATGATGTAATGCGGGGGGACCCCACCCTTTTCACCCGCTGGGATGAGGTGGAGGCGGCCTGGCAGTTCGTGGACCCCATTGCCGCTGCCTGGACGGCGAGGCCACCCCTTTTTCCCAATTACGCTGCCGGCCAGTGGGGACCACCGGCGGCGAGGGAACTCTTAATCCGGGACGGCCGCCACTGGTGGCAGGAAGATAAATTGCTGCCGGAACGTGGGTAGCTAGAAATAAATGAATGGACTGGTGAAAGCTTGCGTATCTACGACATATCCATGCCCATATACCACGGCATGCCGGTCTACAAAAACAGGGCGGAGAAGCAGCCGCAAACGGAAATCACCCGCGACTATGAAAACGGCGTGCGGGAAACGCGCTGGCTCCTGGATACCCACACCGGGACCCATATCGATGCCCCCGCCCATGTGATCCCTGGGGGGGCCACCACCGCCGACCTCGACCTGTCGCTTTTAATCGGATCCTGCCGGGTGCTGGACCTGACGACAGTCAACGACCGCATTACAGCCAGGGACCTGGAGGGCCAGCCCGTCTGGTCCGGCGACTTTATTCTCCTGAAAACTAAAAACTCCTGGGCTGCCGGAAATGAAGCCGGCTTTATCTACCTGGAAGCCGGGGCCGCCTCCTATCTGGTTCAAAAAGGGGTCCGTGGCGTCGGCCTGGATGCCCTGGGGGTGGAGCGGGACCAGCCCGGTTACCCGACCCATCGGACCTTGCTAGAAAATGGGATTGTTATCATTGAAGGCTTGCGGTTAAAGGGGGTTCCCCCGGGGGTTTACCACATACTGGCCCTTCCCCTCCCCATCCTGGGGGCTGAAGCGGCACCGGCCCGGGTAGTACTGCTGGAAAGGTAGAAAAGCACTTTGATCCCTGCCCCAATTATGACGTATATATCCCGGAATAGCTTGGCAGCACCCTGCCGATACTAAAAGGAAAAGTAAAGGCGGGGTGTTTTTATGGAGCGGCAAATTTTACGGGTGAATCTAAGCGACGGCAGCATCCGCCAGGAGGATATACCGGCAAAGGTATGCCGTGACTTTATCGGCGGCCGGCCCCTGGCGGCCAGATATCTTTATGGCGAATTGGCCGCGGGAGTAGAACCCTTAAGCCCGGAGAATATTTTAATCTTTAGCGCCGGTCCCCTGGCCGGCAGCGGGGCCAGGGGGGTTAACCGCTGGCTGGCGGTGACCAAAAGCCCTTTAAGCGGGGGCTTTATCCGTTCCGTTGGCGGCAGCGACTTCGGTGCCTGGCTCCACGGCGCCGGGTACGAAATACTCTTTTTAACCGGCCAGGCCGCCGAGCCAGTTTACCTCTACCTGGGGCCCCGGGGCCGGGTAGAACTGCGGCCGGCAAATGACCTCTGGGGCCAGGGGACGCAGGCTACCCAGGCCGAACTGCGCCGGCGCCATGGCCGGGAGGCGCGGGTGGCCTGCATCGGCCCGGCGGGGGAAAACCTGGTGCGCTATGCCAGCATAGTGAGCAACCACAGTACGGCCGCTCGCGGCGGGGTGGGTACCGTCATGGGAGCAAAAAAACTTAAAGCCATTGTCGTAGACACCGAAACGGATATACCTGCAGCTAATAGAGAGCTCTGGTCCCGGCTGCTGGAGCGACAGCGGGAATTGATTGACCGCCGGGATCACCGGGCACCTTTGCCGGGGGCTATAAAGGGCGCCATTTTACCTACCCGCAATTTCCAGGGCGCCTGGCAGGCGGACGTTGATACGGTTCACCAGCCTCACCTTCTGGAGCGAGGAGGACCGGAGTTCCAGACCTGCTGGGCCCTGGGAGCCAACCCGGGTCATTTCGAACCGGACTTGGTGGCGGCAGCCAACGAACGCTGCAACGACCTGGGCCTGGACACGGTTTCCACCGGGGGCAGTATTGCCTTTGCCTATGAATTGCAGCAGCGGGGTTTACTTAAAGCTGAGGGTCTTGACCTGGGCTGGGAACGGCCGGAAACCACCCTGGAATTAATCCGCATGATCGCCTACCGGATGGGGCTCGGTGAGCTCCTGGCTGAAGGAGTACGCCGAGTGGCAGAGTATATCGATTCCGGCACGGCTGAATACGCCATGACCATTAAAGGGATTGAGATGCCGGGTTATGACCCGCGAGTGCGCCCCCTTCATGGCCTGGGGATGGTCGTTTCGGCCCTGGGGGGCAGCTACTGCTACGGCAAGGCCCTGCATGCCGGGCTTTTTGCTGCAGACCGACAGGGGGAGGACCTGGCGGACCAGGTCAGCCGCATCCAGGAGACGATAGTAGCCCTGGAAACAGGTATCGGCTGTCTCTTTGCCTACCTGGGCGGCTGGCTGCCCCTGGAACTGATGACTGAAATGTTGACGGCCTTTACCGGTACGGAACTGGCCCTGGAGGACCTCCACATGGCCGCCGAGCGCAGCCTGGCCCTGGAGCGGGCCTTCAACCTGCGGGAGGGCCTGGGCCGGGAAGCCGACACCCTGCCGGAGCGTTTCCTGCGAGAAGGGATTGCAGACGGGGGTATTAAAGCCGGGCCCTTTACGAGGTTACCGGAGCTGGTGCAGGCCTATTACCACCGCCGCGGTTGGGACGAGGAGGGCCGGCCCACACCGGCCACCCTGGACCGCCTGGGCCTGGAACTGGTGCGCCTGGATCAGCCCCGGGACTTCAAGGTCGCCTTCAGCCGGGAGTTGATTTAAAAACAACTAAGGGGGCAACCACGTGCCCCCTTAGTTATTAAAAAGGTCTTTTACCAACACTTCCTTGCTGATCTTTAGATGTTTTGCAACATCAATTAGTATGCCATTAAGAGTACCTACTCTTAATGGATTATGGCGGGGAATGGTGATATGATGTTCACCGTTAAACATAGTGGTGAGACGTAGATGGCTACCAGTCTGCCGCGTTATCTGATAACCGAACTTGGCGAGTAACCTGGCCAGTTCTTCCCCGCTTATGTCCCTCGGGATTTTCATACGGCGATTACTTCATCCTTTACAAAATGGAGGCGAATCACCCGCGGTAAATCCTTTTCTTCAAAATGGCAGCGAACTGCATCGCGAACAGAATCCTTAAGTTCTTCCACTGATTTACCCTCTGTAAAAATGGAATAACCGAGAGCACGAGCTTCGTAACCGCCTTCAGGAGACTCTTCGACAAGGAAGAGAATTTCTTGATCCAAGTTGATGCATACCTCCCCATTTAAGCAAAATTTAAATCAGCTCCGGGTCGAAAAACAACTTTCTACTTAATATTTTATCACTCTCGAGCTTTTAGCAAAAGCAGTATCTCATTCCATGGTAACCATCTAGGTAAAAATTATCTACTTTTCCTTCCCACCTTTCGCAAGGCGGGTTGCTTATAAAGTTGGCCCAACAGATAGCCGGCCCCAGCTCAATACCAGGCCGGCTGTTTTTGTATCTGGTGCAAAAGCGCACCACCTGTTATAATAGGGATTGGTCTCTTGACGTAGAAAGTAGTACGGGGCCTATCCCTAAATTTTTAAGGGCTGGTGTATCTCATGCAGGTCAAGCAGGTCATGCTCAACAACCCGGAGACGTTATACTACTGGCAGACCCTGGCCGATGCCGTGGCCGTCTACCAGCGGCAGCAGGTCAACTGCGCTCCGGTCCTGGACGCCGACGGCGAAGTGGTGGGCATTATTACCGTCTTTCGCCTCCTGGAAGCCCTGCAGCAGGGGGCTACCATGGCTACGCCTATTGAAGAGGTCATGGATAGGAAACTGGTCTGCATCGATGAGGATACAGGTTTTGAGCAGGTGGCCAATTTACCCATTGATCGCCTCATTGTTTTAAACAAAGAGCGGCGCTTGAGCGGCGTCCTGACCAGGATTGGCCTGATCAATAAGGTGCACGGGGCCCTTGAAAAGGCGGAACGCGAGCTAGCGGCAGTACTGGAGGCGGTACCAAACGGTATCATTGCCGTCGACCGGGAAGGGAAAATATGCCACATCAACCCGGCGGCTGCCCGGCTCCTCGACCTGCCGGTGGCAGCAGCCCTGGAGCAGCCGGCGGCCACCGTCCTGGCGGCGTCTGGTTTAAGCCAATTTCTTACCAAAGCAGCCGGTGACCAGTTTCATAAGGCGCGTGCAGGAGATAGAACCCTGGCCATCCGGCGCAGTTCCATTACCAGGGAGGGCCATGAGCAGGGAGTTGTCCTGGTCCTGCAGGATATTTCCGAACTGGAGGCCATCTCCAGCGAGCTGCAGGTGGTTAAGTCTTTAAACCGGCAGCTCAAGAGCGTTATTGAGGCATGCTACGACGGCATGGTGGTTATTGACAGCCAGGGCGTTGTCCTGGGGGTGAACGAAGCCTACGGCCGCATTATGGCGCCGGGCGCTAAGCCGCTCCTAGTGGGCCACAAGCTACAGCCGGATGCCACCCTGGCAGAAGGTCAACTCCACCAGCTTTGCTGCCTGGTCCGGGACAGCCGCAAGGCGGTGACCGTCATGTACCAAACGCCGGCGGGCCGGGAAGCCATACTAACTGGTAGTCCCATCCTCAACGAAGAGGGGACCGTTTCCCAGGTGGTCATCAGCATCCGCGATATGACGGAACTGCGCCATCTCAAAGAAGAGGCCCAGCGAGCGGCAGCTGAAATCCAGGCCCTGCGAGCCCGGCACCTGGCGGCTCCCGAGGTGATCCGCCAGAGCCCGGCCATGCAACGGGTGGTGGACCAGGCCTTAAGGGTGGCGGCCGTCGATTCTACCGTCCTGATTACCGGGGAATCTGGTGTCGGTAAGGAAGTAATCGCCAGGCTGATTCACCGGCACAGCAGGCGCTGTAACGGTCCCTTTATGGAAATTAATTGCGGTGCCATCCCGGAAAACCTGCTCGAATCAGAACTCTTCGGTTATGAGAAGGGGGCCTTTACCGGGGCCAGTAAAGAAGGAAAAATTGGTCTCCTGGAGGTGGCCGATAACGGCACCCTCTTCCTGGATGAAATAGGCGACCTGCCCCTTGGATTGCAGGTCAAGTTGTTGCGTTTTCTCCAGGAGCAGGAGATTTATCGCCTTGGCGGTCGCCATGCCATTAAGCTCAATGTCCGCGTCCTGGCTGCGACCAACAAGGACCTGGCCCGGATGGTCCGGGAAAAGACTTTTCGCGAAGACCTCTATTACCGTTTAAATGTAGTGCCTATAAGGATTCCGCCTTTGCGGGAGCGGCGGGAAGATATCCTGCCCCTGGCCAGGCACTTCCTGGAAGGGTTTAATAATAAATACGGTACGGCTAAACGCCTGTCCTTCGCTGCCTGCAAGGTGTTGGAGGCTTATTCCTGGCCTGGGAATGTCCGGGAACTCCAGAATGCCATGGAACGCGTTGTCATTATGGGCGAAGGAGACTTAATCCAGCCGGAACACCTGCCCCTTGAATTCCAAGGGGAACGACAAGAGGCCGGTAAAACCCTGGTCCTCAGGGAGCTTTTACCCCTCCGGGAGGCCAGGGAACAGGTGGAACGGCAATTAATTACCATGGCCCTGGGACAGTATGGCAGCCTGCGCCAGGCCGCCCGGGCCCTGGGGGTATCCCATTCAACTTTATTGCGCAAGGCCCAGTCCTACGAGCTTGTGGTGCAAAATTGCACCGAAGCGGTCTGAAACTGCACCGGATTAATTTACGGGGTTAAATTATAATGTGACCACATGAACAAAGTAAATAACCGAGATTACTGGTGCACAAACAGACCAGAAAAGGTTCTTTTTTTATCCCATCCCCTTGTAGCCGGAGATGGTGCAAGGGGATTTATATACCCTGGCATGATTTTTGCAACCTACAAAATAAGTGATAGCGGTAACAAGAATAACCCAGAGGAGGATGATTTCGATGGCAAAAGTCACAGTCAACTGGGCAGGTAAGATGCAGTTTGTGGGGGATGACGGTGCCGGCCACCGGGTGGCCATGGACGCCAGCCCCATCTATGGTGGCGAGAACCAGGGTGCCCGGCCCATGGAACTGATGCTTATGGCCCTGGGCGGTTGTACCGGTATCGAAGTTACCCACATCCTGCAAAAAATGCGGGTCAGTTATGATGACCTGACCATTACGGTTGAAGGCGAAAGGGCTGCCGACCATCCCAAAATTTTTACCCATATGCGGGTAGTTTATCATTTCCAGGGGGCCAATATCCCGCCGGACAAGGTGGCCCACGCCATCAAGCTGGCTGACGAGGTGTACTGTTCGGCAGCCAATATGATGAAGACAGCCGGTTCCATCGAGTATGCTTTTAAAATTAACGGCCAGGAGTATCCTTACCCCTTCTTAAAAGAAGCCAGCGGTAGTTAAAAGTGGATATCGGGGAAGGCATTCACTAGAGAGAATTAAATCTTAACAAGGCTACAGGGGGGAACTGTGAGTGAATACCTACGCTTTTTGGATCTTATTTATGGCTGTCATTTACACAGTCGCTCTGATTGTTGCCGGCAACGTAGCCAGAAGCCGGGCCGCCCGCGGTGAGGACTTCTGGGTGGGCGGCCGTAAGTTCAAGCCCTGGATGGTGGCTGTTTGTATAACCGGGCTTTTTTCCGGTTCCTCGTATATCGCCATCCTGGAACTGGCCTATACCACGGGCATCTCTGCCGGCTGGTATGGCGTGGCGGAATTAATCCATGTGATAATTATTGCCTTATTTTTTGTTATACCCTTCCGCAAACGCCTGGTAGTGACCGTATCCGGGTTGATCGGTGAACGCTACGGGCGCACGGCCAAGGCCATCGCCGGCGCTGTCACGGCCTTTACCTTTCCCATGTACGCTACCGCCAATGCCCTGGCCTTTGCCGCTGCCATGAGCGCCTTTACAGGGATGTCGTTATCTACCTGGGTAATCTTCAGCGCCCTGCTCCTGCTAATTTACCTGCAGGCTGGCGGCATGTGGTCGGTGGTCTTTACCCAGACGGCCAATACCGTGGCCTTTACCTTGATGTTTATAATCGGTCTGGTAGCCTTTTTCCTTAAACCCGGCTTCGCCGGCCTGGCCCAGCTGGCGGTGACCAAACCGGCCATGTACGGCCTGACTACCGTTGGCCTGCAGACAATCCTCGCCTGGTTCGGCACCTTCCTGGTCAACGTCTTTCTGGCCCAGGCGGCCTTCCAGATGGCCCTCTCCTGCCGCACGCCGGAAGAAGGACAAAAGGGTCTCCTCTGGGCAGCAGGATTTAACATTGTTTTTATCGTCCTAGGCGTTCTTTTTGGCATGGCAGCGGCGGTGGTAGCCCCCGGCGTCGGCCGTGGCCTGGTAGCCGTACCCAGATACCTGGCCCAGGTTTTACCGGCACCCCTGGTGGGCATCTTCTTCATGGGTATCTGGGCCTGCGCTCTGGGGTGGGGGGCTCCCTGCCAGTTCTCCGGGGCCACCAGCCTGGGACGGGACGTAGTTTCGTCCCTGAATCCTGAAGTTACCGATAAGCAGATGGTTGCCTACACCAAATGGTCCCTGGTAATTTTAACCGGCTTAATGATTATCTTTGGCTTCCTGCGCACGGAACAGGCCGCCTGGTGGAATGTCCTGGCCTGGACGGCCCGCAATGGGGCCACTTTTGCTCCCGTCATCGGGGTGCTCTTCTGGCCGCTGGCTACCAGAAAGGCAGCTGTAAGCGCCCTGGTCGCCGGGTTTGTTTCTGGTATAACCTGGTATCACCTGGGCGGCTGGCACCCGGCGAAGTTTTACCTGAACATCCACCCGGTGTGGATTGGTATGATCTTTAACGTCTCGGCTTTAACCCTGGTTACCTTGATTGAAAGGACTGGCAGCTATCGCTGGGCGATACCCGGGAAAGGAGCAGCCAGGAGTGTTGGTTTCGGGGCCATGGTTGCCGGCCTGGCATTAATCATCCTGGCTGTTAACCAGTTTACCTGGCTTTATGCTAAAGGCGTTTTTGGCATGGTCCTTTTTCTGATCTTTATTGCTGCCTTCTGCATGGTAATTGCCTTTACCGGAGAAGAAAGGGCAGAAAGTTTAACTGTAGCGGAGGCCAGGCCCCAGGCAGGCCCGGCGGGCAAATAGCATCCGGCAAGGTAGTAGTAAAAAGGGGAAGATTGGTTGCCCGGTCAGGTTTTTCAAGGGCTCGCCGATCTTCCCCAAACTTTTAGGAAATCGCAAAAGCGACTGCCAGGAGCCGCTTTTTACTGGGGGGCCAGGTGTAGTTATTGTCTGGGGAGAGGTCCAGAACAGTGAAAGCAGGAATACAGCTCAATTGAATTTTATATATAGGGAATGTATAATAAATTATATCGAAATATAAGGGGGGATAGGGGATGCTTCGCGTTAAACAAGTTATGTATCATACACCCCAAACTTTAGCTGCCAATGCCACCTTGAGCGAGGCAGCCGATATCTATCTCTGTGGCCCCTTTACCTGTGCGCCTATAATAAGCGAACACGACAAAATAGTAGGGATAATTACCATCCGGGAATTGATTAAGGCTTTGCGAGCAGGAAAAAGCTTTGATACGCCTGTGGTCGAAGTAATGGATCGTAATCTGGTAAGTATCCATGAAGATACACCCTTTCATGATGTTGCTCATTTACCCCTGGAACGCCTCCTGGTGGTAGATAATGACCAGAAGCTGAAAGGAATTTTAACTCGCCTTAGTCTTATTAACCAGGTATACGAGGCTCTCCAGGAAACAGAAAATCAGTTAGAAGTTATCCTGCAAGCTGTACCGAATGGTATTATAGCTGTTAATGAAGAAGGAGAGATTATCCACTTTAACGCTGCGGCTGAAAAAATACTCGGCATGCCGGCAAAAGCTATTTTAGGGCGAAAAATAAAAGATGTCTTCCCTGAAGGTGATTTGCTTACAGATATTAAGGCCAACCAGGTGATAAATGGACGACGGGTAATATTAAATGATAATGTTATTATTTTAAGCGAAAATCCTTTATATTTTAATAATAAAGTGGCCGGAGCAGTTGCTGTACTGCAGGATATTTCCGCCCTGGAAAATGCTTATAATGAATTAAGTGCCGTTAAAGCCTTGAATAATGAACTGGAAAGCATCATTGCCTCTTCTTATGACGGTATTGTTGTTTTGGGCCGGGATAAACATGTTTTACGCTTTAATTCCAGTTATGAGCGTATCCTGGGTGAGGCGGGAAGTAACTTTCAGGAAAATAAATATCTTGACGATATTTTTCAACAGGTAACCCATCATAAAAAACCAGCCACTGTCAAAGTAATTACAGCCGCAGGGCGGGACGTTTTGATTACCGGTAACCCGGTATTTACGGAAGAAGGAACAATTGCCAGGGTTGTGGTCAACATTCGCGATATGACCGAGCTCAATCGCCTGCAGGCAGAACTGGAGCAAAATCGTGATGCGACCGCCCGGCTCACCACAGAATTAAATGAACTGCGGGCGCGTTTATTAGAAACAGAAAAAATTATATTTAAGAGCAAACAGATGGAACGGATTGTAGAACAGGCTATCAGGGTGGCTCATGTTGATTCCACCGTCCTGTTAACAGGAGAATCAGGTGTAGGGAAAGAGGTAATTGCCAAAATAATTCACCGTACCAGTCCCCGGCATAACGGGCCTTTTGTGCAGGTTAATTGCGGTGCCATCCCGGAAAATCTGTTGGAATCCGAACTATTTGGCTATGAAGAAGGGGCTTTTACCGGCGCCACACGCGGGGGCAAGATAGGTTTATTAGAATGTGCCAACGGGGGCACAGTTCTCCTGGATGAGATTGGGGAAATGCCTTTAAATTTACAGGTTAAATTGCTCCGGATACTTCAGGACCAGCAGCTTTTTCGCGTGGGAGGGCGTAAGCCGATTGCCCTCAATATAAGGATCATTGCTGCTACCAACCAGGATTTACGCCAGCTGGTGGCGGAAAAGAGATTTCGCCAGGACCTTTACTACCGCCTTAACGTAGTGCCCATTGAAATTCCACCCTTGCGTGAACGCAAGGAGGATATTTTACCCCTGGCCCGGGCCTTTTTACAAAAGTATAACCAGCGTTACGGCTTAAACAAGCAGTTAGGGGAAGATGTTTTTGCTGCTTTTATAAGCTATACCTGGCCGGGAAATGTCCGGGAGCTGGAGAACCTGGTCGAACGCCTGGTGGTAACTACGGAAGAAAAGGTAATTACCTGTAAATCCCTGCCGGCCTATATCTGTAAGGATCGAGGCCAGGGAGGAGTAACAATTTACGTAGATGATTTAATTCCCCTTAATGAGGCCACCCGGATATTAGAAAAAAAGCTTATCTCCCGGGCCCTGCAGGAGCACCATAGCTTGAGGCGGGCGGGAGAAAGTTTGGGGATAGCCCATTCCACCCTTTTACGTAAGGCCCGCGAATATGGACTGGTACAGCAGAGCACCACTTGGTAGCCCAGCGTACCAGTGCGAAATTAAAGTGCTTTTAGGTTTTTAATATTAAAAGTGGTACAGCGGGGCACCAATTAAGTCAAAAATACTGAAAATAAAATTATGCCTGACTAAGAAAGTCAGGTATTTTTTTATTTTTCATCCCTGGCATGATTCTTGCAAAAATTTAATTACCAGATAACTGAAGGGGGTGTTTGCCAAATGGCCACCAAATATATTAACGCTAAAGTGGGCTTTTATCCCAGCTGGTGGTATAAGAATTACGGTATTTCTTATAACCGCCAGTACTATTATGATCCCGACTACCGGGTAGATGCCTTTCAAAAACAGCAGCGTATCCTGTATGAACGTTTTGGCGATGTAGGTATGGGGAAACCCGATCCCGAACCCGAACCTTTTATTGATTACGGTATGGTTCTTTTGCCGGAGGTCTTTGGGTGCGAAGTTAAATTCTTTGATGACGCCATTCCCTGGGCGGTACCGGCTAATTTATCAGAAGAAGAGATCTTCCAGTTAAAAGTACCCGATATTACCCAGGCTTACCCCATGACGGAAATTATCAAACAAATGGATTACCTGGAACAAAAATATGGCCGGGTCACCGGTAACATTAATACCACCGGGGTTTTAAACCTGGGTTTAAAGATCCGGGGAGACCAGCTCTATATCGATTTCTTTGAAAATCCCGACCTGGTGCATCATCTATTTAATATCTGTACGGAAACCATTATCCAGCTGGCCCGTTATGTCAAAAGCCGGACGGGCACCCTGGCTTCGTCAGTTACGCCCATGGCACCGCCAGAAATGTATGTTTTGCCTGATTGTACGGTAGTCCAGATCTCGCGCCAGGCCTTTGAAGAATTTGTCCTCCCTTACGAAAACAGGCTTTCAGCAACCTTACAGCCCTTCGGCATCCATCATTGTGGCAAGGCCGATCATATGCTGGAGGGTTATGCCAAGGTTAACAATCTCTCCTTCCTGGAAGTAGGTCCCATGACGGATTTAAAACGTTTGCGGGAACTCATGCCAGACGTTTTTGTCAATGCCCGCATCGACCCTGTCCGCATGTTAAATTGTTCGCCGGAAGAAATTGCCGGAGATGTAAAACGGATCATTGATATTGGCGCTCCTTATGACAAGCTTTCCATTGATGCCGTCGGGTGTGATTATGGCACTCCCGATGCAAATGTCAGGGCAATGTTAAAAACAGCGAGGGAATATTCGGCTGCCAAAATTGCCGCCCAGCAAAAGGAGGAGATAGCGTGAGCATCCTGGAGGAAATTAAAAATGCCATCATCACCTATAAGCCAAATGTAGTTAAAGAATGCTGTACCCGGGCCCTGGAGGAGGGCTTTGACCCGCAACAAATCCTGAATGAAGGTATCATTGCCGGCATGAATGTTGTCGGGGAAAAATTTAAACGCAACGAGGTTTATGTCCCGGAAGTGTTGATTGCCGCCAAGGCTACCCACGCGGGCCTGGATATACTGAAACCTTTACTTTCAGCTTCAGAAACAAACTCGCGGGGAGTAATAGTTATTGGCACTGTAAAAGAAGATCTCCATGATATCGGCAAAAATTTGGTAGCCATGATGCTCGAGGGTGCCGGTTTTCAAGTAATTAATTTGGGGATTGATATTGCCCCGGAAAAATTTGTCCAGGCGGCCCGGGATTATAAGGCAGATATTATTGCCATGTCTTGCCTGATCACTTCTACTTTGAACTATGTGCCGGCGACAGTTAAAGCCTTTGAAGATGCCGGCCTGCGGGATAAGGTAAAAATCATAGCTGGTGGGGCTGCCATCACGGAAGAGTTTGCCAGGAAAGCTGGCTGCGATGGTTATGGTAAAGATGCGGCTGCAGCTGTAGATGTGGCCAATGAATTACTGAAGGTGAGTTAAATGAAGACAATACTTTCACGCAAAGATAAACAGGTAGAAATTGGTCCGGGCCTACCCACGGTAATCATCGGCGAGCGGATTAACCCTACGGGCAGGAAAAGGATGGCCATGGCCCTCCAGGAAGGTAATTTATCTTTAATCCAGGAAGAGGCCGTAGCCCAGGTAAAAAACGGGGCCGATATGCTGGATGTTAATGTCGGGGCTGCCGGCGTTGATGAAGTTGCCCTTTTACCGGAAGCGGTTAGAGCGGTAATGGATGTTGTCGATGTACCCTTATGTCTTGATTCCAGCAAGCCCGAAGCCCTACAGGCAGCCCTTAAGGCTTACCACGGCCGGGCCCTGGTAAATTCAGTAACGGGCGAGGAAGCATCTTTACAGCGTATTTTACCAGTAGTTAAAGAGTACGGGGCAGCAGTCGTTGGCCTCTGCATGAATGAAAAAGGCATCCCCCAGGAGCCGCGAGAGCGGTTGGCCATAGCCCGGCATATCCTGGAACGGGCTATCGCCTTTGGCCTCAGGCCGGAAGACATTATTATTGACTGCCTGGCCATGACGGTAGGAGCAGATCAAAAGGCAGCCGTCATTACCCTGGAAGCCATGCGCCTGGTGGCCCAGGAATTAGGTTTAAACCTGATTTTAGGGGCCAGCAATGTTTCCCACGGGTTACCCGATCGCCAGGCTATCAATAAGGCCTTTTTTGCCCAGGCCATAGCTGCCGGGGCGACGGCCTTGATTGTTGATCCTATCGCAAGGGGGATCCGCCGGAGTATCAGGGCTGCCGACTTGCTTGCTGGCCGGGATGAGTGGGCCATGCGTTATCTTGAGGATTATCGCCATTACCAGGAGGCATAGATGGTTTTTATTCTAGCCTGCGAGGTATTACGCTACGAGCTAGAGGCCCTAGGTCTGAGGGAAAGGGAGGTATGGTAATGAATGCTGCTGGTAGTTGGGTCATTGGGTTAGCCATAGTTTATACGGCCGTCTTGATTTTTCTGGGCAACGTGGTACGCCGTAGAGCCCAGAGCAGCGAAGGCTACTTTGTCGGTGGCCGTTCTTTCCGGCCGTGGATGGTCTTTGTCTGTATCACGGGATTATTCTCCGGCTCCTCATTTATTGCCATTATGGAACTTTCCTATGTAAAAGGCATTTCGGCCGGGTGGTACGGTGTGGCCGAAATGGTCCATGTCCTGATTATTGCCTTGCTTCTCATCGGTAATTTCCGGAAACGGATGATGGTGACCATATCAGGGTTGATTGGCGACCATTTTGGTCGCGTGGCCCTGGGTGTGGCGGGCGCCATTACCGCCTTTACCTTCCCCATGTGGTCGGTGGCTACAACCTTGGCCTTTGCCTCGGCTGTTTCTGCCTTTACCCATATACCTATTACCATGGCGGTAGTTATTACGGCATTGTTATTGCTAATTTATCTCCAGTCCGGCGGGATGTGGTCGGTAGTGGTCACCCAGACGGCCAATAACATCATGTTTGCCATTATGTTTATTATAGGGGGCATAGCCTTCTTTATCAAACCCGGCTTCAGCGGCCTGGCCCAGCTGGCGGCTAGCAAGCCGGCCATGTTCAGCCTGGACGGGGTGGGTTTGCAGTTAATCATCGCCTGGTTTGCCACCTTTTTAATTAACGTACTTTTGGCTCAGGCAGCCTTCCAGATGGCCCTCTCCTGCCGGACGGTGGAGGAAGGGCGTAAAGGTTTGCTCATGGCCTTTGCCGCCAACATTATCTTTATCTTCTTCGGCGTGCTCTTCGGCCTGGCGGCGGCGGTAGTAGCCCCTGGTGGTACCCGGGGCATGGTACAGGTGCCCCTGTACCTGGCGCAGGTTTTACCGGCTCCCCTGGTAGGCCTCTTTTTCCTTGGTGTCTGGGCCTGTGCCCTGGGGTGGGGTGCCCCCTGCCAGTTTTCCGGGGCCACCAGTCTGGGACGGGACACCATGGCCGCCATTAACCCAAAGATAACCGATGCCCAGAAGGTTTACTACACCAAGGTTTCCCTGGTAGTTTTGACGGTAATGATGATTATTTTTGGCATTCTCCGTAGCGAGCAGGCTGCCTGGTGGAATGTATTTGCCTGGACACTCCGCAACGGGGCGACCTTTGCGCCGGTAGTAGCCGCCCTTTTCTGGCCCCTGGCCACGAAGCGAGCAGCGGTAGCCGCCCTGGCGGCAGGCTTTATCAGCGGTCTCACTTGGTATGCTCTCGGTCACTGGGACCCTGCCAAATTTTACCTCAACATCCACCCGGTATTCTTTGGTATGTCCATGAACATTCTGGCCCTGATAATGGTAACGCTGGTAGAAAAGGCCGGCCAGTGGCAAGTAGGCGGCGAGCTTACAGCTGGGAAGAAGAACTTAGCTATGGGCGCCGGGATACTGACGGCAGCCATGGTACTGCTCCTTGTTACCCGTTTCGGGTGGTTATATAAGATGGGGCTTTTTGGCCTGGTGGCCTTCCTGGTAGTAGTGGGCTGCTTCTGCCTGGTCCTCTCCCTGGTGGGGCCGCGGGAGTTGGAGGAAGATTGTGGGAGCATACCTCAGGAAAGACCGGCGGGTGTATAATTGCAGGGGTAATGTAAGTAGTTTTCGGTGGAGGCAAAAGAAATGGCTTTAGTAGTCGGCTTTAGCGGCAGTCCAATAGTTAATAGTAATCTGGATTTTGTTATCCAGGAAATCCTTGTCGCTACCGGCCTGGAAACAGAGTTTATCAAGCTATCCCGTTACCACCTGCGTCCTTGCCTGGCGTGTTTAAAATGCGCTGCTACCAACAGGTGTGTCCAGCAGGATGGGATGAATGAAATCCTGGCCAAGGTGGAAGCTGCCCGGGGGATTGTCATCGGGGGCTTCCCCACCTTTTTTTCATTAAACGCCTTAACAAAAACTTTTTTAGAGAGGCTTTATCCCCTGAAGCATCGTGTGATGTTAACCCAGGGTAAGTTTGGCATAGCGGTAGCCGGAGGATTTCGCGATGCCACCAGGGTGGAAGAATACCTGAGATACTTTTTTAATTGGTATCGCATGAACCTGGTAGGTAGTATCCAGGTTCCCGGCAATGCTCCCTGTCTTTCTTGCGGGTATGGTGAAGAATGTGCTTATAGCAATGTCCCCTTGTATTATGGGAGCCACGAAATAAAGCCAGAAATGTTTTGCCGGGCCGGTGATAACGAAAGACTGGTGGCCCGGGCAAGGGAGTTGGGAAGAGAATTGGGACGACGGATAGGAGAAAGCACCGGTGAGTCGTAGAAGGGGAACAGGAGTAAAAGCGATGAAACAGTTATTTGTCCGCCCTGAGCGTTGTCTGGCCTGCCTGGCCTGTGAACTGGCCTGTTCTGAAGCCCAGACCCGTACTAATGCTCCAGGTTCTAGCAACAGGCCCCGCCTCCAGGTCCAGCCAGCCGGGGAAGGCGCCTGGCCTGCGGTTTGTGGCCATTGCCAGGACCCGCCTTGCCTCAAAGCCTGTACCAGTGGGGCCATGCATTTTACCCCGGAAGGGGGAGTTGCCAGCGACTGGGAGCAATGTGTCGGCTGCTGGATGTGCGTTACCGTCTGCCCGTTAGGGGCGGTGTTTCCTTTTCCCGGCAAGAGGAAGGCCTGGAAATGTGATTTATGTAGCGGTCGCGGGGAGCCGGCCTGTGCCCATGCCTGTCCTACCGGGGCTTTAATCTACGCTGAAGGGCCGTTTGCAGTGTGAAGGAGGGTTAGCATGTTCAACTCCAAAAATATCCTGGCGGAAACACCCCGGCGCCAGCCTGAAGGGCTCAGGTGCGGTTTTGCGAAGTTGGGCCTGTGTTGTACTCGCTGTCCCCAGGGACCTTGCCGCATTGATCCTTTTGGTTATGGCGCCAGCCTGGGTGCCTGCGGCGCCGGGGCTGATAATCTGGCGGGACGGTCTACTTTAGAAAAGGTCCTGGCCGGTAGTGCCCTTTATTTGGAAGAAAGCTGGCAGCTGGAGACTGCTGTGACAGCTACTATTCCTGCCGGGAAATTAAGCCTGTGGAAAGATAGGGGTGTATGGCCTGGACCAGCAGGGGCCGAGATGGTTTCAGCTTTAGCCCGGGTTGCTCGTCCCGGCAGCAGCAGGCGGGAAGAATTGGAACTCAAGGCCATCCGCGTAGCCCTGGCGGCCTTTTATGCTGGCCTTGATCAACAGGAGAGGCTGTACAATGAAAGCTTCGGTTTAACTTCATTGACTACTGTTCCTGCCGGGCCTGGTCTGTTAAGTCCGGAAGTAGTATCGATCGTTATTGACGGTAGCCGTCCCCACCTGGCGGCAGCAATAAAAAAGCAAATTGCGGCCATGGCTACTCCAATAGACAACTATGGTGCCAGGGGCATCCAGCTTATAGCAGCTGGCCGCGAGGGGGATTATTTAGCCTGGCGGCTGGGGCTGCCTTACCTGGGCAATGAAGCAGTCCTGCGGGAAACTATGGCGGCAGGTCTGGTGGACCTGGTAGCTATAGCAGACACCAGTGGTATCTTACTCCCCTTTCAATTGACCGGCAGCAGGATAAAAGGCGTAAATCTTAATGAAATTAAACCTGATGGTTCCAATTGGGAAGGCCTGGCCCGGGAGTTAATTCGTCAAGCCCTGGCAGCCCATCAGGAAGGCCAGGTAATCTCCAGTAATTTAGCGCTCAAGCCCCACCTCCTCTTGACAGGCTGGTCGCAAGACCGGGTGGAAATGGTGGCAGCAGAAGCCCTGGCCAAAAAGATGCGGGGGATAGCTTTACTTTTCCTTTGTGAAGGTACCCGAGCGGTTGACCTGGCTCGCCAGCTCCTGGAGGAAGGCTTCCTTGTCCTGGCTGGTGGTTGTGGCCTTGACGAATTGATTGCTGCCGGCTATATGGGGCAGGTTTTACATTTAGGCGGTTGCCGGGGCCTGGTCAGGGGACTGGCAGTGGCGGCGGCTGTTGAAGGGAAACTGCCGCTAAAAGTTTATTGGCCGGTTATTGGCTGTAGCCGGGCTTATCCGGGAATAGCCACGGTCATCGCCCATGGGGCTGAAGTTTTCTTAGCCAGACAGATGGCTGATTTTATCAGTCCGGGCACGGCCCGGCTTTTTGGCGCCATTTGCCATCCTGGTTCTACGGCGGAGGAGGTGGCAGCAGGATGGACTACGTAATAGTTGGGAACAGTGCCGCCGCTGTTTTTGCCCTGGAGGCCATCCGCTGCGAGGATCCAGGGGGTAAGATTACGTTAATCTCCGCGGAAACAGGGCCACCATACTCGCGCTGCCTGCTGCCTTATTATCTTGAAGGGCAAATCCAGGAGGAAGGGCTGTGGATCCGGCCTCCTTCTTTCTATGAGGCCCTGGGAATCAGGACCTGCCTGGGCCAGCGGGCTGTTAAAGTGCGGCCGGCCTCCGGGGTGGTAGTCCTGGCCGGCGGCGAAGAAGTTCCTTATGACCGTTTGCTCATTGCTACCGGGGCGGCGGCCAGGATACCGCCCATTCCCGGCCGGGAAGCCCGTGGCGTTTTTACCTTCCGTAACCTGGAAGATGCCCGCCAGTTAAAGTCCTTTGCCATTAAGTGCCGGCAAACCGTCGTTATCGGCGGCGGCCTGGTAGGGGTGGAAGCTGCTGCCGCCCTGCGGAGCTTAGGGCTGGCAGTAACTATTGTTGAGTTTTTACCCTATCTACTGCCCCAGGCTTTAGACGAGCGGGGCGCCGGCCTGGTAGCTGCAGCTTTACGGGCCAAGGGTATCGATTTAGCATTAGGCCGGCAGGTTACAGCCATCCTGGGTGGAGATAAGGTTACCGGCGTCAGCCTGGATGACGGCCGGGTTATCCCCTGCGAACTGGTAGTAGTAGGAGTGGGAGTTAAAACTAACTATGAATTGCTGGCGGATGCCGGTGCGGACATTAATGCCGGGATTATAGTTGATGATCATATGGCTACCAGTTTGCCAGATATTTATGCTGCCGGTGATGTGGCCGAGCATTTCGACCTGGACCGTGGCGAAAGGGGTATAGTGGCCGTTTGGCCGAGTGCTGCCGCCCAGGGCAGGGTGGCTGGATATAATATGGCGGGTTTGCCACGGGAGCACAGGGGATCTTTGGCTGTCAACGCCACGGAAATATGTGGTTTACCCCTGGCCAGTGCCGGCCTGCCGGCAGCTACAGGTGTTGATGATCGCGAGTACTTTACTTTAGACTCAACAACAATGACTTACCGCAAAATTGTTACCAGGAAGGGTCGCCTGGCGGGGATGACTTTAATTGGTGATCTCCGGGAAGCTGGAGTTATAACCGGGCTTATAGCCAGGGGGGCAGTAATAGAGGATCACGAAAAAGAATTTATTCAAGGTAATTTCGGGGTAGCCAGGCTGTGGCAACAATTCCGTAACCCTTCACGGCAAAGGTGGGGGAGGGTAGTGGCCAATGTATACTAATCTATTACCACGCTATATCCGGCCGGCCCGGCGGCAGGAAGTTAGCGGGAGCAGTGAAACCAAAAGATTTGTGCGCAGTGTTTGTGGCCTTTGCAACGGCGGCTGTGGCCTGTTAGTTGCCCTGGATGCCCGGGGGAGGCTGGCGGGTATTTATGGTGACCCGGATAATCCCTGGAATAAAGGGCACATTTGCCCCAAACCCATGGAAACCGCCCAGATTTTAAACAGCCCGGCACGGGTCCTTTATCCCTTAAAAAAGGAGCGGGGCCATTTCCGTCGCCTGAGCTGGGAAGAGGCCGTGGACCTGATTGCCGACCGCTGGGGGCAAGCCAGGAAAAATTACGGCAATGCTGCGGTGGCTGCTATTATTTCTAAAATCGGGGGGTCCCATAGCAAGTTTATTCATGGTATTTTTGCTGAACTCACGGGACTGAGCTCCTATGGCACGTCCCCTATATGCTATGAATCAGAGCGGCGGGCCCGGATTTCCCTTTTTGGCTCAGCTGCAACTCCTAATCCCCTGGCGGATGTAATGGAGGCCAGGCTCTTGCTTTTAGCTGGCAATAACCTGGCCCAGACCAAGGCCGGCCAGTTTCACTGGGTGCAGGAGGCCAGGCGCCGGGGAACCAAAGTTATCGTTATCGATGTCCGCCAGACCGATACGGCCAGGCAGGCGGACCAGTTCCTCCCAATCCGGCCAGGTACTGACGCTGCCCTGGGGCTGGCCCTGCTATACATTATCATTACCCGCGAACTATATGACCGGGAGTTTGTGGCTGGCTTTACCCGGGGTTTTGCCGGCTTGGCTGCAGCCGTCCGGGAATATACACCAGAGTGGGCAGAGGCAATTACCGGAATTCCAGCCGCGGCCATCGAGCAACTGGCCAGGGACCTGGCTAACCTCAAACCGGGTCTTTTTTACCCCGGCCGGGGCTTGGCAACGGTCAGCAATGGGACGGGTGCCCTGCTGGCCTTTGAGGCCTTGATGGCCATTCTAGGTAATATCGGGAAACCCGGGGGCGGGATTATTTCCCACATCGTCGATTATGGTAAAGTCCAAGGTCTAATTCCCCCAGATCTTATATCTAAGCCAGAAAAAAAACGGAATGCGCAAGAATTTTATGAGGCCATGTTAAGGGGAGAGATTAAAGTCCTCTACGTAGCCGGTAATCCGGCCGTTACCTGGCCGGCTTCCCGGCAGATGCGGGCGGCCCTGGAGAAAGTTGACCTGGTAATCAGCCATACCCTTTTAATGGACGATACAGCAACCTGCGCTGATATTGTCCTCCCGGCCACCCACTGGCTCGAGGAAGCTTCAGCCCAGGCCAGTGTTAATCGTGTCCTTCAGTGGCGGGAAGCTGTCCTGGAACCGCCAGGAGAAGCCAAATCGGCAGCTCAATTTTTCCGCCTCCTGGCAGGACGCTTGCATTTACCGGCCGAATATTTCCCACCCGACCCGGCCTCAAGCTGGGAATTGGAGCGCGAGTTTACACCGTCTATCAAGGGCATTACTATCGCGGCCTTGCGTTCTGCTGCCGGCGGGATAAGCTATCCTTTTCCTGCTGGTCAGGAGCCCCACCGGCGCCTATATGAAGACAAGAGCTTCCCAACTCCTTCTGGTAAGGTAGAGCTGGAACAAATTGATGCTAAAATTTTGGGAGCTCGTTATCCTTATTTTCAAGATATCTTGCAAGCTCCCGGGAACAGCCTGGAAAAGGTTACCGATTACCCCTTCCTGCTAAGTACCGCCAAGGTGGCTTATCACTACCATACCCAGTGCCAGTACAGTAGCTGGGCGCGGGATTTGCAAGAACCCTGCCTGGAGATTAATGCTGACCTGGCAGCGGCCCTGGGTATTCGCCCGGGCGAAGAACTTATTGTCGAGACGGCCTATGGAGCCATTACTTTACCTGCCCGCCCGGTACCGGGATTACCACCTAATTGTGTCTTTACCCAGCCCTATTACGGCCAGGCAGTCTTTAGCCGGGAGCCGGCCAATTCCCTCTTCCCGGCTCTTACCGATCCCGTCGGGGGCGGTTTTATGCATAAAAATCTCCAGTGCCGTATATCAAGGGCCCTGCCGGGGAGGGAAGGGAAATGATGGATTATATACTGCTGGTTGATAGTGCTTTATGTATTAACTGCCAGGCCTGCACTATAGCCTGCCGGCAAGCTGGCAGCACCAATTACTCCTTACCCCGCTTGAAGGTGGATGGGAGTCGCCATTATTCCTGCCACCACTGTGAGCAGCCGGCTTGCTGCGCGGTTTGTTCCGGCGGTGCCCTCATTAAAAATAAAGAGGGGATCGTTTTATGGGAGCGGGATAATTGCCTGGGATGCAAATTATGTGTAGCTGCTTGCCCGCACGAGGCCATTAACTACAATTCCCTTTATAATGAGCCTGTGAAATGCACTTTTTGCTGGGAACGGCTGCAAAGAGGAGAGGAACCGGCTTGCAGCGCTGCCTGTACTACAGGAGCGCGCCGCTTTGGTAAAAAAGAAGATATACTGGCTCATTTCAGTAACCGGCAAAAAGAATTAGCCTCCCGGGGGATCAAAGCGGTTGTAGAGGGGCTGGGGGATGGACAGGACGATAAAGTGTTATTCTTGAAAGCTTTAGGATAAATATTGGCTTACCTTACAGTGAAGAATCTATCCTCTAAAGCAGCGGCTTATCACCAGCCGCTTTTATTTTACTCCTGCCGGCTGAAGGACCAGGAGCCCAGGATGCCCAGGAGGAGGGCCAGGCCGGTGACTACGGCCAGGTCAAAGCCGAGGCTGTAATGGACCAGGAATTGCAGCACCCGGGGGTCGGTACCGGTATATATCAGGTGCCTTAAAGCATCAACACCGTAGGTCAGGGGGTCGATTTGCATCAGGAAATTCATCCAGCCGGGCAGGTTGGTCATGGGGAACATGGCACCGCTCAGGAAAAAGAGGGGCATGACCAGGAAGTTCATAAACATCTGGAAGCCTTCCATGGTTGTCATGCGGCTGGCAATGGCGATGCCCAGGAAGGTCAGGCCCAGGGAAATGAGGAACAGGATGCCCAGGAGCTGGAGGATTAGGAGGGGAGTCAGGGATATCTTGATTAAGGGTGCCAGGAGGAGCATGATGGCGGCCTGGATGAGGGCCACGGTGCTGCCTCCCAGGGCTTTACCCAGGGCGGTGGCCCAGCGGGGTACCGGCGCCACCAGGACCTCTTTCAAAAAGCCGAACTCCCGGTCCCAGATGATGGAAACGCCGGAGAAAATGGAGGTAAAGAGGACGGACATCCCCAGGATGCCGGGATAAATGAACTGGACGTAGTTAACGGGGACGCCGGCCGGCACGCCCCGGAAGCCCATAGCCGCCGAGATCCCCTGGCCGACAATGAGCAGGTAAAGGAGTGGCTGGCCGATCATACCGATGATGCGGCTGCGTTCCCGGATGAAGCGGATAAATTCCCGGTACCAGATGGTGTAGATAGCCCGCAGGGCAGGTTGCATGGGATGTTCCTCCTTAGTGCCGCCGGCGGCCGTGGCGGCGGTTCAGGCGCATGAGCTCGGCGGAGGAGATTTTATCTTCCCGTATGGCCCGGCCGGTGAGGTTTAAGAAAACGTCATCCAGGGTGGGGCGCCGCAAGGATATGCTGTTAATCTGCCCCCGGAAATCGGCAGCCACCCGGGGGATAAAGGTAGCACCGTCATCAACCTGCAGGCGCAGGCCTTCTTCGTCTTTAATGACTTTGATGCCGTAGCGGGCGGCAATCTCCTGCTGCAGGCGGCAGTCATCAACAGTCATCATGGTGATCACATCGCCTCCCAGCTGGCGTTTCAGGTTATCCGGCGTATCCAGGGCCTGGATGCGGCCATGGTCAATGATGGCGATGCGGTCACAGTTTTCCGCTTCGTCCATGTAGTGGGTGGTCATAAAGATGGTGATGTTTTTCTCCCGGCGCAGGCGGTGGATGTGCTGCCAGATGGCGCTGCGGGTCTGGGGGTCCAGGCCGACCGTCGGTTCATCCAGGAAAAGAACTTTGGGGTGGTGCAGGAAGCCGCGGGCGATTTCCAGCCGCCGCCGCATGCCGCCGGAAAAGGTGCGGACGATATCCCGGCGGCGCCCGGCCAGATCCACCATGGCCAGTACTTCGTCCATGCGCTCTTTGATGGTCGACCGGGAGAGGCCGTAGAGGAGGCCGTGGAAACGCAAGTTTTCTTCGGCCGTCAGGCGGTCGTCCAGGGAGTTGTCCTGGAAGACCAGGCCGATGGCGCGGCGCACGGCATCCGGCTGGCGGGCAACATCAAAGCCGGCCAGGGTGACCCGGCCGCTGGTGGGCTTGAGCAGGGTACAGAGCATTTTGATGGTGGTCGATTTACCGGCTCCATTTGGCCCCAGGAAGCCGAAGATCTCCCCCTCTTCGACGTTAAAGGTCACCCCGGCGACGGCTTCCAGGCCGTTAAAGCGCTTGACCAGGTCCTGGACAAGGATTATGGGCACGGGATTTCTTCCCTTCATTCTACTTGAAAACTAATTTTATCAATGTATCCAGGCAGAATCAAGAATCAAGTTTCCTTTTGAGTTCTCGAAAGAAAAAGGGGCCAGAATTAACATAAAGCCCCTCAACTGAGACGTAAAATATAAAATAACTTTGCACCTCATTTATCGCCCGTACTCAGCGGGCCACTGGCTATACACATGCCGCAGCGTTTTTAAGGACGAGTTATATCGCCCTTAAATATGCGAATCACCATTTTGTTCGGCATGCAGATGATGGCTTCTCCCGGCCGGGATATGGGGCCCATTTTACTGCAGATGCCCAGGGGGCAAAGTTCCGCGGGCATGGGGAGGATACTGATAGTACCACGGTTAAAAACAACCCGGGCTATACCCCCTCGCTTTAGTGGGACCGCTATCTCCCGGCTATCGTCTGTGGCTAAAAGCCTCCCTGTAGCATATCGTTGGCCTGCCAGGGTTATTTCCCAATAGAGTTCGCCTTCAGGTTCTGGTCGAGCATTAGCCCGTACTATCCATGCAGTAGACCCCAGGACGAGGACTAAAAGCGCTAACGTCAGCAGGGTATTAATTCTTTTAGTGGTCATGTGCTTCACCCCGGTTAATCAGGTAACCCAGGGAGGCCTGCAATTTGTGGGCTATTGTTCCGGTTAAAGCACCAGCCGGGACGGCAAATAAGATCAGTATCGGCAGGTAGTAGAGGATGCCCCTGCCAATAAAGATATAAGCTATCGCCAGCTGGCAGAGGTTGTGGGTGATAGCCCCGGCAACCCCGAGCAGCCGCGGGTCTATTTCTCGATTTACCTGTAGTAAAAGAGCCATAAGGATGGTGCTGCCCGTGCCGCCGGCCAGACTCATCCAGAAAGCCATAGCCAGAAAGTTGCCGCCGAAAAAGGAGGCCAGCAGGATGCGAAGAAGGGTCACCACCAGGGCCGGGCGCCACCCTTCCGTTAGCAGGAGCAGCAACGCTACCACATTGGCCAATCCCAATTTTGCTCCCGGGGGTCCCCATCCCACCAGGAATAGGTTTTCCACCAGGTGTAGAGCTAGGGCCAGCGCCGTAAAGACCCCAATCAGGACCATATTTTGCGTGTCATTTCTGACCACCGGTTTCAACTCCAATTAACTTAAAATCCGGTACTTTCTCTTTTAAATTAGAGGTGGTAAGTATCCGGCCGTCCCGGGTAACTATAATTCCTGCTGCTCTTTCCTTTTGTAGCAGGGCCAAACCTTTTTCCTCCCCCAGAACGTAGACGGCGGTGGCCAGGGCGTCGGCTTTGAAGGAGTCACCAGTTATTACGGTAACGCTGGCAAGAGCTCCCGCAGGCATGCCGGTGGCCGGGTCAATAATGTGGACCAGCTTTTCCCCGTTAATCTCTTTATAGCGGTAGTAGCCGCCGGCCGTGTCTATGGCGAGGTCGGTAACATTTAAAGTAGCCATGATATGGTCTTGCTTAAAGGGGTCCTGGATACCCACCTGCCAGGTTTTTCTTCCGGGTTTGTTCCCCAAGGCGTAGACATGGCCGCCCAGGGTAACCAGGGCGGATTGGACCCCCTCTCTGCGTAGAATGGTGACGGCGCCCCGGGCGGCAAACCCCTTGGCCACCGATCCCAGGTCCAGGCTGGCTCCTTCCCGGGGGAGAAAGACTGTCGTCTTATTGCTATCCAGGATAACCTGCCGGTAGTCCACCAGCTGTAATCTGGACTCGATTTCTCCCCGGGAAGGGAGGTGCCTGTCAGCGGCATCCGGGATGCGCCAGAGATCTACCAGGGGACCAATAGTAACATCCAGCGCTCCTCCGGTTATATCTCCATAGGCAACGGCCTCTTTAATGAGATTGAAGGTCAGTTTATCTACCGGGACCGGCTTTTTTCCCGCCATGGTGTTGATCCGGTAAATGTCGCTACCGGGCTCATAGCGGCTTACCAGGGCATCAACCTTTTTGATGAACGCCAGGGCCTGTTCCAGGGCATGGGGTGAATTTTCACCATAAGCTTTGATGCTAACTACGGTATCCATTAAAAGGTCCGTAACCTGGTAAGGATAGGGCTGTCTTGCTACGTTGCAACCCGTTAGCGAGAGAGAAATCATCAAGACTGTTAGCCAGACCCTGGCTTGTCGCTTTTGTTTAACCATCACCACTATAGCACCCCGGCGTTCTGAAGCAAAACTGCTATTATAGTAAGCATTCCGGCTATGATGAGGGTGTCGAAAAGGGGGTCTTTGCCTCCACCCTGGTCAGGCGCTTTGGCAGCCAATTCACCCATCTCCTTCTTAATTGCACCAGATAATCTAAAATAGCCCCCACTGGACAGAAGAAGCGGCACCAGAAACGGTAAATAATAATACCGACAAAGAGCATGAAAGGTAAAAGCAGCCACTGGGCCGCATTGCCCTCCTGGGCAAAGAGGGGCGCAAAGATTTCATAACTGCTGATACTGGGATTGGCCAGCCAGAAAGCCATTACCAGCGCCCCCCAGGCCAGCATAAGACGCAGGTTTTTCAATTGTTGCACCCGCCGGGGACAAGGTTTATGGGTCAACCGGCCAGCTTTTCCCAGCTGACCTGCAATTTCCATCAGGGCGCCGCACGGGCACAACCAGTAGCAGTAGAGATTGCGGCCGGTAGCAAGGATGATGACGATGATTCCCACGACGAGCAAAAACCAGAAGGGTATTTTTTCCAGCGACGGGATGTTGCCCGCCAGTAAAGTGGCTATATTTCCCAGAGAAACGGGTGATTTTTGCCATAGTCCTATTAAAATCAGGCCGCCCAGTAAAGTGACATACCTTAGCTTGACCATCTTAAATTTATGCAGAATGATCGCCATCAGCAGGAGTGCCAGCAGAGAGTAGTCCTCCAGCGATAGGATAGCTTTCTTATTCGGGGGAACATGCAGGGCTAAT
Source organism: Neomoorella stamsii (assembly GCF_002995805.1). Classification (GTDB taxonomy): domain Bacteria; phylum Bacillota; class DSM-521; order Neomoorellales; family Neomoorellaceae; genus Neomoorella; species Neomoorella stamsii. The sequence goes on from NZ_PVXL01000031.1 coordinate 27,778, forward strand.
TGGCTGGCAGCGATATAGTGGGCACTTTTTTGGACGGCTGCGGCAATGCCGCGGGAAGTATAGGTCGCCCGGGAAACCCCGTCGATATCTTGGCCAACTTCAAAGAAGTCGTTGGCCATTTTGTTTTTAAATTTTTCCAGGTAGTCGGCTGACATTACCCTGGCAAAGAAGGATGGGGTTTCCACATTGCTGGTAACCATAAGATTTTTAACCCTACCCGTGGTGTCAATGAAGGTCAAAACTTCGATAGGGCCGGCGTACCCGGTTGCCCTGGCGCTGCTGATGAAGCCCAGAACCTGCTTCTGGCCCTGGTCATTAATCTTGAAGGCTCGGTAAACAGTACCCGTAAGGTGCTCGAAACCGGCGGCCTCCGGCGCCAGTTCCTGCATCAGTTGTTCATAATTGCTCTCGGTAACTATCTTAAAGTAAAAGATGCTGGTCAGTAAAAGCAATAATAAAAACACGGCCAAATACCTTTTCATGGGGGCGTCCTCTTTTCCCAACATCGATATAAAATTTTAAAGGCCGGAGTCCAGGGATTCCGGCCTCGGCCATAATTATTGGCCTGCCTGGTTTAACCTTGTATCCTTACTTTGTCCCATTGCTTTACTGGCTGGAGCGGGGACTTCATTCTGGCGCAGGTAAAGGATGCGTAAGCCAATCAGTCCCAGGACGGCCACGACGCCGAAAATCATTCCGCCGAGACTAGCGGCCCTGATTTCATACTCGCCGATGCTCAGCCCTACAAAGATAATGCCGAAACCAACCCACACTACCCACACAGCCATCAGCAGGTATTGCAACCAGTTAAACTGCAGGTTTCTTTCGGTCTTGATTTCCCACAGGTACCGGACAAGAAAACCGACTATAACACCGCCAATAAATAATAGCCAGGACATGGCACCGCCTCCTTAAAGTCTCCAGGGAGCAAATCTTTCCAGATCCCGAGGTTTCGGATTTCTACCGTAGAAAAAGTCGTCCAGGGTTTTAAGCAGCCGGGCACCTGCGGGGTTGCGGCCGATGACCCGGCCGGCGCTGTGGACCAGGTTGTCCGGTTTGGAATAGGGGCAAACTGCCGCACAGGTGGCACAACCATACACAAAACGGTACTTAGCACATTTTTTGGCATCAAATTCATAGCGCAGCGTACCATTAACGTTAGTTGGCTCGTTAGCATCAGAAATTGCCCCCGCAGGGCAGTTTTCCGCGCACTTTTTACATGTCTTGCAGAATTCCTGCAGACCAAAATCGATGGGGCGGTCAGGTACCAGCGGCATGTTGGTGGTAACTGCAGCGAGACGGATGTGAGCACCCCAGGGAGAGACAAGCTGGCCATTCCGGCCCAGTTCCCCCAGCCCGGCTTTTACGGCGAACGGTGTCTGTAAAAAGTCTTCGGTGCCAGCTATATACTGGGCCCGGGCGTCATACCCCAGCCCCCGGATAATGCTTTCCAAATAAAGGGGATATATATCGTCGTCACTGCACTCGGTAGCCACGCTGATATTGTTTAGCCCACCCGTATTGGCTTTCGTTCCCTGCAGGTCTTCGAAATTACCGATAACTATGCAGTATTTGTGGGGGTAGGGCCAGGGAATGGGCCGGCCTTCGTCTTTGAAACCTGGAGCGCCACCCCTGAGGGTACCCTGGGTTCGACCGATCTTGTAGAAAAATGGTCTCATGCTCTCGTCTATTTCACAAACACCGATCTGTTCAATGCCATACCACTTGGCTACTTTTTTCAGCTTAGCGGTCATTATTTCGGGCGGGAGTTCCAACTTTTCCTTAGAGATGGGGATTGATTCCCAGCGGCCGGGTCCCAGGTTGACGTGCCATTGATCAGAGGCCATAGTGATGGCGTTTGACCAGAGAAAATCTTCCCGTTGTTGCGGGGTGAATTTAGCCATTAATTTAGCTTTTTCCTCAACAACTTCTTTGATTACCGCGCCCCAATCTCCGGACCAGTCTTTTTGGGCTACACGGCGCACCAGCTGGGCAAAACCGTGTTCCCGTGCGTCTTCAAATGGTTTAATCTCGCCTACTATTTTAGTAGTCCCTATATACCCGGGCCGGTTTTCAATGGTTCTGTAAAAAGCTTTGGGTAATACCTTACGGTATTCGTCGCCGTGGCTGGCCCGTGTCCGGTAAGGGGGGTCGATGTTGGCGGCCCCGGCAGCAAGGGCGACTTCGGGTACGGATGCCACTATCCCTGCCAGGCCCATGGCTTTTAAAAACGTCCTGCGGTCCATTTTAGCCCTCTCCAAGCTATGCTTCCTCCCTCTTCCTTTTTCTTGCCTCGCCGGAAGTATAGTCTTCACCTCCGTTCTCCCGGCGAGGGACCAGGATATTTGCAATTCATGTGATAAAATGGACTATAACTTGCAAGTCATTTTTTTGCAAGATACGTGCCAGCGGTGATAAATAAAAAATAGCCCTCAAAATAAGGGCTAAAGAGATTTGTTATCCCCATATATGCGACAAATGTGTCACACGTAGTTATGCCTTACGCGGAGATTTCGCTCTTATAAGGACTGTAACTGTGTGATCTTTTTGTCCCATATGCGGGACATATCCTGCGCAGTAAAAAAGGGGCAAGAAAATACTCCTGGATCATGTGTCCAACTTGAGGTTATATTTTTTAATTAAACGGTGGATGGTCCGCCTATTGACTCCGGCCTCCACGGCCGCCCGGGTAATATTGCCCCTGTGTTTTTTTAATAACCGCGTGAAGTATTCCTGTTCCAGGATTTCCAGGTGTTTTCTTTTCACTTCTTTGAAACTCTCGCCTGCAAGCTCTATATTAACCGGGCTATCGTTCCTCGTAAGTGTGGACGGCAGATGGGCGGGGTAGATTATTTCGCCCTCCGCCAGGAGGACGGCCCTCTCGATTACGTTCTGCAGTTCCCGGACATTACCGGGCCACGGGTAAGCCTCCAGCAGCCGTTGCGCTGGCGGGGAAAGGGTCCTGGCTGTTTTCTCGTATTGCCTGGCAAATTGCTGCAAAAAACGGGTGGCGAGGACGGGAATATCCTCCGGCCTTTCCCGTAAAGGGGGGATTTTGATGGGAAAAACATGCAACCGGTAAAACAGGTCGGCGCGAAACTGACCCGCCGCTACCATTTGCTCCAGGTTGCGATTGGTAGCGGCAATGAAGCGAACGTCAGCCGGGAGGAACTCATTGCCGCCTACCCGCCGGTACTGGTGCTCCTGCAATACCCGCAGCAATTTGGCCTGGAGATTCAGGGGCAACTCGCCTATCTCGTCCAAAAAAAGGGTGCCGCCTCTGGCTATTTCAATGATCCCCGGCTTATTGGCCACCGCCCCGGTGAAGGCCCCTTTCTGGTAACCGAAAAGCTCAGTTTCCATCAGGTTTTCCGGCAGGGTAGTGCAATCAAAAGGAATAAAAGGTTTCTTCGACCGCAAACTATGGGTATGGATGAAGCGGGCCAGCAATTCTTTCCCCGTCCCGCTCTCCCCCGTGATTAATACCGTAGTTTCGGTACAGGCCACTTTTTTGGCCAACCCGATGGCGGCCAGCATATTTTCGCTGACGGCGATGATATTCTTTTCACCATACACTTCCATGAGCTGTAAATGTAAATTCTGATTTTCCTGCTTTAGTCTCCTTTGTTCGGCAGCCCTTTCTAAAACAAGTCGCAGCTCATCCAGATTAAAGGGTTTGGTCAAGTAGTCGTAAGCGCCTGCTTTCATGGCCTTGACGGCGGAGGAAATACTGCCGTAAGCGGTTAAGACAATTACCGGCGTTTCTTTATTCCAGGCCTGCACCGTTTGCAGCACCTGGAAACCGTCTTGCTGCGGCATTTTCAGGTCCGTAATCACTATATCGGGCTGCTCCGCCCGGATGTACTCACCAACGCGTAAACTGTCGGCAACCGGGATACATTCATAATGCCAGCGTTTTAAAATGCGGCAGATATTTCTGAGGAAGTCCGGTTCATCGTCAATGACCATAACTTTAACTTCCATCTTTGTTTATCGCCCCAATTCAAAATTCATCTTTGCTCATGGCCTGGCACAAAGGGAATTTGAGGGTAAAGGTGGTGCCGGTGCCCGGTTTACTTTCCACTTCCACCATTCCGCCGTGCTCCTTCACTATGTTGTAGACGATAGATAACCCCAGGCCTGTACCTTTGCCGGGTTCCTTGGTAGTGAAAAACGGGTCAAATATCTTTCCCAGATCTTCGGGTTTAATGCCTATTCCTTCATCCTTTACAGCTAAAATAGCCATTCCGTTATTTACATCAACAGCCGTTTTGATTGTAATCTGTCCTCCCGCGGGCATGGCGTCCGCGGCGTTATCTATAAGATTAAGTAGCAGTTGCTGCAATTTCATCTGGTTGCCGTTAATAACCACCTGTGTCTCCGCCAGCTGAGGGCACAGGCTGATACCGTCTTTGACCGGGCGGGAACCCGGCAAGACAAGTGTTTTATTGATGACCTCATTTAGATCCAGGGGCGCCAGTTCCTGGACGGGTTCCCGAGCGAATATCAGCAAGTCCCTGACCAGGCCGGCAATACGGCGGGCATGTTTGGCTATCGCTTCCAGCTCTGCTACCAGTTCTGCTGAGAGGTTGTTTTCCGCAGGGTCCATCAACAGGTAATCCAGGGAGGAAAGGATTATACTGATGGGATTATTAATCTCATGGGCCAGGTTGGCAGCCATGCGCCCCGTGGCTGCCAACTTTTCGGATTGAATTAAACGAGCTTCTGCTTCCTTCAGTTCCTTCAACTTTTTTTGCAAGTGGATATTGAGCCTCTTGATCTCCCTGTTGGCGCGGGCCAGTTCCTCTTTCTCTTTGTTTAATTGTTGATAAAGGCGGGCCCGGTAAATGGCTATAGACAACTGGCTGGCAACCGCCACCAGGAGTTCCAGGTTATCACGAGAGAAGCTGTTAATCTTGGGACTTTCGACGGTCAGGCTGCCCAGAAACTCTTTACCAAACATAATGGGGATACACACATAGGCCCTGGTATTCCTGGCCAGCAATCTATTGGGGCACCCCGGGCTGAGATTTACATCCTGGACTATTAACGGAAATCCCTCGGAGGCTATACGGCAATGGGAGACATCATCTACCCGGTGGCAACCTGAAGAGGAAGCCCGGCGTCTCCCTGCCTGGATCTGCATCCGCGTACAACCTTGATCAAACAGAAAAAGGAAGGATTTACAACGGGGTAAAAGTTTGTCAATTTCCCTCGTCGCCGTTTTTAAGATAGTGTCCAATTCCAGGGGCAAGTAACCCACAAGGTTATTGAGCTTTACCAGGAAACTGAGCTGCTGGATCTTTTTCTCTAGAAGCCGCTGCATTTGGATATCATTGCCTACCATCACAGGTTACCTCGGCGTTAAATTATTTCAGCGGGCCCGTTTTTCTTACCGTTTTCACCAGAGCCAGGATATTTTCCGCGCGGGCTTCCAGGGGAATTTCGCACCCGGCTCCGAGGATATAACGTTTTTCTCCTTCAACGCTGGCTAAACAATTTTTAGCTAACCGTTCAATTTCGGAGGTATTTTCTTCCACAAAAGCAAAGGAGGCAATATTGCCGGTGATCAGCAAACCAGGTAAACTGGCCATGGCTTCCGCCAGGTCCAGGTGGCTGTCAATAGTTACCATGTCGCAGCCCAGTTCCCGAAAGATGGGATAAAATCTGGAGGTTGACCATATTTGAAACCAGACCATTTGACTGCCTGCTTCTTTTAAGCCAGCAAATAGACTTTTGAGGTTAGGCAATTCCATTTGCCGAAAGATGTTAATAGGCATTATTTGCTGGCTGGCTATGGGGTCATATATTAGAACTGAATGGGCCCCAGCCTGCAACAACGCTTTTCCGTAGACCATAGCCACTTCTGTAGTAAACCGGAGCAATTCCTTGACAGCCTCGGGACGTTCAACTATGCTGGTAAGCAGTTTTTCCAGTCCCAATACCTGCCCGGCAATTGACATCGGCCCCATGATTTTGGGGATTACCAGTACCTGCTCGCCCAGGCTGCGGCGCAGCATCCGGCAGGCCTCAACGGTGACGGGCATCCTGCCATGCCGGTGGGGGTCGGGTAGCGACAGCTTTTCCCAGCGAGTTATCTCCGCCAGGGCCGGCCGCTCCAGAGCAGGGTAATTATCCTGATAATAATGTAAAATCGAACCCAGGGCTTCGGCCTCTATGGAATGGTCTGCAGCCGGGAAAACAGCATCATAGCCGTAAAACTCCCAGGCCGCTAGCTGACAGCGGTACATGGTAAGAGCATCAGTGGCATAACGCTGGACCGGCTCTCCAGCCAGTAAGGCCGCATGGCCCATAATCTGGGGCATTACCGGCACATTGTTAACTTGTTTGATCATAGTTCTTCTTCCTCCTGCCAAGGGATAAAAGATAATCCAACCCCGCAAATACATCCCTGGCCACGAAATCCACACCGAGATATTTCCTGCTGGCCAGCCGAAATCCCGCTCCCCCGGCAATTATGGTTATATCGTTAAGGCCGCAGTGGGTGGCAAGCCGGCGGATTTCTTTTGCATATTGAGCGGTAATGGTTAATAAGCTGGATACGGCGATACAATCAGCCTTGTACTCTATAGCGGCCTGCACGAATTTTTGTGGTTCAACATCTTTACCCAGGTCGATTACCTTTAATCCGGCAAGGGAAAAAAATATACTGACGATATGCTTGCCCAGGTCGTGGAGGTCATCCTTAATAGTGCCCAGAATCACTGTCATCTCCGGTAAGGGTCTGACCACCTTTTGCCCGCTATTGGAGATTACCTCCAAAACATCCATCATCGCCCGGCCGGCTAAGAAGATCTCGAGTAAGCTAAAGTCATCAATGGTACATTTAGAATTTAAGGAATTAAGAGGCTCTGTCAGGCCTTTTTCTACTAACAAATCGATCGGGATCCCTTCAGCCAGAAGCTGCCGGGTCAGGGACCTGGCCTTCTTATTGTCCCCATCCTTAACGGCCTGCGCTAGATCCTGTAGATGGTTTATCACCGCTCACCTGCCCCTCTAACTAATCCGCACTATGTCAAGCCCAAATTATGTTTTATTATTTCGTGACTGGCTTGGCAAATCCTTTTTTAAAATATGCAGGAAATACTTCCCAGGTTTAGCGAATAGATTGCAGGCATATCTATTACGGGAGGCGGGGTTCATGGCGCGGGTGGTATTTGTTCCCCGGCGGCGCAGCCTTAAGTTTATGGCAGCCGTACTGGTAGTTATGGCTGTATTTTTGGCCTGGAGTCGCTACCAGGGCCTGAAAGAGGAGCAGGCCATCCAGGCCCTTTCCTGGGCTGTGGCCAACCAGGTGGTGGTGGTCGATCCCGGCCACGGCGGGATTGATTCCGGAGCCACGGGCCCGGCTGGAACCCCGGAAGACCGGGTCAACCTAGCTATCAGCCAGCGCCTGGCAGAATTTTTGTGCCAGGGCGGGGCCAGGGTTTTCCTCACCCGCCAGGATGAAAACGTCCAGGAAGGAGAATCCGGCGATGACCTGGTGGAACGGGTTAAGCTCGCCCAGAAGGTCAAGGCTGACCTCTTTATCTCCGTTCACTGCAACGCCTTTGACGGCCGGGAAAGAGGCGCCCAGCTCTTTTATGATCCCAAATCGCCGGAGGGGAAAAAACTGGCTGAGGCCATCCAGGCGGAAATCCGGCGCCGTCTGGCCAATACCGACCGGGTGCCTTTAAGTATTGATGCCTTTGTCCTGCGTACCCAGAAGATCCCGGCAGTCATTGTGGAAGTTGGCTTTATTTCCAACCCCCGGGAAGAAAAGCTCCTGGCCGATCCCCATTACCAGCGCCAGATGGCCTTTGCCATCTATGCCGGTGTTGTTAATTACCTGGCGGGAAAAGGCCCCGGGGCTGGGGAGTACGGCCAGGCAAAAAGGGAAGCCCCCTGATGCCAGAGGGGTACGGGCGACCAGGATGGTCGGGAGATATAAAAATCCCCGGGTTAGGGGCTTAACCCGGGGATTAATTTCTTTACCTGGTCTCCGGTTTGGGTTTGGCGCCGCTTAAGACAGCTTCCCGGCTGTAAACCTGCCACAGGAAGGCCAGCAGGGCTAGGGCGGCTGCGGCTATACCTACCGGGTAGGAAATGCTGGTAGCCAGGTGCAGGCCTTCCGGCGCCTGGAAGATATAGGTGATGCTGACGGCTGTCATGAAGGTAGCCGGAAGGGTGGCTACCCAGTGGAAGCTGCGCTGCCGGGCCAGGTAGACGGCGGCGGCCCAGAGGGCAATCATGGCCAGGGTCTGGTTGGACCAGGCGAAGTAACGCCACACGATGGTGAAGTCAATCTGGCTCAAAATAAAACCGATGGTAAAGATGGGAATGGCGATTTTATAGCGGTTAATTATGGGCCCCTGCTTTAACCCCAGGAATTCGGCAATGGTGAGCCTTGCTGCCCGGAAGGCGGTATCACCGGAGGTGACGGGCAGGACGATAACCCCCAGGACGGCCAGGACGCCGCCAATGGTACCCAGGAGGGTAAAGGAGGCCTGGTTGACGACACCGGCCGGACCGCCCAGGCTCTTCAAACCGTTAGCCAGGCCGTTGGTGCCGCCAAAGAAAGTCATGGCAGCAGCGGCCCAGATAAGGGCGATAATCGACTCAACAATCATGGCCCCGTAAAAGACCCGGCGGCCATAACGCTCATTTTCCAGGCAGCGGGCGATTATAGGCGACTGGGTGGCGTGGAAGCCACTGATGGCGCCGCAGGCGATGGTGATAAAGAGCAGGGGCCACAGGGGCGCTCCCTGGGGATGCAGGTTGGCCAGGGTTAACTCAGGAATATGATACCCCTTAACCATAATCCCGCCGACAATCCCTACGGCCATGATAATCAGGACGGCCCCAAAGAGAGGATAAATCCTGCCAATAATTTTATCAATGGGCAAAATTGTCGCCAGCAAGTAATAGACTAAAATAACGCCTAGCCAGAAGGAATAATTTAAACTTTCAGGGGTAAGCCTGGCCAGGAGCTGGGCCGGGCCGGTCATAAAGACGGTCCCTACCAGGATCAGGACGATGACGGTAAAAATATTAACGAACTGTTTCATCTTGGCGCCAAGGTAATTGCCGACAATGGCCGGCAGGTTGGCGCCGTCGTGGCGCACGGAGAGCATGCCGACGAGGTAATCATGGACGGCGCCGGCAAAGATACCGCCCAGGACGATCCAGATAAAGGCCACCGGTCCCCACAGGGCTCCCTGGATGGCGCCGAAAATTGGTCCCAGGCCGGCAATGTTTAAGAGCTGGATCAGGAAATCCCGTTTCCAGTCCATGGGTACATAGTCAACGCCGTCGTTGAGCCTTACTGCCGGGGTGGGGCGCTGTTCCTGGGGGGCAAAGACCCTCTCGACAAAAGTGCCGTAAAGGAAGTAGCCTACCAGCAGGATGACGATGGATACCCAGAAAGTTATCATGATTGCTGTACCTCCTCTGCCTGATTATCTATTTAAAATTTTAAGGCCAGAGGGAGGAAGCAACCATTAATATTGCCCCAACGACGCTATTGATGCCTGAACGGCGCCGGGAGAACTTAAAAGCCGAGGATAGCCCGCACGTCCTTGAGATAGGTGCGGCCGACGGGTATTTCGGTCTTTTCCTGGTCCTTGAGCAGCAGGTGGTAGGTGCCGTGGAAATAGGGGACTACTTCCCGCACCAGGTCAAGGTTGACAATAAAGCTGCGGTGGACCCTTAAGAAACCCCTGTCCAGCTTGTCTTCCAGTTCCTGCAGGGTACCGGGAAATCGCAAAGCGCCCTGGTTAGTTTTCAGGAGCACCTGGTGGCCCCGGGCTTCGGCATAGATAATTTCCCCCGGGTCGATAACCAGCAGGCGGTCTTCTTTCCAGGCAGCCACCTTGGTAGTCTTGCGGGTGGTCGCCAGGTGGCGCAGGAGGCTGGCCAGGGGTGGGGTTTCATGTTGCTGGAGCAACTGGCGCACCCGGGCCAGGGTGGTGGCCACCCTTTCGGCCGTGAAGGGCTTTAACAGGTAATCGACAGCATTGAGTTCAAAGGCCTCGATGGCGTAGGCGTCATAGGCAGTGGCAAAGATGATTAAGGGGGGACGGGGCTGCTTTAAAAGCAGCCGCGCCACCTCTACCCCGTCCAGGTCCCAGAGTTCGATATCCAGGAAAACAACGTCCGGCTGCAGGCAAGAGGCTAGTTCCAGGGCCTCGCTGCCCCCGGCAGCCTCCCCGCAGACCGTAAAGTTGGCATCCCGTTCAATATAATAACGTAGTTCCTGGCGGGCCGGTTCTTCGTCGTCGACGATGAGGGCCTTGATCAACTGGCAACCCCTTCCTTGAAAGCTGCCTGGCTCTGCCGGGGCAGGGAGAATTCCACTCGCGTACCGCCTCCCGGATTCAGGCTAAAGCGGAGGCCATATTCCGGGCCGTAGAGCAGGCGCAGGCGCTCGTGGACGTTAAACAGGCCGACATTATTACTATTGGCCTGGTTGCCCGCTAATAAACCGGTTACCTTGTTTAAATCTATACCCACACCATTGTCACTAACTGTTATCCGGGCCTCGCCGTTTACCTCCCGGGCGGTGATGGTTACCTGTCCTCCTTCCCGGCGGGGTAAAAGGCCGTGCTTGACGGCGTTTTCCACCAGGGGCTGGAGGGTCAGGGCCGGTAACAGGTAATGGGCCACTCCGGGCTCGACATCAATGGTTACCTCCAGGCGGGAGCCGAAGCGGGCCTTCTCAATAGCCAGGTAAGAACGTACATGCTCAATTTCCGTAGCCAGGGTGACCGGCCGCTCCGGGTGCTGCAGGTTGCGGCGGAAAAAGTCCCCCAGGTAGCCCAGGAGCTGCCGCGCCTTTTCCGGGTCCAGGCGGCAGATGGACATGATGGTGTTCAGGGCATTAAACAAAAAGTGGGGGTTGATCTGGGACTGCAGGGCCCGGATTTCGGCTTTGGCAACCAGTTGTTCCTGCCGGTCAATTTCCGCCAGTTCCAGCTGGGTGGAGAAGAGGTGGCCCAGGCCGGCGGCCAGCTCCAGGTCCAGGGGGCCAACGGCATTGGCCCGGGTATGATAGAGCTTTAAGGTGCCGATTACCTTGCCCCGCGACTCCAGGGGGACAATTACGGCTGCCCTTAAGGGGCAATCCTGGTGGTGGCAGCCGATTTCTGCTCCCGTCTGGGCCACCTGGATTTTGCCGGTGTCCAGGGCCTGGCGGGTGGCGTTTGTCAGGACCTTCTGGCCCTGGCGGTGGTGATCGCTCCCGGCACCGACGTGGGCCAGGATCTCATCGCCGCTGGTAATGGCTACAGCCTCCAGGCCGGTAATTTCCATAATAATAGCGGCTGCCTGGCGGGCGGAATCCGCATTTAGACCCTGGCGTAAGTACGGCAGGGTCTTGTTGGCAATCTTTAAGGCCTTCTGGGCCTGGACGGCGCCGGCCAGCTCCTGCTCCCGGAGTACACTCTGGATAATGATTACCGCCAGGGCAATACCGCTGGCATTAACCAGCATCATGGGCCAGGCGATGACCTTGACCAGGCTCCAGGCGGCGGTAAAAGGCCGCGCCAGGGCTAAGATAATCAGCATCTGCAGGGCTTCAGCAACAAAACCGGCAGCAAAGGCCACCGGCCAGGGCAAAGGGCGCTGGCGGTAGGCCCGGGCCACCAGGCCCCCCAGCAGGCCTTCGACAGTGGTGGAAACGCCGCAGGCCAGGGCCGTAAAGCCCCCCATAAAAAACCGGTGGCCGCCGGCAATAAGCCCGGCGAGGAAACCAACCAGGGGACCACCAAACAGCCCGCCGACCATGGGGGCAATGACCCGGGAGTTGGCCAAGGCATCCTGGATGGGGATGCCGGCATAGCTGCCGAAGATCCCCAGCAGGCCAAAGACCAGAATTAAAAGTAATTTTTGGTGAGAACTGGCCTGCTCCTGGAGCAGTTTCCGGAATGTCCGGGAACGGCTCAGGATAAAGGCCAGGGTTATAACTACACTCATCCGTTCAACCAGGGATATGAAAAGAGGCATTTCCTGTCACCTCCGGGAAGGTAGATTGACATTAAACCTGCCACCGGGTTGCCGGAAACAGCAGCGTGCGCTTAGCCAGCTTATTCCCTTTTATTGTAACGTAATTACCGCCACCGGCACAATAGCAAATGGCGCCAGGCCTTCACCCCCTGTCAAAATGCTGGTGGGTGTGGTAAAGTTAATTTTGAAGGGAAGACCCGGGCTGGAAGCAGTTACATGAAAGGATGGGCGCCGGGCTATATTAAAAAAGGGGTGATTGTATGGGACGGTTACTGGATGTGGCCTTTATGCCCCACCCACCTGTTATGGTCCCGGAGGTTGGGCGCGGCGAGGTGGCCAGAATTACTGCCACAGTTACGGCGGTTAAAGAACTGTCAGCAAAACTTGCCGCCCGCCGCCCGGAGGTGGTAGTCATTATTTCCCCTCACGGGCCGGTTTTCCGCGACGCTGTAGGACTCTGGGCCACTGGGCAGCTAAAGGGTGATCTGGCGGCCTTTAGAGCCGGGGAAGTCAAGTTTACTTATCGCCTGGATCTGGAGCTCAGCCGGGCCATAGCTGATGCAGCCCGGGAAGCCGGGTTGCCGGTGGCCTGGCTCGACGCTGCCGCCTGCCGGCGTTACGGTTTAACTCCGGAACTGGACCACGGCATGATGGTGCCCCTCTATTTTTTGCGCCAGGCAGGCATCGATACCCCCCTGGTTGCCATGGGCATGGCCTTCCTGCAGCGGCAGCAGCTCTATGCCTTTGGTGCCGCCCTGGCCCGGGCCGTTGCGGCCAGCCCGCACCGGGTCCTGCTGGTGGCCAGCGGCGATCTATCCCACCGGCTGTTGCCCGGAGCGCCGGCAGGGTATGATCCCCGGGGAAAAGATTTTGATGCAAGGGTGAAGGAGCTCCTTGCGGCCGTGGACGTGGAGGGCATCCTGGCCATACCGGAAGAACTGGCGGAAAAAGCCGGCGAGTGCGGCCTGCGTTCCTTTATCATGGGCCTGGGTGCCCTGGACGGCTATGAAGTACGGGGAGAAGTTTTGTCCTATGAAGGCCCCTTCGGCGTCGGTTACCTGGTGGCCCACCTGGAGCCTGTAGGGGAAGCTCCAGAACGGAGCCTGCTGGCTAAAGATAAGAAACCGGTAGCGGAGTCGCTGCCGGTGCGCCTGGCCCGCCAGAGCCTGGAGTATTACCTGCGGACTGGCAAGGTACTGCCCGTTCCCGAACCTCTGCCCCCGGAACTGGCCGGCCGGGCCGGTGCCTTTGTGTCTATCAAGAAGCACGGCAGCTTAAGGGGATGTATCGGTACCATCGGCCCTACCAGGACCAACCTGGCCGAGGAGATTATTTACAACGCCCTGGCAGCCGGCCTGGAAGACCCCCGTTTTCCCCCGGTCACAGTAGAAGAACTGCCGGAACTCCAGTATTCGGTAGATGTCTTGAGCGAACCCGAACCGGCCACCCTGGCGGACCTGGACCCCAAAGTTTACGGCGTCATCGTCAGCCGCGGTCGGCGGCGGGGACTGCTCCTCCCCGACCTGGAGGGTATTGATACCGTCGAAGAGCAGGTGGCCATTGCCCGCCAGAAGGGCGGCATCGGTCCTGATGAACCCTACCAGCTGGAAAGGTTTAAGGTTACACGCTACCATTAGTTAGATTGTTATTTTGCTGGCCCCTGGCTTATATTCCCCCTTGCTCTCTGCCCCATACGGAGCAAGGGGAAGTTCCTATTTCCAGCCCTGCATATTGTCTCCCGGCCAGTAGAGGTCAATTAATACCAATGCTGTGGAACAAAACCCGGCGAGCCAGGAAAATGACGGAGGGTTGTCCAATGGCCAGAACTGAAGCTATGTATTATGTAAAGTTACCCGGGGAGAAGGTGGAATGCCGCCTCTGCCCCCATACCTGCGTCATCGCCCCCGGCGGCCGGGGCATTTGCCGGGTGCGGGAAAACCGGGAGGGGCGCCTTTATACCCGCAACTACGGCCGCTGTTCCTCCCTGGCCCTGGATCCCATTGAAAAAAAGCCCCTCTATCATTTTTATCCCGGCAGCCTGATTCTCTCGGCCGGGACGGTGGGTTGCAATTTTCGCTGCGAGTTCTGCCAGAACTGGGAGATAGCCCAGGAAGAGCCGGAGACGGTAGCTATTACCCCGGAGGACCTGGTCCGGAAGGCCCGGGAAGTAGACAGCCTGGGGATAGCCTATACCTATTCCGAACCCCTGGTGTGGTTTGAGTTTGTCCTGGATACAGCCCGGCTGGCCAGGGAAGCGGGGCTGAAGAATGTCATGGTAACCAACGGCTTTATCCGGGCGGAACCCCTGGCCGACCTCCTGCCCTGGATTGATGCCTGGAATATTGATGTCAAGGGTTTCAGCCTGGAATTTTACCGTAAAGTCGTCCATGGCGACTACCGGCCTGTCCTCGAGACGGCGGCGGCGATAGTTGCGGCCGGTAGCCACGTAGAGATAACGACGTTGCTGGTGACCGGCTTAAACGACGACCCGGAGGAGCTGGCTGAGCTGGTAAAATGGGTGTCGGATAAGTTAGGAGTAGATACGCCCCTGCACTTTTCTCGCTACTTTCCCCAGTACCGCCTGCAGGCGCCGCCGACGCCCCTGGCGACCATGCGCCGCACCTGGGAAATGGCCCGGCAGCACTTGCATTATGTTTACCTGGGCAATGTGGCCGACCCGGAGGCCAGCAACACCTATTGCCCGGCCTGTGGCGAGCTGGTCATCCGCCGCACGGGCTATCATGTTTCCCTGCCGGGCCTGGCAGGGCGCGCCTGCCGCGCCTGCGGAAATGAGCTGGCCATTGTAAGGGATTGACGACCAGGGAGCGCGGCGAAAACAAAGCCAGCCTGCGAAAGAGCCATTTATGAAGGAGTTGTTAACATGCCTGATCTAGCTTCAGCCTGCCGCCTGGCCCTTGCGGAGTGCCTGGCGGTCAGGGCCGGAGATACAGTCCTCGTTGTTACCGATACTGTTCTTCAGACCATTGGTGAGGCCTTCTTCCAGGCCGCCCGGGAGTTAAAAGCCGAAGCGGCCATCATCACCATGCTGCCGCGGGATAACCACGGCCAGGAACCGCCGGCCATGGTAGCGGCGGCCATGCGGCAAAGCCAGGTCGCCGTCCTGGCTACCTCCAGATCCCTGTCCCATACCCGCGCCCGCCGGGAGGCTAACGCAGCCGGCGCCCGCATAGCCTCCTTGCCCGGCGCTACAGCTGATATGCTGGAACGTACCCTGGCCGTCGATTATACGGCCCTGGCCGCAGACTGTGAGCATTATGCGGCCATTCTGACCCGCGGCCGGGAGGTCCACCTGACGACGCCGGCAGGGACGGATCTTACCTTTAGTATTGCCGGCCGCCAGGGTCACCCCGATACCGGCCTCTACCGCCGGCCGGGCAGCTTTGGTAACCTGCCGGCGGGGGAGGCTTATATTGCCCCGGTGGAAGGTACGGCGGCGGGGCTCCTGGTTATTGACGGGGCCCTGGCCGGGATCGGCGTTTTAGAGAAGCCCCTGCGGATTAAAGTTGAAGCAGGGCAGGCCGTTGCGGTCGGCGGCGGCCGGGAAGCCCGCCTGCTAGAAGATATTTTCACCCGCTATGGCCCGGCCAGCCGCAACATCGCCGAGCTGGGCATAGGGCTAAATCCCCTGGCCAGGCTGACAGGCAACGTCCTGGAAGATGAGAAGGTCCGGGGTACCGTACATATTGCCCTGGGCGATAACAGTACCTTTGGCGGCCAGGTAGAAGCTCCCAGCCACCTGGACGGTATTCTCCTGCAGCCCCGGCTCAGGGTTGACGGGCAGCAGGTCCTTTAGCTCACACCCAGTTCCAGCGGGGCGCTGATCCCCTGGGAAGAGCGGCTGCCGCTACGTACTGGATTAGTTCCGGGATAGCGGTAATGAGGGGGAGTGGCGAAGCTGCGAGGCAGTCCGGCCGGCGGAAAGCTTACTTCCCCGGTAAGGGCGGCCGTTTCCCGGTGCCGGTAAGGGCAAAGGAAAGGCTGGCCCTGTTCCAGGATTCCGGCCAGCTCACAGGCACCATGGTTTAAATAGGAGCAATGCCGGTTGCAGGTTGCCAGGGTCATATGGAGTACCTCCTTCAGGTTGTATTATTTCCCCTGGCCGTAAATCTAATCTACTACTGCAAGGGGTCCATATATGCTTGCCGTCAAAGAAAGAATTGCCCGGGCCATTGCATCCTTAAAAGAACAGATTATCAATGTAGCCGAAGCTATTTATGATCACCCGGAACCGGGCAACCAGGAGTATTTTGCCGTAGAGCTACTGACAGGCATCCTGGCGGAACGGGGTTTTAAGATTACCAGGCCCCTATGCCAGCTGCCGACTGCCTTCAGGGCCGAGCTGGCTGGCCGTTCCGGCCCGCGGGTGGCCCTACTGGCCGAATACGACGCCCTGCCGGGGCTGGGACATGCCTGTGGCCACAACCTGATAGCTGCTGCCAGCCTCGGGGCGGCCTTAGGGTTAGCAACCATAATTAAAGAACTCCGGGGGACCATTGTCGTTTTAGGTACACCGGCCGAAGAAACCCGGGGGGCCAAGGTGGTGCTGGCTCGCCAGGGCGCCCTGGACGACCTGGATGCGGCCATGATGTTCCACCCCGGGGATACCAATACCGTGGAAGTAAGTTCCCTGGCCCTGGAAGCCCTGGAATTCGTTTTTGAGGGCCGGGCGGCCCATGCTGCCTCCAGCCCGGAGGAAGGTATTAATGCCCTGGAAGCGGTCATCCAGTTATTCAATCATATCAATAGCCTGCGCCCCTACCTTAAAGACGGCGCCAGCGTCCAGGGCATTATTACCGAGGGGGGGACTTCGCCCAACATCATTCCCGAACGCGCCGTGGCCCGTTTTTACCTCCGGGCCCGTACCCGGGGGGCCTTAAATAAGGTTATCGAGCGGGTGGAAAATTGCGCCACGGCGGCAGCCCTGGCAACCGGCAGCCGTTACTGGTACCACAACTACGAACCTTCCTATGAACCCATGCTGACCAATCGCGCCCTGGCCGCAGCCTGGCGAGACAACGTGAAAGAGCTGGGGGTAATCGATTCCGGCTTCCCCAGCAATAGCCGCGGTTCCCTGGACATGGGGAACGTCAGCCAGGTGGTGCCGGCCATCCACCCCTACCTTTCCCTGAATGCCGGCAAACTGGTGCCCCACAGCCGCCAGTTTGCCCAGGCAGTCCGGGGTGAGGCCGGGCGGCGGGTTGTCATCCTGGCTGCCACGGCCCTGGCCTGGACGGCGGCGGATGTCATGCTTGACAGGGATTTGTTGCAGCGAATTAAAGAGGAATTTACCAGCACTATTCATACCCGCCATCCTGGTGCATAAAGATTTAAAAGGATGGGGGTGGGGACATGGGTAGTCGCTGGCGCTGGTTGCGGGCCTTAATTATCCTGGCTGTGGCAGCCTTTGTCTTCTGGCAACGGACGGCAACCGGGCAGGTCAATGTTTATGAAGCCCGGGCCCTGGCCGTTATGGGCCAGAACAGCAAGGAAGGCAGGGAAATATTAAGGGAACTGGCCGAAGGCCGTAAGCCAGAAGTCTATCACCTGCAGGCTGAAGGGGATATTGCCCCAGCGGCAGGGACGGAAAAGATTATCGGCGTTACTTTATCCAAAGACCGGGGCCTGCTGGGTATCTTCAGCACCCCGGGAAGCCAGCCGGTAATGCTGGACTGCATCGATACCTTGCCGCTGCAGGAAGTAAAGGTGGTCCAGCTGGAGGCCGGACGCAATGCCATTTTAATCCGGGAACTCCTGGACGAGCGCTTCGGTGCCTATTTTTTGAGCAGCTTTTATGCCCTTTATACCTGGCAGGGGGAAGGTTTGCAGGAAATCTGGCGTAAAGTTGCCGGCAATGAAGAACGCTGGCATAAAAAATGGCTGGACCAGGGCGAAGGCTGGCAGGGGGTCAGCGAACAGGTGACGACGGACTTTACCCGGGAAGAGGGGCGGCTGGCCATTAAAACCATTAGCAGCCAGACCCTCTGGTTGGCCCCGACAGCAACCGGTCCCCGGACGAAAATCCAGAGCCGGACGGTAACCCACACCTATCGTTGGGAACCGGCCTGGGGGGCCATGGTCATGGCCGTAGGCAGGGTAAATAAAGCTACCAGCCTTAAAGAGCGCCAGGGGAATAAGTATGCTGACCGGCTTAATCTAGCGGCCGGGGAGGAGGTAGCTGTCCTGGAGGATGAGGACCTGCTGTCCTGGTTAAAACCGGGGGAACCTTCTTACTGGCGGGTAAAGACCAAAAGCGGCCGGGTGGGTTATGTTTTGAAAGGTCACCTGGACCTGTTGGCAGGCAAGGCTTAGAAGGTTGCCGATCCTTCACTTGCCGCTGCTTATTTTTAAGGCTGTTTGCGGTTCCCGCACTTCCCGCCACACCCAGATGAAATTGAGGAACAGGAGGATACTGGCGGCGTAAAAAACCGATCGCAGGCCAAAGAGGGCGGCCCAGAAGCCACCGGCCAGGGGGCCGGAGAAGTTGCCCAGGAAGAAAGCGCTCTGGGTAAGGCCATAGACCCGGCCCCGTTTTTCAGGCGGGGTAAACAGGCCGATGAGGGAATTGGCCATGGGCAACAGGCCCCCCAGGAAAAGGCCCTGGAAGAAACGCAGGCTGATGAGGGGGAAGACCTGGCCGACAAGGGCCTGGGGGAAGTAAAACAAAGCCGAACCGGCCAGGCAGGCCAGGAGGCAGCGTTTGTAGCCCCAGTAAGGGGCTTGGCGACCGAGGATGGTAACGGCTATTACCTGGGCCAGCCCCGTCACCGCCACCACCAGGCCTACCAGGGTATTAAAATTGGAGCTCCCGGCAGACAGTTCTCGCACATAGAGGGGCATCAGGGGTTCAACCCCCCGCGTGGCAAACTGGGACAGGAAGATAACGACAAACAGGCTATAAATAGTTAGCGGCCAGGAGAGCAGCCCGATCAAGCTGCTCTTTTCAGTGTTTTTGGCTGCTGCCCGCACAGGTGGGTGAAAGTCTTCATGGACCAGGGTGGCCGCCAGGATGGTACCGGTTATGGCCAGCAACCCGGCCAGCATGAAGACGACCCGGAAGGGAAAAATATCAGCCAGGACGCCGCCAATTAAAGGTCCCAGTACCAGGCCTAGGACCTGCCCGGTTTGCAGCCAGCCCAGGGCAAACCCGAGGCGGTTTTCCGGGGTGGTACTGGCGGCCAGGGTCAGGGCAGCAGAGGAAAAGCCGCTGAAGACACCCATCAGGATGCGGCAGATTAACAGTTGATAGGCGCTGGTAACGAAGGCAGGTAATACAGTAAAGATGGCAACGCTGGCTGCCGAACGGACCAGCATAGGCTTGTGGCCGTAACGGTCGGCCAGAGCACCCCAGAAAGGTGACATCAAGCCGGAAAAAAGGGCGTTGACGCCAAGGAGGATGCCGGACCAGGCTTTAAGGGAGCGGGGATCGGTAACCCCCAGCTCGGCAACAAAGAAGGGTAAAAAGGGAGTGACAATCTGGAAGGTACTTGTCGCCAGCAGTTGAATGATGACCAGGAGATAGAGGTTGCGCTGCCATTCAGACATAAAATTCCTTTCCCCTCCAGGTTGCACCTTTTCACCAGGCACCGGTATGACTATGACAGAATTTATCGGCGTATAAAGTCCACCATTTATCTTATGACTCCTGGCAACTCTTGTCAATGCAATGTTAAGATAAAGTAAAATTTTACCCATGCTATTGCATTAATATGCATTTCTATTGTATAATTATAACATCACTCAAGGAGGTTCCCACCCTTGGTCAAAGCAGGCATTATCGGCGCCACCGGCTATACCGGAGCCGAATTAGTCCGCATCTTAAGCCGGCACCCGCAAGTAGAGCTGGTGGCCCTTACCTCGCGGAGTTATGCCGGTGAGGATATGGCGGCCGTTTACCCGGCCCTCACCGGCTATACCGGCCTTCCCTGTGCAGATCTAACCCCGGAAGAGGTCCTGAAACGGGTGGAAGTGGTCTTCATCGCCCTGCCCCACGGCCACGCCGTGCCGGTGGCCGCCCGGGCCCTGGAGAAAGGCGTCAGGGTCATCGACCTGGGAGCCGACCTGCGCTTCCGGGAGGCCAAAACTTACGAAGAATGGTATAAAGTCCCCCACGGTAACCCTGAGCTGGCAGCCAGGGCCGTTTACGGCCTGCCCGAAATCCATAGAAAAGCCATCCGGCAGGCCCGGGTGGTCGCCAACCCCGGCTGCTACCCCACCAGCGTCATTCTAGGCCTGGCGCCCCTGCTCAAGGCCGGTTATATCGACCCGGCAACCATTATTGTCGATGCCAAATCAGGCGTGTCCGGGGCCGGCCGGGAGGCCAAAGTTACCAGCCTGTTTGTGGAGTGCAATGAAAATATTAACCCCTACGGTGTGGCCGGTCACCGCCACACCCCAGAGATCGAGCAGGAACTGAGCGCTCTCGCGGGGATGGAGGTTAAGGTATCCTTTACCCCTCACCTCCTGCCCATCAGCAGGGGGATTTTAAGCACCATGTATGCCACCCTGGCCCGGCCGGCAACGGAAGCAGAACTCCGGCAGGTTTACCAGGATTTTTACGCCGGGGAACCCTTTATCTATCTCCTGCCGCCCGGCAGGTGGCCCCATACCCGCTGGGTGTATGGCAGCAACAACTGCCATATCAACCTGGCGGTGGACGGCCGCACCGGCCGGGTGGTGGTCGCCAGCGCCATTGACAACCTGACCAAAGGCGCTTCCGGCCAGGCGGTGCAAAACTTCAACCTCATGTGCGGTTTCCCGGAAACCATGGCCCTGGCCGCACCGGGACTATGTCCTTAAATACGGAGGAAGGAAGAGATGACTGGAGACATCCAGAAGGTTGACGGCGGCATTACCGCCCCCCAGGGTTTTGTGGCCGCCGGTGTCCATGCCGGCTTAAAAAAGGAAAAGAAGGACCTGGCCCTGATTGTCAGCGAAGTACCGGCGGCGGCGGCAGCCGTCTATACCAGGAATCGCGTCAAGGCAGCACCCCTGATAGTTACTAAAGAGCATCTCAAAACCGGGATAGCCCGGGCCATTGTCTGCAACAGCGGCAATGCCAACGCCTGCACTGGGGAGCGAGGTTACCGGGACGCCCGGGAAATGGCAGCTATTACGGCTGAAGCCATAGGCTGCGAACCCTGGCAGGTGGTGGTGGCTTCCACCGGTGTGATTGGCGTGCCCCTGCCCATGAATAAGATTAGCGCCGGCATCCGGGCAGCGGTAGAAAAGCTGGCAGTAGATGGCGGCAGCGATGCGGCGGCGGCTATTATGACTACCGACACCAGGAAGAAGGAAATTGCCGTCCAGTTGCCCCTCGGCGGGGCGACGGTAACCATCGCCGGCATAGCCAAAGGTTCCGGCATGATCCACCCCAACATGGGAACCATGCTCTGCTTTTTAACCACCGATGCTGCCATGGAACAGCATGACCTGGACCAGGCCCTACGGGCAGTGGTAGACCGGACCTTCAATATGGTAACGGTAGACGGCGACACCAGCACCAACGATATGGCCGTTATCCTGGCCAATGGCTGCGCCGGCAACGCCCCCTTGACCATTGAAGATCACGCCGCCTTCCGCGCCGGCCTGGAGTACGTCTGCCGTCACCTGGCCCGCCTGATTGCCCGGGATGGTGAGGGAGCGACCAAACTCATCACTGTGGAAGTGCGGCGGGCGGCCAGCGAGGCTGAAGCCCGTATTGTTGCCCGGGCCGTGGCCGGCTCTAATCTCGTGAAGAGCGCCATCTTTGGCGCCGATGCCAACTGGGGCCGCATTCTCTGTGCTGCCGGTTACTCCGGGGCAGAGATCGACCCGGAGAGAGTGGACATTTACCTGGAAAGCCGGGCCGGCTGCGAGCAGATGGCCATGGACGGCGAGCCCCTGCCCTTTAGTGAAGAGAAGGCGGCGGCCATCTTACGGGAAGAGGAAATCACCATTACTCTGGATTTAAATCAGGGAACGGCCACAGCCACCGCCTGGGGCTGCGACCTGACCTATGACTATGTGAAGATCAATGCTTCCTACCGGACTTAAGGAGAGGAGGGACCGGGAGATGACCCTTTCGCCCCTGGAAAAGACGGGCATCCTCATCGAAGCCCTGCCCTATATCCGCCAGTTCTACGGCAAAACGGTAGTGATCAAGTATGGCGGCCATGCCATGACCAACTGTGACCTGAAAAGGGCTGTTATGCAGGACGCCGTCCTTATGCACCTGGTGGGCATGCGGCCGGTGATTGTCCATGGCGGGGGGCCGGAAATTACCGGGATGCTCAAGCGCCTGGGCAAGCAGTCGGAGTTTATCCAGGGCCAGCGGGTAACCGACGCCGAGACCATGGAGATTGTGGAAATGGTCCTGGTGGGGAAGATTAATAAAGAAATTGTCACCAATATCCACCGTTACGGCGGCAAGGCCATCGGCCTCTGCGGCAAGGACGGCAATCTCATTGAAGCCAGGAAGCAGCTGGCCCATATCCAGCAGGAAGATGGGGCGGAGGTTGACCTGGACCTGGGCTTTGTCGGCCGGGTGGAAAGAATAAATCCCGGCATTATTGAAACCGTCATCGCCGAAGGTTACATCCCCGTGGTGGCCCCCATCGGCGTGGGCCCGGAGGGTGAAAGCTATAATATCAACGCCGACCTGGTGGCGGGAGAACTGGCCGTGGCTTTGAAGGCCGATAAACTGGTCCTCCTGACGGATGTGGAGGGGATTTTAGCGGATCGCAATAATCCCGGCTCTTTAATTTCCGCCCTGGAGGTTGGCCGGGTGCCGGAACTCATCCGGCAGGGCGTTATTACCGGCGGCATGATCCCCAAGGTCAACTGCTGCATCCGCGCCCTGGAGGGCGGCGTTAAGAAAACCCATATTATTGACGGGCGCATACCCCACTCTATTTTGCTGGAGATATTCACCGATACCGGCGTGGGGACCATGGTAGTACCGGGGTAAAACGAAAGTCGGAGGCAGGAGGTGCCGGAAATGGATAATGCGGCTCTTATCGCTCTGGGGGAAAAATATGTGATGCGTACCTACGGGCGCTACCCCCTGGCCCTGGTGCGGGGTGAGGGAGCCTGGGTCTGGGATGCCGACGGCCGGGAGTACCTGGACTTTGTGGGTGGCCTGGCAGTTAACTCCCTGGGGCACTGCCACCCCCGGGTAGTGGCGGCCATCCGGGAGCAGGTGGGGAAGCTCATCCACTGCTCCAACCTTTACTGGATTGAGCCCCAGGTTGAGCTGGCGCAATTGCTGGTGGAAAATTCAGCTCTGGATAAAGTCTTTTTCTGCAACAGCGGCGCGGAGGCCAATGAAGCGGCCATTAAACTCGCCCGCAAGTATGCCAAGGAACACCGGGGGCCGGAAAGCTACGAGATTATTACCATGCGCCGTTCCTTCCACGGCCGTACCCTGGCTACCCTGACGGCTACCGGCCAGGAGAAATTCCACCGCGGTTTTGCTCCCCTGCCGGCAGGCTTTAAATACGTCCCCTTCAATGACCTTGCCAGCCTGCGGGCAGCGGTAGGTCCCCGGACCTGCGCCGTCATGCTGGAACCGGTCCAGGGGGAAGGCGGCGTCTACGCGGCCAATAAAGATTACCTCCAGGCGGTGCGGGCCCTCTGCGACGATGAAGGACTTTTACTTATCTTTGACGAAGTGCAGTGTGGCCTGGGCCGCACGGGTTATCTCTTCGCCTACCAGTATTATGGGGTGGAGCCCGACATTATGACCCTGGCCAAGGCCCTGGCCGGCGGGGTGCCCATCGGCGCCATGCTGGCCAAAGAAAAAGCAGCCGCTGCCTTTGGCCCCGGGGACCATGCCTCCACCTTTGGCGGTAATCCCCTGGCTACGGCCGCCGGGGTGGCCGCCTTTAAGGCCCTGCTGGAAGAGGGCCTGGTGGAAAATGCCCGGGTTCTGGGAGAATATTTCTACCAGGAGCTGGAGAGGCTGGCCCGGGAATTTCCCCAGTTAACAGAAGTAAGGGGCCGCGGCTTCCTGCTGGGAATAGAAATTGACGGCCCCGCTGATGCCGTGGTGGCTGCCTGCCAGGAGCGGGGTTTGCTCATTAACTCCCTCCACGGCCACGTGCTGCGTTTCCTGCCCCCCCTGACTATAAGTAAGGACGAAATCGACCGGGCCATAGCTATTTTAAAGGAAGCCTTACAGGAAGTTCTGGGGCAAGGGATGCATTAAGCAACAAGGACAAAACATTAAACATTAAACGAAAGGAGAGGTTTTTAATGAACGACCTGGCAAAGGGTCTCAAAGGCCGTGACTTCATCTCCCTGAAGGATTTTACCAGCGAGGAGATCTTTTACCTCCTGGACCTGGCCGATGAACTCAAGGCCAAACTTAAAAGAGGGGAGCCACACCCACTGCTTGCCGGCAAAACCCTGGGCATGATCTTTACCAAGCGTTCCACCCGAACCCGGGTGGCCTTTGAAGTAGGCATGTACCAGCTAGGCGGCTATGCCCTTTTCCTGACCAAAGACGACCTCCAGCTGGGCCGTGGTGAGACCATTGCCGATACGGCCCGGGTCCTGTCTCGTTACCTGGATGGCATAATGATCCGCACATTTGCCCACCAGGATGTAGAGGAACTGGCGGCCCACGCCACCATCCCCGTCATCAACGGCCTGACGGATTTGCTGCACCCCACCCAGGCCCTGGCGGACATCATGACCATCCGCGAGTGGAAAGGGAAGCTTAAAGGTTTAAACCTTACCTTTATCGGCGATGGCAATAACGTCGCCCATTCCCTCATGTACGGCGGCGCCAGAGTGGGCCTCAATGTGACCATCGCCTGCCCGTCTGGCTATGAACCCCTGCCTCAGGTGGTAGAAGAAGCCCGGCGTATAGCCGCTGAAAACGGCAGCCACATTGCCGTCACCAATAATATCCGGGAAGCAGTTGAAGGCGCCGACATCCTTTACACTGACGTCTGGGCTAGCATGGGCCAGGAAGCCGAGGCGGAGAAGCGGCGCCAGGCCTTCCAGAAATACCAGCTTAACAGCGAACTATTAAAACTGGCCAAACCTGACGCCATGGTCATGCACTGCCTGCCGGCCCACCGGGGCGAAGAGATTACCGACGAAGTGATCGACGGTCCCCAATCGGCCGTCTTTGATGAAGCCGAAAACCGCCTCCACGCGCACAAGGCTATTATGGCAGCCCTGATGGGTTGAAGCAGGGAAGGGCCCAAGCGGGTAAGGACGGCCAGAATGCAGGCAGGCGGCCAACCCGCCTGGTTTTGTTGCGCTACAATTAAAGCGAAAGGAGTCTTTCCTGTGGCGGAAAAGGTAGTCCTCGCCTATTCCGGCGGGCTGGATACTTCCATTATTATCCCCTGGCTCAAAGAAACCTACGGCTACGAAGTTATTGCCATGGCCGTTGATCTTGGCCAGGGCGAGGAACTGGCGCCCCTGGAGGAAAAGGCCATCAAGAGCGGGGCGAGCAAAATCTACATCCTCGATAAAAAGCGGGAGTTCGTTGAAGATTATATCTGGCCAACTTTAAAGGCCGGGGCCATTTATGAAGGCAAGTATCTCCTGGGTACCTCCTTTGCCCGGCCCCTTATTGCCAAATGCCTGGTAGAGGTGGCGGAAAAGGAAGGCGCCACCGCCGTAGCCCACGGCGCTACCGGCAAGGGTAATGACCAGGTGCGCTTTGAACTGGGAGTTAAAGCGTTAAACCCCAATTTGAAGGTCATTGCCCCCTGGCGCCTCTGGAACATTCGCTCCCGGGAAGAGGCCATTGACTATGCCACCGCCCGGGGCATCCCGGTACCGGTCACCAAAGACCGGCCCTACAGCATGGACCGCAACCTCTGGCACTTGAGCCACGAAGGCGCCGACCTGGAGAACCCCTGGAACGAACCCCAGGACGACCTCTATTTAATCATTACCCCGCCGGAACAGGCCCCGGATAAACCCACTTATGTGACTATTGACTTTAAAAAGGGCATCCCGGTGGCCGTGGAGGGGGAAAGGCTGGACGCCGTGACCATCCTAGAAAAATTGAACGACCTGGCGGCGGCCAACGGCGTCGGCATCGCCGACATGGTGGAAAACCGCCTGGTGGGCATGAAATCCCGGGGCGTCTATGAAACCCCCGGCGGTACCGTCCTTTACCTTGCCCACCGGGAGCTGGAAGCCCTCACCCTGGACCGCATGACCATGCACTTCAAGGAAATTGTGGCCGCCAAATACTCAGAGCTGGTCTATGACGGCAACTGGTTCTCGCCCCTGAAAAAGGCCCTGGACGCCTTTGTGGACAGCACCCAGGAAACGGTCACCGGCACCGTGCGCATGAAGCTGTACAAGGGTAACTGTACTCCGGCAGGAGTTAAATCACCCTACTCTATCTACAGCGAAGACCTGGTGACCTTCGGCGCCGGCGGCGATTACGACCACAAGGATGCCGCCGGCTTTATCAACCTCTTCGGCCTGCCTTTGAAAGTCCGGGCGCTGATGGAAAAAAAGGCGGGTTTGAGGTAGTACTTCGAAGGCTGATATTTGTTAGGAGCGAACGACTTGGCCCGAGCGGTAAAGCGGTCTTGGCGAAACCGTAGAGCGAGGGCGGGGCCGAGGACAGGAGGTCCGAGGCCGGCCTTTGAGGCAAGGACGCCGAATAGGCCGGGAACCCCGCCCGAGCCGGAGGTTGAGCCATAGACCGCTCCACAAGGGTCAGGGAGTGAGCGAAAAACAAATGTCAGCTTTGAATTAATGAACAAAGGGAGTATCACTATGAAGCTCTGGGGCGGACGCTTTACCAGGACAACCGACCGCCTGGTGGAGGACTTCCATTCCTCCATCAGCTTCGACCAGCGCCTTTACCGGCAGGACATAGCCGGCTCCATAGCCCATGCCAGGATGCTGGCAGCGGTGGGGCTCATTACCCCGGCCGAGGGCGAGGCCATTATTAAAGGGCTGGAGGAAATCCGGACCGACATAGAGGCCGGGCGGGTAACCTTTGATGTGGGCGCTGAAGACATCCATATGAACATAGAAAAGCTGCTCACGGAACGGATCGGCGAGGCCGGGAAAAAGCTGCACACGGCGCGCAGCCGCAACGACCAGGTGGCCCTGGACCTGCGCCTGTATTTAAAAGAAGAAATTCCAGAAGTAAAAAGACTCCTGGCCGGCCTGCAAAAGGTCCTGGTGGACCTGGCGGCTGAGCACCTGCACACCATCATGCCCGGCTATACCCACCTGCAGAAGGCCCAGCCCGTCACCCTGGCCCACCACCTGCTGGCCTACTTTGAAATGTTCTACCGCGACCAGGAGCGTTTAGACGGGTGCCTGGCGCGGGTAGATGTCATGCCCCTGGGCGCCGGCGCCCTGGCAGGGACAACCCTCCCCATTGACCGGGAGATGGTGGCCCGGGAACTGGGCTTTAAAGAGATCAGCGTCAACTCCCTGGATGCTGTGGCCGACCGCGATTTTGTGGTGGAATTCCTGGCGGCAGCTTCCCTCATCATGATGCACTTAAGCCGCCTGGCCGAAGAAATAATCCTCTGGTCCAGCGAGGAATTCGGCTTTATCGAGCTGGACGACGCCTACAGCACCGGCTCCAGCATGATGCCCCAGAAGAAAAACCCTGACGTGGCTGAACTGGTGCGGGGGAAGACGGGCCGGGTGTACGGCCACCTCATGGGCATGCTAGCGGTCCTGAAAGGTTTACCTCTGGCCTACAACAAGGACCTGCAGGAGGATAAAGAAGCCCTCTTTGACGCCCTGGATACGGTGAAGGGGTGTCTCATGGTCTTCACCCCCATGCTGGCCACGGCCAGATTCCGGGTTGAGCGGATGCGGGAAGAGGCGGCCCGGGGGTTTGCCGCTGCCACCGACGTGGCCGAATACCTGGTGCGCAAAGGTTTACCCTTCCGCGAGGCCCACGCCGTGGTGGGGTCTCTGGTGCTGCACTGCCTGGAACAGGGCAAGTCCTTCCAGGACCTCACCCTGGCCGAGTGGCAGTCCTTTTCACCTTATTTTTCGGAAGACATCTTTAACTACATAACGGTGGAAGCCTGCGTGAAGGGCCGCGTTCTCCCCGGCGGTCCCGCCCCCGCCGCTGTAGCTAAGGCCCTGGAGCGGGCCAGGAAGATTCTTGCGGGAATCTACAGCATATAATAGCGCCCGGACTTTAATAACAGGTCCGGGTTTTTTTCTTATCCTGGCTGGGAAATCTCTAAATTATTACAGAACGGCTGCCTCAAAAATATTATCTCCAGTTCTATTATTATGCCAGGTAAAACTTTTGGTTGTAACGGCGCTTTTCCCGTACGGGTATATAAAACAGGAGCCTCCTCCTCAGCACCTTCAAGTATCGAAGACTTCGATTGCTTGAACGGCGACATAGGGGTTTTAGTTTATAGCCGTCAATAGAGGCGGTACTACTTCCTCGAAATATTCTTTTACCTGGTTCCAGCTTACCCGGCGCAGGAGTACCGGTTCTTTTTCCCTTTCGGCATCGGCAAAATAGGTCAGGCTTTTCAGCACGTGATACAAGTTAAAGTTGGTCCCTGCAAACTTGCGCTTGTAGAATTCCAAGCACTGGCGCAGGTCGGCAATTTCCCGGGCAATAAAATACAGGTCATAAAAGTCCTTTCTGCTGCCCCGCGAGGCGATGGCTTCTATTTTCATAGGGGCAATATCTTCAGGGGATGCCACCGGGCAACCCCTGAACGTAGCAATGGGAAAGAGAAGGGGATACCGGTAATACAGAAAACTAACTTTAGTTCCCCGGAAAATCCCGTGCAAGGTGCCCCACCTTTCCCCCAATAACTGAAAGTCGTCCAACTCATCGAGCCTTTGTTTAAGCATTAAAGTATCTACAGGAGATGGCGAAAAGAAATCCAGGTCTTCCGAAAGGCGATGTCCTAGGTGTAAGGCCAGGGCCGTACCGCCGGCCAGGTAAAAATTTTGCAGTAAACCGGTAGAGCTTAATAATTCCAGTGCCTCCTGTCCCTGCGGTGGGAGGGCGGACGTAAACACCTGAGGTCATCCTCCTGCAAATGGTAGTAACAGCGCCAGAAGTTACCGGTTTTAGCGGACAATCTAGGGCTCGTCTTGATTACTTCCAGGAGCTCTTCATCCCTGTACTGTCTCATAACCCACCGGATGGCTCTAGTATCCCCATATTCCAGCAATCGCTCGAGGATAAAATATGACTCATTCCAACTATCCAGGCTGTCAAAGGACACGTCCCAAAAATACTTTTTTAAAAAAGCCGGTAACCTCAACGGGTATCTCCTGCCCTTTCCCCAGCTTGAGGATAATCTTTTAGGTCTCTTTCAACTTTTCACCATGGTAATTATACCATTTTTTACGGGGATGTGAAAGTTTACCAGTGACTTTTCCTTACTTGAGTTCTCCCGCTTATTTCAAAATGTTCTTGCTCTCAGCCTGAAAATAAGCTACATTAATACATTATAATAGTGTTTTAAAGTGTTTTAGGGCGGGGAGCGGGAGATAATGGAACGCAAGAAGAAAGTATTGTTAGCCCTGGCCAGGCTCTGCCAGGAAAAAGCGCCGGCAGGTCAACTGGAAATAGGCTTTACGGCTCAGGAAGTGGCCCAGGAGGCAGGCATAACCCGCAGCAATGCCAGCGGCGACCTTAATTACCTGGTCAAGGAAGGGCTGGTGGTTAAATTTCCCGGCCGGCCGGTAAGGTTTGTCACCAGGCAATACTGGGAAGAGAGTAAGGCCAGGAATGGCAGGGAAGATACCGGAAGGATGGCAGTCCAGGAAATCGAAATGAATCCGTTTGCCAGTCTATTGGGCTGGAATTCAAGCCTCAAAGTAGCCGTGGAGCAGGCCCGGGCCGCCCTCCTTTACCCGCCTCACGGCTTGCATACTCTCCTTATCGGCCCTACCGGCAGCGGCAAAACCCTTTTTGCCCGGACTATGTTCAGGTACGCCCAAACTTTGGGGCGAGTTACCGGCCAGGCCCAGCTGGTGACCTTCAACTGTGCTGATTATGCCCATAACCCCCAGCTGCTCATGAGCCACCTTTTTGGCCATGTTAAAGGCGCCTTCACCGGGGCCACCCAGGAAAAGCCTGGCCTGGTAGATGCCGCCCATAAAAGTATCCTCTTCCTGGATGAGATCCACCGCCTGCCCCCGGAAGGCCAGGAAATGCTTTTTTATTTAATGGACAACGGCCAGTACCGGCGTTTAGGAGAAACCGGGAGCTACCGATCCTGCACCACCCTGGTTATCGGCGCTACTACTGCCGACCCCCATTCTTCCTTACTGGCCACCTTTTACCGGCGCTTTCCGGTAGTGATCAACATCCCGGCCCTGGCCGAGCGCCCACTGGCCGAAAGGTTATTGCTTCTAAAGCAACTATTGGCGAATGAAAGCCGGCAGATTGGCCGGCCTTTAAAGGTTACTGCTGATGCCATCCGCGCCCTGCTCCTCTATGATTGCCCGGGAAATATTGGCCAGCTATTTAACGATATCCGTTTAACCTGTGCCCGCGCCTTCCTGGATGCTACCAGCAAGGGTACCAGGGAAGTAGTTATTACAGCGGCCAGCCTGCCACCCCACGTGCGGCCGCGCTCTGCTGCTGAAGAAAACTACCTCCAGGAACTGGCCGGGCTGGTCCTGGAAGAAGAATGGTATATTGAACCTGATGAAGCCGGGGTTATTGCGGCTTGCCAGGTACCAGACCTTTATACTTTACTGGAGAAAGAAAGGGAAGCTAAAGGGGTTGAGGGTATAAAAAGTGAAGCTCAATGGAAGCGAGCCCGGCAGGCCCTGGAAGAATATTATCACCGCTACCTAAAAGAGACAGTCCAGGATTGGAAAAATGCCAGGTTACGGCTGGCGCGCCTGGTTGGCCAGGATACCATCGTCCTGGCCCAGGAGGCCATTAAAATAGCCAGGGAAGACTTGCCGGGGCAGGTCGACACCAGTACTTTCCTGGCCCTGGCCCTGCATCTCAACGCCTGCCGGCAGCGATTAAAGACCGGGCAGGAAATTATCAACCCCTACCTGGAGGAGATTGCAAAGGAATACCCCCGGGAGATAGAAGTCGCCCGGAAAGTCATGGCTTTAATTGAAAAGAGATTAAACCTTGCCCTCCCCCCGGATGAAGCGGGATTTCTGGCCATGTTGTTCCGGGCAGGCAGGCAGGGAAAAGAACCGGCAGGGGAACCGGTGGGGGTCGTCGTCATGGCCCACGGCAGCCGCACGGCTACCAGCATGGCGGAAGTAGCCAATAAACTGGTAGGCACCAGTGCGGCCCTGGCCCTGGATGTACCCCTGGAGGGCGAACCGCAGCAGTGGTTGATTGAAGCTACCAGGGTGGTCCGCCAGGCTGATAGAGGAAGGGGTGTACTCTTACTGGTGGATATGGAACCTTTAATTTCCTGGGGTGAAATCATTGCCAAAAGGACGGGCCTTAAAATTCACATCCTGGATAATGTCACGACGGCGATGGTTATCGAGGCTGTGCGTAAAGCCAGCAGGTTTCCCCTGCATGAACTGGTAGCAGAAATAGGAAGGTATCATTACCCGGAAGAATACTGGCCCCTGGAAGGGCAGGGGAATAAAATCATCATAGCCACCTGCCTGACAGGGGAAGGGGCGGCCCGCCGGATCAAGGCCATGATCAGGGAATGGCTGGGGGACAGGGAGGAGATAAATATTGTTACCGTTAATATGAACGGCCAGGTAATTGGCAGCGGGATGGGATGGCAGGCTCTAAAAGGAAAAGGGAAACTGGTAGCCGTGATCGGTAGCGTTGACCTGAAAATCCTGGATGTACCTTTTATTTCTCTGGAAGAATGGCTACTGGGGCAAGGCCGCCGGCGTTTGCAGGAACTATTACAGTTACCAGCCGGTGAGTTGGAAATTACCCCTCAGGAACTGGAGGCGGTCCTGGCCCAGTACCTGCGTTTTCTGGATCCGGGCAAAATGCTAAACCTTTGTTCGCAAATCACACGGCAACTCAGCCAGAGCCTTGGGCGCCAGTTGCTGCCCCATCACATAATTAATCTGACCGTTCATTTGAGTTGCCTGGTGGAAAGACTGCAGGCCGGCGAACAGGGTAGTTTCTGGCCGGGGGAGGAAGAGATAAAAAGACGTTACCCGCGGGAATGGCTGGCAGTGGCCGAAGCCCTGGCCAGCCTGGAAAAGAATTTTAATATAACTATCCCTGCTGGTGAGATAGCCTTTGTGGTCCAATTTCTCCAGGAGACTTGAGCCGGGCTGGACAATGAGGCCGGGGCCTGTAACCCCGGCTGATTGTTTGCCGTGGCGGTTTTTGTGTTTCTTTGTGTTTTAAACACTTATTCCCGGCCTGGATACCCTAAAGACTGGCATGAAACTTGCAATGTTAAGGAATTGTTACGTTGATAAAAATTTCTTTATGAGGTGAGGTGAGAGAAAGGAAAAAGGACTGCTCGAGATACAAGGGAAAGGAGGTGTTGAGAAGGCTTGAGTGTGGTAGTTTTGTTCCGGATTGATGAACGCTTGATTCATGGCCAGGTAGTTACGGCTTGGGTAGGCCATGTTAAAGCCAAAAGTATTATGGTTGTCGATGATGCCAGTGCTCGTAACCCGATGCTGACTAAAGTTTTAAAAATGGCGGCGCCGCCGGGAATACCGGTAAGTGTCTATGATGTGGAAGCAGCCAGCCAGGCTTTAGCCCGGAGTGACGAGGCTAACCGGATCATGCTCATTGTCAAGACACCGGAGGTGGCACAAAGGCTTATTGCCAGTGTGGATAACAATAACGTGTTTCCTCCGGAGATTAATATGGGCAATGCCGGCAAGACGCCGGACAGGACCAAAATTACTCCTAACGTTTACCTGGATGCCAGCGGCCTGGCGGCTCTAAAAGAAATTAAAGCTATGGGTTATGAAGTATATTTTCAGACTGTTCCGGGTGATACCCGTTTTACGTGGGAAAAGGTAGTAAAGGCTTAGAGGAGGGATTAAAGTTGGAATTATGGCAGGCAGCAGCTATTGCCTTTGTCGGGTACCTGGGATGGATTGCCACCCCCTGGCTGGGAGGACAACCCATAGGCTGGTATGTTTTTGGGCGTCCCCTGATTGCTGGTACTTTAGTTGGATTGATTTTAGGTGACCTGCCTACCGGTATGATGATTGGTGCTACTATTAATGCCTTGTATATTGGCGCTGTTACTCCCGGCGGGGCAATGGCGGCTGATTTGAATTTTGCCGGCTATGTCGGCACGGCTTTAGCAATGTTAACTAAAGTGTCACCTGAGGTTGCCGTTACCCTGGCCGTCCCTCTGGGGCTGGTAGGTACCTTTACCTGGCAGCTCTTTGCCACGGTGGGGGTATTTTTCGCCCATGCCGCCGACCGGTATGCTGAAAAGGCTAATATTCCCGGCCTTACTTTTATGTTAATGGGTGCCCCCCAGATTTTAGCTTTTATCCTGCGTTTTGTACCGGCCTTCCTGGTTATCTACTTCGGAGCACCAATTGCCAATAACCTGGTAGCCCTCATCCCGGCCTGGCTAACTAAAGCCTTAACCGTTATCGGTGGTATGCTCCCTGCCTTGGGTATGGCCGTCCTGCTCAAAATGTTAAATAAAGACAATCGTTATATAGCCTTTTTCCTCCTGGGTTTCCTGGCCGTGGCTGCTTTGAAACTACCTATTTTACCTGTATCGGTAGCAGGGGTTGCGCTGGCCCTGATTAATTTGATTTATACCAGCGAAACTAGCCAGAAGGAGGCATAAAAATGCAGGAACAAGCGGCCAAAGCGGTACCTGAAATAACGAAGAAGGACCTCCGGGCAGTGACTTTACGCTGGCTTTTCTTCAATACTTCGGCCTGGAACTGGGAACGCATGCAGCATATTGCCTTTGCGTGGAGCCTGTTGCCGGTTCTAAAAAAGCTTTATCCAGGTAGAGAGGAACTAGGTGCGGCGCTGAAAAGGCACATGGTTTTCTTCAATACCGAGATGACCATCGGCAGTCCCATTATTGGCGCCATAGCAGCCATCGAACGCCAGAAGGCTGCCGGGGAGGAAATAGCCGATGAAACCATTAATGCTATTAAAAGTGGTCTTATGGGACCTTTTGCAGCTATCGGGGATTCCCTCTGGGCCAGTGCTGTCAATGCCATCCTGTTAAGTTTTGCCATGAGCATGGCCTTGCAGGGCAATATCCTGGGACCTGTAATCTATGCCATCGCCTGGATTGCTCTGACCTGGTATATGATGTCTACCGGGATCAATTTAGGTTATCGCCTGGGAGTAAATGTCTTAGATTCGGAATTTTTGACTCCCCAGACTATTGAGCGGGTGACCCGGAGCCTTAATATTTTAGGCCTCGTTGTAGTAGGAGCTTTAAGTGCCACCTTTGTTTCCCTTTCCACTCCTATCCAGTGGACTTTACAGCAAAAGGCGACTACCCTGCAGTCCATCTTAGACGGCATGATGCCCAAGTTTTTACCCCTTTTGTGGGTAGGGCTGGTGTGGTACCTGCATCAATTCCGCAACTGGTCGATCATGAAGTTGCTTAGCTTTACCATCGTGGTAGGTCTCGTGGGTTCTTTACTGAGAATCTTTTAACTTAGCTTGCCCGGGGCCTGGAGGCAAACTCCAGGCCCCTCCAACCCGACTTCAACTGGGAGGATTATATTTTGGTTGGCATATTATTATTGACTCATGGGAAACTCGGCGAGGCTGTCCTGGATGTAGTAACCATGCTTTTGGGTTCCCAGGAACAGGTCCGGGCCCTGGCCTTAAATCCAGGAGACCAGATTGATGCCTTCCGGGAAAAGGCCCGGGAACTGGCTACGGAGCTGGATCAAGGTGACGGGGTTTTACTCCTGGTGGATGTAGCCGGGGGTAGCCCGGCCAATATAGCCCTGGAGATGGTTACTTCGGGTAACAGGGCTGTGGTAACCGGTGTTAACCTGCCGATGTTGCTGGAATTATTTATCCATCGCAAAGGGGCAACACTGGCGAGTTTAGTTGACCGGGTTCAGGACTGGGGTCGCGAAGGGATCTCTACCCTGAAACCGGAAGATATGGGGAGTGCTGCTGTATGAACAGCAGGGAAAGGGTTATTAAAGCCTTAAAACACGAAGAACCCGACCGGGTACCACTGGCTTTGGGCGGCAGCGCTTACAATATCCATGATCAAGCTTACCGTAGGCTCCTTGAATATCTAGATTTGCCCAGTGACTGGCCACCGTTTCGCCAGGATGGGTTTAAGACGTGTAACTACCTGGACGAAAGGGTACAGGACGCCCTGGGGATAGATTTTCGTTATGTTTATCAACCAACACCTGATCTGGTACGCCTGGATGGTACCAGAGTCATGAACGGCTGGGGGCTTACTTTAGAAAAGGTAAACGGGTTTTCCCATGCCCAGCCAACCCTGGCCGGAGCTACAATTAAAGACATTGAAAACTATCCCTGGCCTGATCCCCGCGATTACCGGCCGGCTCCCGGGACCAGGGAAAAGGCGCGGTCCTACCAGGAGGTCGGACTGGCGGTAGTGGCCCGTTCGGTTTGTTCTTATGGCCTCCTCGAGCAAGCAGGGCAATTACGCGGCACCGAACAGTTCATGGTTGACATGTTGCTGGATGAAGCCCTGGCCCGGTGCCTGGTTGATCACATCGGCAATACGATTTATGGTCTAATGGAAGTATACCTGGACGAAGTAGGGGGCTATATTGATATCCTGGAACTGCCAGGTGACGATTACGGCTCCCAGGCCGGCCCGATTATTTCCCCTGACCTGTTTAAAAAATACTTCCGGCCCTGGTACAGGAAGCTGGTGAATTTAGTAAAAAGCAAGTCGCCCGGCACTTATGTCCTGGCCCACAGCGACGGGTTTATTACTCCCTTCATACCCGGCTATATTGAAGCCGGCATTGAACTGCTGCACCCCTTACAACCGGGAGTGGGGATGGACCTGGCGGCCGTTAAGCGGGAATTTGGTAAGGATATTGCTTTTATAGGCGGCATTGACATCCAGCAGGCCCTGCCTGCCGGCCCGGAGGCAGCGGTGGAAGAAGTTAAAAAACGCTTGCAGGAGCTGGCTCCTGGCGGCGGCTATATCCTGGCGCCCGCCAACCATATCGGGCCGGACGTAGCTCCGGCAAGCATTGTGGCTATGTACCGGGCGGCGGCGGAACTGGGGAGATATTAAAAACTGGCGGTGAAAATATCTGGTGTTAAATTTTACTTTATGGTACTATAGTTCATTAATCGGAGTGTAAACGGTGATGGTAGGGAGATGGTGCAGTTTGGCCGGTTAAGCCAGGTTTAACGATGAAAATAACGGACTGGCATTTGTTTGGAGCGAGAAAAACAATGCCAGCCTGGAGCGAAGTTATTTTCAGGGTAGGAGATGACTTTATGCCAGAGGCCAGAGTTATCCTTAAGAACCCTTCCGGATTACACGCCAGGCCGGCAGCAGTATTCGTCCAGGCGGCCAATGGCTTTACAGCAAATATTATCTTGCAGCGGGACGGTAAAGAGGCAAACGGGAAGAGCATCCTGGCGGTTATGGGCCTGGGAGCCAAATACGGCAACGAACTGGTCATCCGTGCCGAAGGGGAAGATGCCGACCAGGCCCTGGCTACCCTGGTGGCACTGGTGCAGGCAGGTTTGGGCGAAGCAGAGCTGCCGGGGTAACTGCTTAAAAGGAGATGGCCATATGCTAAAAGGAATTGCCGCTGCGCCAGGAATAGGGATTGGGCAGGTGTATCTGCTAGAACTAAAACCAGTACAAGAAGAAACCAACAATAGCCATCTTTTACATGGGCCGGAGGAAATCAAGGTCGAGCTGACGCGACTGGAGGAAGCCCTTGGCCGGGCTAAAAGGGACCTGGAAGAGCTGGCGGCCAAAACAAGGCAAGAAATCGGTGAGGCAGAGGCCGGCATTTTCAACGCCCATATCTTGATGCTTACCGATCCCACTTTTATTGCCGGCGTAAAGGAAAAAATCCAGGTTGAGAAGAAAAATGCCGCCCGGGCGGTAGAGGAAGCGGCCGCGGCAATCGCCAGGACCTTTGCCGCCATGGATGAAGGCTATTTCCGCGAAAGGGCTGCGGACATCAGGGATGTGGCCGCCAGGCTGCTGGACAATCTTGCGGGGGGTTCGCGCCGGGCCCGGGAACTGAAAGCTGGTTCAATCATTGTCGCCAGGGAACTTACTCCCTCCCTGACAGCTAATTTTTCCCGTAATACTGTAGCCGGGATTGCCACTGAGGTAGGAGGGCCTACCAGTCATACGGCAATTGTGGCCAGGGCCCTGGGGATACCTGCCGTCCTGGGTGTTCAGGGGCTCATGAACCGGGCCAGAGACGGTGACCTGGCCATTATCGACGGTAGTGCCGGGGTGGTTTACTTAAACCCCGGCAGGGAGCTATTAGAGGAATATAAAAAGAAAAAGGCGGTCCTGGAAGCAGGCTGGCGAGATAGTAAATATTCAGGGCCGGCCAAGACCAGGGATGGCCGGCACATTGAAGTGGCGGCCAATATCAGGAACGCTGCGGAAGTAAAAATGGCCCTGGAGTATGGTGCCGAGGGTGTGGGATTATTTCGTACGGAATTTCTCTTTATGAACCGGGAGGAACCTCCGGGAGAAGAAGAACAATTTCAAGCTTACAAAGAGGTAGTGGCAGCCTTCCAGGGGAAACCGGTGGTGGTCCGCACCCTGGATATTGGCGGTGATAAGCCCTTGCCCTATCTTAACCTGGGCCACGAAGAAAATCCTTTCCTGGGTTTACGGGGGTTGAGGCTTTGCCTGGCCCGGCAGGAACTTTTCAAGACCCAGTTGAAGGCCCTCCTCCGGGCTGCCAGTTACGGCAACCTGAAGATTATGTTCCCCATGGTGACCACCCTGGAGGAGATACGACAGGCTAAAAAGATTATGGCAGAAGCCCGGATGGAACTGGAGGCCAACGGGTTGACCGTTAGCCACGTAGAAACAGGCATTATGATCGAGGTTCCGGCAGCCGCCCTGATGGCGGACGTCCTGGCCCGGGAAGTAGACTTTTTTAGCATTGGCAGCAACGACCTGGCCCAGTACACCCTGGCGGTAGACCGGGGTAATGAAAGGGTGGCCGGGATGTACGATGCCTGTCACCCTGCCGTGCTGCGGTTGATAGATGTCACCGTTGAGGCGGCCCACCGTTACGGCAAATGGGTGGGTTTGTGCGGTGAACTGGCAAGTGAAATTCAGGCCGCCCCCCTGCTGGTTGGCCTGGGCCTGGATGAAATAAGCATGAGCCCTGTTTTTATACCACCAATGAAAGAGACTGTAAATAAGATTGCTTACCACGAGGCCAGGGAACTGGTGAGGAGGCTGCTCGAACTACCAGGTCCCGGGGAGGTACGGGCAGCATTAAGCAAATAATATCTTCGCACCCAGGACAGGGTGCATTTTTTCTTGCCTGGCTTTAGCTGCCATGATAAGATTTTATAGGAGGGGTAAAAGTGGAGGAACAAAAAGTCCTTTTGATGCTGGAAAATATCCAGGCGATGGTTAAAGCCAACCTGGAAGGACAAAAGGCTTTTGAAGAGGTCTTTGAAAGGCGCTTGTCAACGCTGGAGAAAAGTGTTGATTGTCTTAATGAAAAAATGCAATGGGCCGCTAATGCCGTCAGGGATCTAAGACAGGAAGTGGGCGCAATTCAGGGTGAACTAGTATCGCTCAAGGCAGATGTAGCCGAGTTAAAGGCGGAGATGGCAGCCGTAAAAGCAGATGTAGCCGAGTTGAAAACGGAGATGGCGGCGGTAAAAGCAGATGTAGCTGAGCTTAAGGTGGAAATGGCGTCGGTAAAAGAAGAGATAGCAAACCTCCGTGCCGAAAATACATCTCAACATCAAAAAATGGAGAGGCGTTTAAATGTTTTAGCAGGAGAATTTGGTCGCCAGCATATTGAAATTGAGATGCTAAAAGCCAATGCAGGATGGTAATCAAGGATGGTGCTCATCGATAGGCCGGAAGCAGCGAATTATTCCCTGCCAGAGATAACGAACAGGGTTATTCTTGGTAATGCCCTGGAGGTGCTGAAGAAAATACCGGCAGAAGCGGTGGATACAGTCTTTCTGGATCCACCATATTTTCTCCAGCTGCCTAAAAAAGAGCTAAGAAGATGGACGGTAAACACGGTCGTTGAAGGTGTTGATGATGACTGGGATAAGTTTGGGTCTTTCGAAGAATATGATGAATTCATCTGCCGGATTCTTACTGAAGTAAAGAGGGTAATGAAGCCCCAGGCTACCATTTGGGTAATTGCTACTTACCATAGTATTTTCCGGATCGGTAAGATTATGCAGGACATGGGGTACTGGATACTCAACGATGTTATCTGGGCCAAGACCAACCCTATGCCAAACTGGCTGGGAGTAAGATTTACCAATGCCACGGAGACGCTAATCTGGGCAGTCAAAGACAGGAGGGCCAAAAAATATACCTTTAATAAAGAACTGGCTAGAGAATTTGGGATAGGTAAAGTTGCTGCTAATATCTGGGTTCTACCAATATGTAACGGATCGGAGAGATTGAAAGATGGGAATGGAAAGAAATTACATTCAACCCAAAAACCAATTGAACTGCTGCGGAGAATCATCCTTACTTCGACCAGGGAAGGTGACGTCGTCCTGGACCCCATGGCCGGGGTGGGGACCACGGGATACGTAGCTCAAGCCCTCAACCGGAATTTCATTATGATAGAGATTAACCCCAAATACATCGAAGGTATAATGAGGAGGTTCCAGCAACCTCTACAATTAACTTTGCCATCTGCGTAAAATCGTAAGAAACTTAACTGGCCCGGCAGGATTCTCACCTTTGTTGTGGAATATGTAAAGGCATTAAACTTCACGGCAGGACGGGGGGAAGGCAGGATGAAGTTTTTTATTTTGGGCTTATATTTTGCAGTACTTATCGTTATCGGTTTTTACAGCTTGAAGAAATCGCGGGATGTCGGCGGGTTTTTCCTGGGTAACCGGACCGTGGGCCCCTGGATATCGGCCTTTGCCTACGGGACGACCTACTTCTCCGCCGTTATTTTTATTGGCTACGCAGGCAAGGTGGGCTGGGGTTTCGGCCTTTCGGATTTATGGATCGTCATCGGCAACGCCTTTATCGGTAGTTTCCTGGCCTGGAAGGTGCTGGCGCGGCCGACCCGGGAAATGACGGTGCGCCTAAATGCTATGACCATGCCCGAGTTCCTGGCAGCGCGTTATGACAGCCCGGCTCTGCGAACGGTAGGGGCGCTGTTAATCTTTATTTTCCTTGTTCCCTATTCCGCCTCAGTATATATGGGTTTGAGCTACCTCTTTGAACAGGTCTTCCAGATTGACTTTGCCACCGCCCTCATCGCCATGGCCGCCCTGACGGCCGTCTACCTTGTCCTGGGTGGTTATATCGCCGTCACCCTGACGGATTTCATCCAGGGCTTGATTATGATCGGCGGCGTCTTTATTCTAATTTATTATGTTATTACCGCGCCACCAATAGGCGGCCTGGTCACCGGCATCAGCCGCCTGGCAGCCATAAATCCCCGGCTGGTTTCCCCGGTGGGACCTAACTGGTTTGCCCTTTTATCCCTGGTGATTCTCACCAGCCTGGGACCCTGGGGTCTGCCCCAGATGGTGCAGAAGTTCTATGCCATTAAGGATGAGCGTTCTATCTGGCCGGCCACGGTGGTCTCGACCCTGTTTGCCCTGATTATTGCCACCGGTGCCTATTTCACGGGTGCCTTTGGCCGCCTCTTTTTCAACAACCAGATGCCCTTACTTAATGGCAAGCCCAACCCGGACCTGATTATGCCCCAGATTATCAACCAGTACCTGCCGTCCTGGGTCGGGTTGCTCCTGCTCTTGCTGGTGCTGGCGGCCTCCATGTCCACCCTGGCTTCCCTGGTGCTGGTCTCCAGTTCGGCAGTGGCCATTGACCTGGTCCAGGGGTCAGCGCCTCACGTTTCACGGCGAACGGTCATGGCTTTACTGCGTTTCTTATGCGTCTTCTTTATCGGGCTGTCAGTATACATTGCCTTAAAGCCCACCATTATCCTGGTCCTCATGTCCCTGTCCTGGGGTACGGTAGCCGGGGCCTTCCTGGCACCCTACCTGTACGGTTTGTACTGGCCCCGCACTACCAAAGCCGGGGCCTGGGCGGGACTTTTGAGCGGGCTTATTATTTCCCTGGGATTAGCTTTCTACTACCACCTTGACGGCAGCGTTATCCCCACCATTGGCTCTCTGGCCATGCTTGTTCCCCTGGGTGTGGTACCCCTGGTGAGCCTTGTCACCCCGGCCTTTTCCCGGGAGCATTTAGCCAGGGTTTTTGGCCACGGCAAGGTGAGTACGGCAACAACTAAAGGATTGGTGACTGATGATCTGGGATTTGGCAAATGAGTGTCGTTCCCGGGCGGATATCGAGGCTTTGCAACTGGCCCGGCTCCAGGAAACGGTAGCCAGGGTCTATGAGCGGGTACCCTTTTACCGCCAGGCTATGGAAACAAAAGGTATCCGGCCATCGGATATCCGCACCCTGGCGGATGTCCGCCTGTTGCCCATGACCACCAAGGAGGATTTTCGCCAGAATTACCCGTATGGCCTCTTTGCCGTGCCCCTGAAGGAAGTGGTCCGCCTCCATGCTTCTTCCGGCACCACCGGCAAGCCGGTGGTGGTGGGTTATACCCGCCGGGACATGGAAACATGGACGGACCTCGTGGCGCGGATG
This sequence comes from Neomoorella stamsii, assembly GCF_002995805.1. GTDB lineage: Bacteria > Bacillota > DSM-521 > Neomoorellales > Neomoorellaceae > Neomoorella > Neomoorella stamsii. The sequence goes on from NZ_PVXL01000031.1 coordinate 69,492, forward strand.
GTTTCCCTTGCCGGCGTCACGGCTGACGATGTCGCCCAGGTAGTCTTCGGCTACGGCCTTTTCACTGGAGGTTTTGGTCTCCACTACGGCCTGGAGCGGGTGGGGGCTACGGTGGTACCGGCCTCGGCCGGCAACTCCAAACGGCATATTATGTTAATGCGGGACTTTGGTACCACCGTCCTGGTGGGGACGCCGTCTTACGTCCTGCACCTGGCCGAGGTGGCGGAAGAAGAAGGTGTGGACCCGCGCGAATTGCCCGTGCGCCTGGGCCTGTTTGGCGGCGAGGCCTCCAGCCGGGAGATGCTCCGGGAAATCGAGCGGCGCTGGGGAATGCTGGCCACGGATAATTATGGCCTGTCGGAAGTCATGGGGCCGGGCGTCTCCGGCGAGTGCGAGTACCAGGACGGCCAGCACGTGGCCGAAGACCACTTCCTGGTGGAGATCCTTGACCCGGTTACCGGGGAACCCTGCCCGCCGGGGGTCAAGGGCGAGGTGGTCATTACTACCCTGACCAAGGAAGCACTGCCGGTGCTGCGTTACCGCACCCGGGACATTTCCTCTTTAAATTTTGAACCCTGCCGCTGCGGCCGTACCACGGCGCGCCTGGCCAAAATTACCGGCCGGACTGATGATATGCTCATTATCCGGGGGGTCAACGTCTTTCCCTCCCAGGTGGAGAGCGTCCTCATGGAAATCGAGGGGGTAGCCCCCCACTACCAGCTTATCGTCAGCCAGCGCAATTACCTGGATGAACTGGAAATCCAGGTGGAAGTAGACCCGGAGTTTTTCAGCGACCGCTACCGCCAGCTTGAGGAACTGGAAGAAAAGGTGGTCGACCGCCTGCATACAGTGCTGCAACTCAAAGCCCGGGTGCGCCTGGTGGAGCCCCACAGCATTCCCCGGAGCGAGGGCAAGGCACGGCGGGTGGTAGACCTGCGGCCGAAGTGAGGTAAATAGAAGGCACTATTCTCGGAACTATTAACCCGCCAAAAGCGGGTTTTTATTTTTATGCCGGAGGGCCTAACCAGTATTTTAATTTAAAGTTTAAAGTAGTGACTAAGAGCAATTATTAGGTTAGAATAAAAGTATTGCGGCCCGGATTACAACGGGCCTGAAGTGTGGGAGAGGTGGAAGTGTGCAGGAACTGTTAATCGGTAACCATGCCCTGGCACGGGGCGCCTGGGAAGCAGGTGTCCGGGTGGCCGCCGCCTACCCGGGGACGCCGAGCACGGAAATAATCGAAGCCCTGGCCGGGTACCCGGAAGTATACGCTGAATGGGCGCCCAACGAGAAGGTGGCCCTGGAAGTAGCTATTGGCGCGGCCATCGGCGGCGCGCGATCTCTGGCGGCCATGAAGCATGTGGGTGTTAACGTCGCCGCCGATCCCCTGATGACCCTGGCCTACACCGGCGTCAATGCCGGCCTGGTGCTGGTGTCGGCCGATGACCCCGGCCTCTTTAGCTCCCAGAACGAACAGGACAACCGCTTTTACGCCCGCATGGCCCAGATACCCTGCCTGGAGCCGGCCGACAGCCAGGAAGTTAAGGATATGGCCATGCTGGCTTTTAGTTTAAGCGAGGAATTTGATACCCCGGTAATTTTACGCCTGACCACCCGGATTGCCCACTCTTACAGCCTGGTGGAACTGGGCGAGCGGCGGGAAGTGCCCCTGAAAGATTATCTAAAGCAACCTTCTAAATATGTTATGCTGCCGGCCTTTGGTAGGGCACGCCACCTGGTGGTGGAAGAAAGGCGTCTCAAACTGGCTGCCTATGCGGAAACTACACCCCTGAACCGGGTGGAATGGGCCGACCGGCGCGTGGGTGTTATTAGTAGCGGTATTGCCTACCAGTACGTTAAGGAAGCCCTGCCCGGGGTTTCGGTACTGAAGCTAGGGTTGACTTATCCCCTGCCGGAGAAGTTGATCCGCGATTTTGTCAATGCTGTTGAGACCTGCTATGTGGTGGAAGAGCTGGAACCCTTCCTTGAAGATCAAATCCGCGCCTGGGGCCTGCGCGTAGCTGGCAAGGAACTGGTGCCCCGGGTGGATGAATTGAGCAGCCTCATTGTTGCCCGGACGGTAGGCGCCCAGGTGGCAGCCGTGGCTTCCGAGCTGGTTTCCCAGGACCTGGCTGCAGTAGCCCTGCCCGGGCTCATGGCAAATGATGCTCCGGTGACCGGCTACGGGACGAGACCAGGGGTAAAGGAAGCGGCCGCCACCACTTCCCCAGCCGCTGCCGATCTCCCCGGCCGCCCCCCCCTCATGTGCCCCGGGT
>NZ_PVXL01000032.1 GCF_002995805.1 Neomoorella stamsii
ATTTCTTTTGCACCTCATTCATTCGGTTTCTCGCCTCCTGGTTGGTTTGTTTGTTTTGGTCTATTATTTTTTTACCAGGAGGCTTTTTTATTGGCAACACCTACCTTACATCATTACAGGAATGCTCCTTTTCGCTTAATAATGCTTAATAAACACCGTACTCTCGTGCCGCTTCAATCATGGCCAAAATATTTTCCCTTTTAGCATCGCCCATAACAACTCCACCGGCAGCAAGGACAAATCCTCCGTCACCGGCCAATTCATCAATAGCCCGCTTGACACAATCCTTTACTTCTTCCGGTGTACCGTAAGTTAGAAGTGTGGTGGGAACGCCGCCGTAAAGACAGAACCTACCGCCAAGAATCTCTTTGGCTTTCTTGGCCTCAGTTAAATCAATGGCAAAAACAATACTCTTCTCCGGTAAGTCAGCTATCTTCTCAAGATACGGTGTCCAATCTCCTTCGGCAAAGAAGAACGTCCTCTTTCCTAAAGCCCAAAGGCCCTCGATAACTGCCTTCCAGGAAGGCCAGTAATATTTTTGCCAATGTTCAAGGCTTAAGAAGGGGTAAGCTCCTTTATGAAGAGGCGCAAAACAAGGTAAAGAAGTATCCCCCGCAGCAGTAATCATAGCATAAGCAATATTATGAGGTACAATGGCTTCGCACGCGGCTAGAACCTTCTCTGGTCGACGACGAAGATCTACCAGAATCCCTTTCGTTCCCCGCAGGGCATCACCCAAGGTATCAAAGGGTGCCTTAGTTAACCCTGTCCCAGCTGGTACTATCCCGTATTCCTTTGCCCATTTTTCGCCCGCTTTAACTGCCTTGTCGTTATGCATGGCAAAAGCAGCAGCACTTTTAATTAAGGCCACAGTGGCCCGGTATGACCCCGGTTCAGCAAACTCCTCACATATATGAGGTAAGTACTTGGTAGCGAGCCATTGGGTAGGATTGGCGATAAATTCGTCGTAGTCTTCAGGCTTCATATACTCCTCTTCTACATATTGGAAGCCAGAGTTTTCTTCAAAATAAATCCCCGGGAACTTATACAATTTAGAACCTATGGCATCAAACATTGGGGGCCACCATAAATTGAGGGCGCCAAACATAACGTCAAAATCAAGGTCTCGTATCGCCCCGGCAATAATTTCCGTGGACTTGTCAACATTGTAATATACTTCCTGAAGAGTGGTATCGGTGTACTTGACAACCCATTCGCCAAGTGGAAAAACTACAGGAACCTTATCCGGCTTGCCGCACTCCAGAGCTACGGTGTAGCGCTTAAACCTTTCTTGAAAAAGCCTTTCCTTCTCACTCATACTTTAATTCCCTCCCTTGTGGCTTGTAATAAACCCAATTCCACATAGGCACGTGTTACATTATGTTATTTGTATCCCCTTCTTACCCACTCGTATTGCTTCACCCCCATTTTTGTAACTCACAACTCTTTAATCCTCCAACGCTCCTTTCCTATACGCCTTTAAGAAGTTTTTACCAAAGGGGTCGTTGCCCAACAATAGATCTACAGTAGCGACCGCTGTCATGATTTTTGAATCTAGGGGGTCAAGTATAGCCGCATCCATGCCGTGTGCCATGCAAATGGCTAGGAAATAGCGGTTAATGAGCTTTCTTTTAGGCATGTTAAAAGAGATATTGCTCAAACCTGACACTGTTTTTACTTTAAACAGGCGCTTAATCTCACTCAGGCATTGAAAAAACGTTGCCGCATTAGTGTGGCTCACAGCCAGAGGAAGCACCAGAGGGTCGATATAAAGATTATTCAAATCATAATTGTGTTTGGACAAGATCTCTACCATGCGCTCAGTAATTCTGATCCTGTCTTCCACGGTTTTGGGAATACCATTGTCGTCCACGGTCAACCCAATCACCGGGCACTGGCACTCTAAAACGAGCGGTAGCACCTCTTCAAGACGATTTTTCTCCAAAGAAATGGAATTAATTATAACTTTACTCTTCTCGCCTTTGACAGTTTCCAGAGCCTTTTTAATGGCCACCCCTGAGGTGCTGTCAATACATAAAGGTACATCAGTTACTTCTTGAACAGTGCGTATAAGCCACTCCATATCCTCCACTTCGTTACAGTGCGCAGTATTTAAATCTAAATAATCAGCCCCTGCCGCTACTTGATTAAGCGCAAGGTCTTGAACAGCACCTGCATCTTTGCTATTTATGATTTGACGTATACCAGGTATAGCGCTATTAAGTTTTTCACCAATTATTAACATTTAGTACAACCCTCCATTCTACCGGCTTCCATTAATTTGGGCTTAAACGACCAATAATCCACTATTGCATTATTTCGCCGAAGCTTCAGATGAGCTTGGTATATTTGTCTACCTGTATATACATATATTCTATGTATTTCCGAGAATTCCTTCTTAAAGGAACAAAAAATTTATGTTGTTTTTCCAAGGAAAAAATATAAATAAATATCGGCCTCTTACTTTGGGACTTAAACGACCAGTTTGCCGGTTAATGTTGGAGCAGATGAGGTATAATCATCTCTGCTACCCATTTACTCTCTGCCTTCTAATTACTTTTAATAGTAGGTACCAAATTCCTTTGCGGATTCTATTAGGGCGCGCATGTTTTCCGGTTTTATATCATCAATTACGGCTCCGGAACTTAAAATAAACCCGCCATCTTTACCGGCAGTTTTTATAAGCTGTTTACAATAATCCTTTATTTCTTCCGGTGTCCCAAAGGTCAACAGAGTAATGGGCACGTTGCCAGCAATGCAAGCTATATCCCCCAGGATCTCTTTAGCTTTAGCCATATCGGTCTGGTCAAAAAGCCATACTGTCGTACCCCTGGGTAGATCACGAATGACTTCTAACCGAGAATTATAGCCTCCTTCAGCAAATAAGAAGGGAACCAATCCTTCTTCAATTAAACCAATAATAACTTTTCTTAGCGTTGGCCAATAGAAGGTCTTAAACTGTTTGCCTGACAGGAAACCATCAGCCCCCTTATGTAGAGGCATGAATACTAGCGGGTGGCCGGCGGCCTTGGCAGAAGATACCCCCATCCTTATGGCCAGGGGGGCAACTGCCTCCAGGGCCTCCAGCAGTTTTTCGGGCTGTCTATACATATCAATTATGATTCCATGAGTGCCTCTTAGAGTGTCGCCAATGATATCAAAAGGTGCCTTGCCTACTCCTCCAAAGAAGGCGGGGAATCCCTGCCCTTGAAGTGCCTGATCCACTGCGCGAACCATACTGGCCCAGCGGAGAACCTCATCTCCCGCTTCGAAAACGGCCTTGAAGGCGGCCTGTACTTCAGGAAAACCGAAGGGAATAAAACTGCCGCAAGTCATTACAATTTCCAGAACGTCGGTAAGAGGAGCCAGTTTTTCGAAGGGTTTAAGTGCACCGAAAATGCGGGGGAAATATAATCTTACCCAGAAGTCAGAAGGATCGTGGATCAAAGCGTCGTACTCATCGGCCTTCATATACTCCGCCTCAAGGCATTGGTACGAGATATCCGGCGGGACACCATGGCCTGGCCACCTATATAATTTGTAGTCAAGAATTTCGAAAAATCTACCTGGCGGAACAAAAGCTGTTCCTAGATATGCATCGGGCTCAAAATCTAAAACGTATTTCTTCCAAGCAACCGCAGCTTTGTCATAGTCATACATCGCATCTTGAACGGTTATACCTGAGTAATAAACCGGAAAAAGTCCCGTTATAGGACAAACCGGTACCCGGTCAGGTACCTTTCTTAATTGAATAGCGTCTTTTAGACGCATTACTCGCTCCTTATACGACTTTTCTGCTTCCGGGCTCGCAAATTCGATGCCTTGACCAGCAAGCCACGAAGAGAACATTTGCTCTTGCCTTTCTTCCGATTTCATTTGCTTCTCCTCTTTATCATTCTTTATTCCAAGCACTTCTCTCTCCAGATTATTTTTTGATAATTTCCTCTTAAGTGAACAAAGGTTTTTAAATTTGTATCCATGTCCCATCTCTGTTTATAACCCTCATCCCCAGCCAGCGCCGGCAGATGGCCACTCCTTCCCCCGCCTCCCGCACCCAGGCGTCGGCACCCACATACTGGCAGACACGCTCGTTGACCAGGCCCCCTATAAGAACTTTAACCGGAGGTTTAGAGGCCAACATGCGGGCCAATTGGACGGTCCGGCGCATGGATTCAAAAGAAGAAGTCAGTAAAGCGGATAACCCCAAAACCCGGGCGCCTGTTTCCCGGAGAATATTCAAAAAAATATCAGGCGGGATGTCCACCCCTGCATCGTAGACGCGGAATCCTTCACATCGAAGCAGGGAGATAGTTATGTTCTTGCCGATGTCATGGATGTCGCCCTCTACCGTGCCAAAAACGATGTCGGCTTTGCCCGGCTGCTCCTGAGAGATTGGCGAGATAGCAAGAAAGGGTTCTAGAACCCGGAGTACCTCCTGGAATATTTCTGCCGACATTACCAGGTCACTTAAGAAATATTCTCCCGCTGCATAACGTTCCCCTACGATTTTAAGCCCCTGCCGGCACTCTTCTACAATTTCCAGGGGCGGCTTCTGCTCGCGGAGGGCTTGCCCGACCAGTTCAAGGACCTTCTTTTCTTCTAATTCTGCCATAGCCATCATTAAGGGTCCCAACACAAACCACCTATCTCAATAATTTGCTTCTAGCTCGTTAAATCTCTTGCTCTCTTAGATTTTCATTTTTATGATGAAGTCCAAGAAGGCAGACTAAGCCTTCATCTTCATCATCAGTAGACGTAGTTGTTGTGGA
>NZ_PVXL01000033.1 GCF_002995805.1 Neomoorella stamsii
ATGCTCCAGAAAGTCCGGGTCGAAGATAGCGTGGGCACGGTCCTGGCCCACGACCTGACCAAAATCGTTCCTGGCGAGTTCAAGGGAAGGCGATTTAAGAAAGGACATATTATTCAGCCGGAAGATATACCCGAACTGCTGCAAATGGGTAAGGAACACCTGTATGTCCTGGCCCTGGGACCGGATGAGGTGCACGAAGACAAGCCGCCCTTCGCCTGGCCAGGGCGGCAGCCGGCGACGGCGATCACGGCCTCAAATTTAGTGAGCCCCAGGAAGGCAAGGTAAACCTTATTGCCGCCAGGAACGGCCTGTTGAAGGTAAACCTCCAGGCCCTGCAGCAAATCAGCGAAGGGGCGGACATCATCCTGGCCACCCTGCATAACAATTACCCTGTTACGGAAGGCCAGGTGGTGGCGGGCACCAGGTTGATCCCCCTGCTGGCACCCCGGGCGGTGATTGAAATGGTAGAAGCCATTTGCCACCAGGCGGGTGGTATTGTCCGTATAGCCCCCTACCGCCGGTTGCGGGTAGGCTTGATTACCACCGGCAATGAGGTTTATAAAGGGCGGGTAAAAGATGCCTTTAGCCCGGTGGTCCGGGCCAAGATTGCCAGTTATGGCTCAGAAGTAGAGCGGGAAGAGATTGTACCTGATGATGCTGAGGCAATCCGGCAGGCCATAGCAGCGATGCTGGCGGCCGGCATGGAAATGGTGGTTCTAACGGGGGGCATGTCGGTTGATCCCGATGACGTGACGCCGGAAGGGATCCGTCGCAGCGGCGCGGAAGTCGTCACCTACGGCGCCCCGGTGTTGCCGGGGGCTATGTTCATGCTGGCCTACCTGGGGGAGGTGCCCATTATGGGCCTGCCGGGGTGTGTGATGTATTACCGGGCCACCATTTTTGACCTGGTCCTGCCACGGGTTTTAACGGGAGAACGGTTGCAGCGTAAAGATATAGCCGGGCTGGCAGCCGGTGGCCTCTGCCAGGGCTGCCCCGACTGCCGCTACCCGGCCTGTTCCTT
>NZ_PVXL01000034.1 GCF_002995805.1 Neomoorella stamsii
CCGCAAAAAAGGCGTAAAGTATGCTGACCTGATTACCGCCTGGGTGAAAGAACACCTGAGGGAAAGTTAAGGTGCCGGTATTGCGGAAAAGACTGGCCGCCCACAGGAAAGCATTCTCGTAAATAATATCCTTGTCCAGGGGTTCGAGAAGGGCTACCTCCTTTATGCGCTCATTACCGTCTTTGCCCCCTCATTCTAGCAGGGGCTAAAGGAAATACCATTTCTTGATATTGCATTTGCTCGCATGTCGTCAGCAGAAGTTTACGCTGTAGTTTGAGTTATAATAATAACAGCAAACCATGGAGGTGCAGGCTCTTTCCCCTTTATGTTGCCAACTCTCCAAGAGAAAATGTTTCTATAAACGTCTTTGCCTTCCCCGGCAATTTCGCTGGCAACCTCCCCCATAGCATGCTGACGTACTGCCAAAAAATCTTGTTCCCCAGCAACCAGCACACTACCTTTTAGAGCGGCTATCCCCTGGCCACCCTTTTCAATCTGTACAGTATTGCCCCGGATCACAAAGCGAAGATGCGTACCCGGTGTGACACCTAAAAATTTGCGTATTTCTGCCGGGATAGTTACCTGGCCTTTAGATGATATCTTAGCAATAGGCACCGTTCTCACCTCATTATCCTTTATTTTTATTCATTGTAAAGGAAGCGATCTTGGATGTAAAGCACCTAAAATTCCCCACTTAAAACTTTGCTCGCCTGCCAACTGGCGGATATCTGCCTCTGTTAAACCGGTTTTCATGTCTTCCTCGTCCATAATAAGCATAATAACTCCCTTTTTCGGTATGCTCACTGGTGCTGTCGGAACCGGGTAAAATGATTTCCGAACCCGTCTTGTTTTATCATAATAAATTTGATATGATCAGATCAAAATTTTTTGTTCATGAAAGAAGGGAAAAACGTTGGACATTATAAAAACTGTTAAACTGGGCGCGAGATGTCAGATGGTGTTGCCTGCTGAAATAAGAAAACAGCTGGGCCTAAAGGAAGGCGACGAAATTATCATCAAGATAAACGGGAAAAAAGCGATAATTGAACCCAAACCTAAAAGCTATGCCGAGCATCTCTGGGGGCTGCATAAAGAAGTATGGGCCGGCACTGATCCTGACAAATATGTAAAAGAGGAAAGAAACCAATGGGAAAAATAAAAGAAATAATAACCGGGCATCAGGTTATCGCCCTGGATACAAACTGTTTCATTTATATGCTTCAGGCAGACCCCTGGGCCCTGGAATTAAAAAAAGAGCTGTTTAATCCGCTGGAAAAAGGTGAGTTTCAGGCCGTTACTTCGACTTTGACGCTTCTCGAACTGTTAGTCAAACCCAAATCCCTGGGTCTGGAAGAAGTCTGCGAGCAGTATATTACCACACTAAAATCTTACCCCAATTTGCAGCTAATCGATTTTAACCTGGAAATGGCCGTTCTGGGGGCAGAAATCCGCGCTAAATACCGGGTGCGAACTCCTGACGCCATTCAACTGGCATCTGCTTTAGCATCAGATGCCACGCTATTTTTCACAAATGATCTTTCCCTTCCCCAGGCGGTAGGGAATATGAGAACAGTATTTTTAAAAGATGTTTTTCCTCCCAGGGCGTAGTTTACCCCACCTGCACCAGTTCCCGTCCCTTCTTCGCCCGGAAGCCCGGCAGCACCAGGCGTAAGAGCTCCTCCACCCCGGCCATGTCCGCCCGCCAGCCGGGCTGGGAAACAAGCCCCAAGAAGTGTTTAAGCAAATCGGCTTCGAATTCCTCCGGCCGGGCAATAAAGATCCGCTCATGGGAAGTAGCATTAGGACCAGGGCGCCGGCCTGGATGAGCAGCTGCACCGCCTCGGGGATGGTCATAAAGAAGCGGGTCATCTCCGGGTGGGTCACCGTCACCGGCCCGCCGGCGGCAATCTGGCGCTGGAAAAGGGGCACGACGGTGCCCCAACTGTCCAGGACGTTGCGCTTTATGCCTCTCCATCCGGCGGTAGCATACCCCACTCTTGCATTCGTAAATAAGCGTTCTCAATTTGCTGGTTAGTAAATTTATTCCCCTTCGCCTGGCGAACTTCCATAACAACTTCGGGCGCTCTACTCCCGGAATCTATTCTGAATTTAGCAAGGGGTTTTCTCCCTTTGTATCACCAGGGACAAAGGCCGGACCGAAATATGTGCCCCGGCTTCATCGTCTCAAAGCTATCATTTTGCTATGTTTCCATTCAAGCTAATCAAGCTAAAAATTCGACACAAACTACCAGTTTCCTCCAAAATTATCCGATCTTCGCAAAAAAGTTTCTGCTTTTTACATTTAACTGCCAGGGGAAGCAGGGAAAGTATTAAAACCATTTATCGCTGCTGCTGCGGCCTATGAATCGTAACATTCTGTAAATTCAGGAAGCGGGAAGCGCAGGCTTTTAGAAAAGTATCCCCATGTTCCAGAAATATGCTATAATAAAATCCAGAAGAAGGTGATCCCTTGACGGGAAACGAAGGGCAGCCCCGGCCTCCCCACCACCCCCACGACAAGGGTTACAGGCAGCTCCTGGCCGACAAAAGGGTATTCCTGGAGCTGCTGAAGACCTTTGTCCGGGAAAAATGGGTGGAGGCCATTGACGCAGACGACCTCATCCTGGTGAACAAGTCCTACGTCCTCCAGGATTTCAGCGAGAAAGAAGCCGATATCGTCTACCGGCTTAAGACCAGGGATAAAAACGTCATCTTTTACGTCCTGCTGGAGCTGCAGTCAACGGTAGACTACCTGATACCTTTCCGGCTGCTGCTTTATATGGTTGAAATCTGGCGGGAGATCTACAACAACACCCCGCAGTACGAGCGGGAGTGCAAGCATTTCCGCCTGCCGCCCATCATCCCGGCGGTGCTTTACAACGGGGTCGGATCCTGGACGGCGGCCCTTTCCTTCAGAGAAATGCTGGACAGTTACCAGGATTTCAGCGGGCATCTGCTGGACTTCCGCTACCTGCTGTTTGATATCAACCGCTACAGAGAGGAAGAGCTTATGAGGGCGGCAAATCTGATCGCCGGTGTCTTTCTCCTGGACCAAAAGATGCGGCCCGAAGAGCTTGTTGGACGGCTGCAGAAACTGGCGGGGATATTAAAGCGCCTCACGCCTGATGAGTTCCGCCATATCACTAGCTGGTTGAGGAACGTTGTCAAGCCCAGAATGCCTGAAGGTTTTAGGGAAAAGGTTGACCGCATCCTGGACGCAAGCAATCCCTGGGAGGTGGAACGAATGATTTACAACCTGGAATTGACCCTGGAAGAGATGCAGCGGCAGGCTTTGTTGAAAGGCAAGATGGAAGGAAAACTGGAAGGAAAACTGGAAGGCGAACTTGAAGGTGAACTGAAAGGCAAACGGGAGGTGGCCCGGAACCTGCTTTTGCTCAACGTTGACATTGATACTATTATTAAAGCCACAGGGCTTGACCCGGAAGAGATAAACGCCCTGAAGAAACAATTGGAGCAATGATTTTTTTGCTGGCCGTAAATTCAGGAAAAGGCCCGCCTTATCCACCGGGGCGGGCCTTGTTATTATAACTTACCGGAGCCGTACAGCCCTTTGCCGGCAATTTTGTCCTCGTCTCCCCAGGTTTTCCAGGAAAAATCAACCCTGTATAACCCTTTTTAAAGCCGCTTGCTGGCTTTCTGAAGGGTCATCTATGCCCGGAAAGTAACTCTCAACCTGGAAAAGGAAGATTTGAAACGTCTACTCCTGCTGGCCCGCAAAAAAGGCGTAAAGTATGCTGACCTGATTACCGCCTGGGTGAAAGAACACCTGAGGGAAAGTTAAGGTGCCGGTATTGCGGAAAAGACTGGCCGCCCACAGGAAAGCATTATAGCGAAGGAATACGTCCCCAGACACCGCGGCGGAAGCCGCTCGGCATTTTCGCATCTCCCGGTAGACCCTGATGTCCCTGCGTTGCAACTTGTTGGGAAAAGCGGCAGGGCTTCATACCCTGCCGCTTCCCGGCTGATGCTTTTAGGATTGCTGCTGGCCCGGGGGCAGGAAGGGCAAGGCGAGCTTTTGTTTCTTGGGGTAGTGCCATCAATCTCACCAAAACAACTCCAGCAGTAACCCGGCGCTGGCGAAATACGATCTCACCAAAATCCTTATCGGATGTTATTAACACAGCCTGTAATTCATTAGCCAAGTCGAGAACCGCTTCATCAGTTATACCAGGTATCATCTCAGCCACATAAGCCACTCTATGGCCACAAGCACGCATCGCGATAACTATATCACGGTCAACACTTTCATCCGCTACAAAATTCATAGCGCTGCCTCTTCGACCGGGTAAACTACATCAGCCCTGATTGCTTGCGCGGCAAAAGCCAGGGCGGCGCGTATAGCTTCTTCAGTCAAGCGCGGATGGGCCCGGATTATCTGTTCAACCGTTTCGCCGGCGGCGAGCTTTTCAAGTATTAAATCAACCGGAATCCTAGTACCGGCAACAACAGGTTTACCCATAAGGATATTAGGATCTGACTTAATTAAGTTCGTAATCACTTTTATACACCTCCAGCCAATGACCTTACTACTATTATACCAGATGTTTGCACTCACTTAATCCCGTCTTTACTAACTTCCATTTTGTAATCCAGGTTTCTACCGGGAATACAGCTACCGGTAAACGTTATCGTCAGGAAGCAAATGATTTCCTACCAGTTTAAGTTCCCTGCCCGGAAAAAGTTTGCCGTATCGCGAGAAAGTATTAGAGTTGTTACAGTGGTATGGCTGCAGCAGGCACGGCCAGCTGCCGGTACAGTAGGACTTATCCCCTCGTTAAATTGCACTTAACCGGCCAGGACGAACATCACCGTACCATCGCCGTACCCACTCCGTTTAATGAACGTAGCAACCATAAAGTTGTATTAAACACCAGCTTTGTTTTCCCCAGTCGCCTCGCCCGGCAGTTATATCCCGCCGCATCTGCTCCCCTATGACCCTGGTATAACTCAACCGTTAAATCCTCGCGGCCTGCGGCGGTGCCAATGCCAGGCCGTAGCAATGATGTCCTCCAGTTCTGTATATCGCGGTCGCCAGCCTAACTCCGCCATGGCTTTTTCTGCCGCGGCTACCAGCACCGCCGGGTCGCCGGGCCGCCGGGGACCGAAACGGCAAGGTACTTTCTGCCCTGTCACCTTTTCCGCCGCTTTTATTACCTCCAGAACCGAATAGCCCCGGCCGGTGCCAAGGTTATATGCCGCCGTAGGGCTGCACTGCTCCAGGGCTTCCAGGGCCAGCACGCAGGCTACCGCCAGGTCGTCGACGTGGATTTAGTCCCGCACCGCCGTGCCCAATATCCCCTGCTGATGAAGCCCCGGCGGCATTGAAGTAACGTAAGGATATCCAGGCCCACCACTTCTATCCCCCGGTCCTGGAGCCACCAGCGGGTAGGATCCAGCTACGGATCCTCCGCCCCGTAGAAGCTCAAACGGATGCCACTGCCCTCTGGCTTTACTCACTGTTTCAAGCACTAATTTGTTGGGCGGCAGGAAACACCAGATCTCATAGACAACCTGGTATTGCATTTCCCTTTGCAATGCTGCAAACTCTGCATAGAGCTGGATTTCCCCCAAGGCAGAAATGGCATGGAAGGCATGGCCCCACCTGGCTGTAGTGATACGTTAGTATTTGGGGTGGGGCCCGATGTATGTAATTTTATAGTGGATTCGATAGCTATATGCGAGCGCATAGTGCCATCCGAGATAAGACAAATCTCCCTTAAACTTTTCTATCTTACCTCCCGGAGCAGGGAATCCGGCGGCCGGCTGCCACGTTTCAACGCAGGTAGTTATGCCTTATTATTTTGATGGCGGACCGCAAGGCTGCGGGAAGGCGACCGGCGCTTTCAAAGACCTGGGTTGCCGTGGATTCATCGTAGGTGTGGGAGGTACGGTTACGGTCTTCCAGCAATTCGAACCAGAGGTCAATGTCCTCCAGCAAGCCCGCATCATAAGCGGCACGGATGGCCTGCCGGGGAGAGTTTACCTCCAAGCCTTCTATCCTGGCCACTTTCCGGAAAAGTTTCCATGCCAGTTCAAAGGTGTACTCGAAGCGTTGAATGGTAGCGCACGATGACGGAAAAGGGCTGCGCCAGAGCCTCTTCAAGGGTAGCAAGGGCCCGTTCAAGGGTTTCTAGGCGAAGAGCGAGTTCCGCTTTTTTTTCTTCCATACTTCCACCTTCTTCAGGGCGTTTTGCGCGAATTCCCCGGCTACCCCGCGGAAATTCACAAGGTCGACCTTCCCGGGTATGGGCAATTCCTCTAATTCATGTTTTAGCGCTGCCAGAATCGTCCCCTGTACCGGCTCATCCGCATCATAGCCTATATCATAATCGGAGTAAGGACCGGCGGTCCCACTCACCTGAGAGCCAAAAAGAAACACATCCGCGTTGATGTTTTTAAAAGCTTCCAGCACCCGCCGGCGGATGGCCTCTTTTTCATGCAGGACGGTAATGCCGTCGGGTTCGGCCACACGGTACCCTAGCTTTTTCCACCGGCGCCACTCGGCCCGGCGTTCCGGGGCGGTTTTCCCCCGCAACCGGATAAAAGCCTTTGGCCTTTGTTCCCTTAATTCTTCCACGTTACTCACTCGCTTGTCCTCAGCCCTGTACAAGGGTCCTGCCTGTCTGGTAGGATTGTTTCTTTATCTCTATTATAAATAATTTGGGCTTCATTTACGATTCACCCAAAACCAGAAGTTTTTCGTAGAATAAGGTGGTCCCCTTTGTCAAGACAATATCCCTCCCCGGCACACAGCCGGAAAGGATTATCATGCTCAGCGCCAGGTACAATATCTTCACCGGCTCGCCCATGTCGAGAACGAAAATCTCCCCGCTTTTCACTAAAGCCCCGGCCTGGATAACGAGCTGCACCGCCTCAGGGATGATCATAAAGTAGCGGGTCATCTCCGGGTGGGTCACCGTCACCGGCCCTCCGGCGAGTAAACTTGAGAATACCCGCCCGGCTTATTTCTATGCCACATCCAGGCAGTGGCGATAATCTCCTCCAAACTAGTATATCGCGGCCGCCATCCCATCTCTTCGATGGCTTTTCCTGCCGAGGCTACCAGCACCGCCGGGTCGCCGGGCCGCCGGGGACCGGTACGGCAGGGCACCTTTTTCCCCGTCACCTTTTCCGCCGCCCGATTACCTCCAAAAGGCAAGAAGAGAAGGGGTCCAGCTCGAAGCCTTCCTTGACCAATATTGCCAGGCCGTCAGTTGTATTTGACGCTTACTTTTCAACACAATATGTCCCTGTTTTCTATCAAAGCATTTATCCCAACAACCGGACAAGAAGTTCCTGTCGGCTAGAAACATTCATCTTTTCATAGATGTGCGCAATATGTCTATATGTTGTATGCCGCGAAATATGTAGTAATTTGCTGATGTTCGCCGGCGAAACACCCTGACACAGCAAATCGACAATTTCTCTCTCCCTTAGAGTTAGATCTATGGTTTCCCAAGTAATTCTTTCAGTACCATGTTTATATGGCTGTCGATAAAATAAATTCTTATGCAGATTGTTCAATTGCAAAACTGCCAGATACACCGCCGTAACTTCGACGTCTGTAAATTTCTTATCTTTGGTCCTGTCCAAAGCGAAAACAGTTCTGGGTATTCCGTTTATGTCAAATAAGGCAAAACCAAGAGAGTACTTAAGGCGACGAGGACGAATATAATCATAAATAAACTCGTTCGGAGGCTCACGTTCCCATTCCCTTATATTTATAACAGGCTTGATGTATGTCTCTCGCGCAACTCTCGCAAGACCATAACGGCCATTCTCGATTTTTGAGTAGTATCCAAGGTACATGGCACTCCATTGTTCATCAATGTTCATTAGATACTGATTGCATACCTTTCCGTTTCCATCTAAAAAATAGATAAGCGCCTGATCAAAGGGGCAAAGCTCTCCGAGTTTAGACAGAATTTTAACAGAAAAAAGATTCAGTTCATGAGCGTATCCGCAAGTAAGAACAACGTTATATATTTTTTCCCAAGGGATATCTAAATTTGCTTTCATCTCGACACCCTCCAAACTTATGTCTGAAAGTTTCGTCGAGAATCATAATAAATCATGAATATTATATCAATGTATAGTGAAATAGTCAACTTAAAATACCCATAAAATCACTCTCCTTCGTTAATAGTTAATTCTTAAGCTTGCTGTGCAGCCTGGTTAGATTGTGCTTGCGGTACGCTCTCCAACTTTTTGAGCGGCAGGTTTTTTTGATAATAGAACTACGCCCTAGATAGTAATCTCATAACCTATTTTTGTATTCCCCATCTCGCCCCTCCATCGACAACTACTGTTGCCCCGTGCATATAGTTGCTGATTTCCGTGCACAGCATAAAGACAACCCGAGCTACATCATCCGGATCTGTCGTCGGTGCCGAAGGATGGGTTTTAGACAATTCAATAATCTCCGGCGGACGTTTTATACTCATTCCACCCACAGTCAACATGCCGCCCGGCGCTACACAATTGATATTAATGCCAAGAGGTTTCAATTCCTTTGCCAGTGACTGCGTGATTCCTACAACGCCGGATTTAGCAGCTACGTAATGTATCATGCATCCATATGTTGGTTCCGCGGAAAATCCTGCCACAGATGCGACATTTACAATTTTGCCTCCTCGTCCCTGCCTAACCATTTGCTTGACAACTGCCTGGGTGAAAAATAACGTGCCTTTTAAATCCGTATCAACCGTATCATCATATGTTTCTTCCGTTAGATCTAAAAACTTGACTTGACTAAAGATGGCGGCATTATTCACCAGGATATCCACCCCGCCGAATTCTTTTACTGTAAAGTCTACTGCAGCCTGGATTTGCGGGATATAACGGACATCAGTTTTGATGAACTTTACGTTGTAATTCTTGGATTTAAAAAATTCAACTGCTGCATTCGCATATTCAATGGCAATATCTGCTATAACAACGTTTGCACCTGCTTCGCACAACCGGTTAACAACACAAAAACCCATTCCCATGGCCCCGCCGGTCACAATTGCAACCTTACCGTTTAATTCCAGAATATCCTTCATAGGTTTCGCATTCTTCCCGCCTCGAATTTTCATGCCAGGGGCTAATTCGGCTCCATTGATATCGATACCTAATAATCTTTGATACATACCGTCAAACGTATACAGGTTTTCCATAGCACTACCTCCTCCTTTAATTTAACTTAATTATAATTATTTGATTACCGATTCCTGGTCGGAAGCGTTGCCGGGGAGGAGGCGGTGGTATAGGGGAATGCCCCCTTGGCCGTCACGTTCAGCTCTACCACCGCCTGCTTCTTGCCCTTCTTTGGGTCAGCCCTCCCTCGACATTACGTTCCATGGGCACGATCCTGTCCACGATATCCCGGATGCCCAGGGCCCAGGGGAACGGAACCAGCAGGTAGAGAGAGCCGATCGTCTTCATGGTATCGATATTGATGTTAATCCCTGGTATACTCTGAAAACGGTTGACATCCTTCCCCTGAAACAGGCCGGAGTAATTTGTGGTTCTCCTTTCCGTATCGGTTCCCTGTTACGCGTGTCTCTCCGCACTGTCCACAGGCGGTAGCGCGATGATTACGCCTTCTCCAGCATGTCCAGGAACTTCTCGAGCTCTTCTTCCTTCATGCCGTAGCCGTGCTCCGGTTGGGGATATCCGCCGGATTTCACATCTGCGGCGAACGCGCCGATCGCCCCGGCAGCAAACTCAAAGTAATTGGCGTATACTTTGGCATGGCTGCCCATGCGGTCCTTGGGCATCATCCCGAACATATCAAAGTGTACCAGCTCAGAACCGTCCGCCGCACCGCCGGCGGCAACAGCGATGACAGGAATACGCAGCTTCTTGGCGATGGCGTCGGTGACCTCCCGGGGCGTCAGCTCGATGGTCATGGCCATCATGCCGTTTTCCTGATACTCGTAAGCCTGACGGTAGATCTCCATGGCGGCCTCTGCGGTCTGGCCGCAGCGCTTGTAGCCGCCATGCCGGCTGGTCTGCCATCCGGAGAGAGCGCCCACATGGCCGAACACGACAACGTGGTTGTCAGCCAGGTACCTCAAGGTCTCTAGATTGATGCCCATGGGCAACACGCTGTCAGCGCCTTCTGCCATCAGGATGGAGGCATATTCCAGAGCCTTATACTTGTTTGCATACATCGGAGTCTGCATATAGCAGTTCAGGTGGATGTAAGGAGCCACCCGGCGCAGCTCTCTCGTCCACCATGGCAAATTTTCGATACGCTGCTGGATAGTTTCGCCGGGAGAGGTGTACCTGACCACATCCACACCAGCCATCTCGGCTGCCATGGTCCAATAGGGGTCAAGGCTGGCCGGGCAGTACTGAACGATCTTCTCGCCATTATCTTTCTTCTGCTGAAGATAGGCAATGGTTTTTCTGCCCTTTTTCATCAGAGATGATTTTACTGCTTGCTTATCGCTGTCCTCAATAATGACGTTCCCGGTTTTTTCTTCTGCCATAGTTTGTTCCTCCTTTTTATTATTGATTTTTCCAGCAAGTTTACTATATCAGAAGAAAATATCCCTTTGTATGACTAAATTTAGGTATTTAATCTACTTAATTTTAGGTATGCCCCGGCGGAAATGTGTATGGTAACTTAAAGCCTGACTTTTGCAGCAACCGCAGTAATAAAAGCCGCCGGGGCCTCTCGTGGTAAGGGCGCGGCGGCTTTTTGTTTTATAGCTATTTCTTCCGGTGAAGGGGGCACTGGCTGGTAGTAGAGGCTGGAACGATTTAAGCTTAGTAGTTCCGCTTGTTTCTTTATGGATAGCTCAGGATGGCCCCATTCCACCAGTGAGACGCGTTTATCGCGATTAAGCTCAGAGGCCACTCTTTTTTTAAGCCAGGTCAGCTCGGTAGTCAAACGACCAGCCTCGGCATAAAGGTCCTGGATTTGCTTTTCGTATTGAGCCTTTATGTTCCTTGCAGGAGAAGTTACCGGAAGAACTCCAACTCGAGGAGGTACAAAGGGTCATGGAATTAACCACATCCTGGCATTTAAAAGGCTGGCAGCAGGGCCAGCAGGAAGGCAGGCAGGAAATACTTTTAAGACAGCTAAGGAAACGCCTGGGTACCATTTCTTCTGAAGTGGAAGCGAAAATAAAGACTTTATCAGTCGAGCAGCTAGATGACCTGGCTGAAAAAATACTTGACATCACCAGCGAAGCTGAATTGCATAGAATCCTCGCCATTAAACATTGATACTTAAGCTCCACTCTGGGCTTAAGGTCGCCCTGGCATCAAAGACGGCCGGCTATAACCGGGCCGGTCTTTAAGTTATTCTTTAAATACCCGTGGATTATATCAGTAACCAATGGATATAACACTGGATGGTCAAGCCAGCGTAATCGCCTCTAATAAGGCCTATTTTCCTCCGCCATAGCTGCAAGGTAATCGTGACCCTTTTCTAAAACCGGCATCCCAGGGCATCCATGGGATCAAACATTAAAATGCGCCAGAATGTCTTGCGGGCGGCATCAAACTGGCCCAGGCGCCACTGGCAGAGGCCTAGCCCGTGCAGGGCGCGCAGAAAAGGGCGATTATTTATCCAGCTCCACGGAAGCAGTCCATTAAAGCCTGGCGGCAGGGCCTGCTCGCCAACTTTAACCCCTGCGAGGTAACGTTGCATCGCTCTTTTTGCATGCCAGGCGCTGCGCCCATCTCCAAATGTATATGTGCCCAGGTGGACAAAGGCATCAATGCAGCGCAGATCTTTGGTCAGGCACCCCTGCAAAATTTCCCACGTTTTATCAATATTGCCCTGATGAGCATATTCAACCGCCAGGGATATTGGGTCCTCCATTTCCTCAGGGTTCGCCCCTGGGATAATTTGCTCCATTTCAAATACCTCACGGGGACCTGCTTTCAGAACAGCAATTACCCACTCAGGTAAAGACGAAGGCAATTCCCGGTCCGGATCAATTTCCCACAGCTCGGCAAAGTAATAAAAAGAATCCCAGGTGCCATGCGAGTACAGTCTCAGGGGAACAGGTGTTAATACAGAACCGTCTAATTAAATCCGGCATAATCATACCCACCCTATCCCTGCGGTTATTATAGTTGCTTCTTTTCCTAATAGGCTATCCGGCTATTTCCAGGCGCCGGCATCACGGAAAAGACTCGCCGCCCACAGGAAAGCATTCTCGTAAATAATGTCCTTGTCCAGGGGTTCGAGAAGGGCTACCTGCTTTATGCGCTCATGTACCTCCTGTACGGATACCAGTTTTACCGGCATTCCCTCTTCTCTGGCTTTACTCACTGTTTCAAGCACTAATTTGTTGGGCGGCAGGAAACACCAGATCTCATAGACAACCTGGTATTTCATTTCCCTTTGCAATGCTGCAAACTCTGCATAGAGCTGGAGAGCGGCAACTTTTTTCTGTACCCGGCGTAACCTTGTTTGCAGTTTCTCTTTTGCTGCAAAATGGTATGTACTGGAAAAATCCATGCCGTAAATTTCTCCAGGTTTATGGGCAAAAGCCACTACCGGGACAATATTTTCCCCGGGAATATCCAGGCTCACCGTACAGCCTTTTACCATTTCATAATAGGCCAGGATAAAACCGCGTTCAATATCCGCCTTCAGGTATTTAGGTAATTTGCGCACCATATTGTCCTCCGTGAAAAAGTGCTTGGGTTCGGCCGTTACGCGCCGGCGTCAACCGTACTACAGGGTTCTTACCTATTCCCACTACCAGGCGGAGCAGGCTATCAGTTTATGGGTAGTATTGGAGGACCATTCACCTGGATCAGTAAGGCAAAAAATTAGGTTGGCGATAAAACTTTTCCAATGTCCATACTATGTCGGCAATGACCAGGTCGGGAAAAATACTTGCTCTGCCCCGCTTTCAACTCTTTGTAAAAGGGCTGAACACCGCCGCGCCCGCATATTCCAACTGGCCCAGTTCCGCTTCATCCACGAATATATAGGTAGTATCGCACTCCCCCAACAGTTCCCCCAAGGCAGGAATGGCATGGAAGGCATGGCCCCACCTGGCTGTAGTGATACGTTAGTATTTGGGGTGGGGCCCGATGTATGTAATTTTATAGTGGATTCGATAGCTATATGCGAGCGCATAGTGCCATCCGAGATAAGACAAATCTCCCTTAAACTTTTCTATCTTACCTCCCGGAGCAGGGAATCCGGCGGCCGGCTGCCACGTTTCAACGCAGGTAGTTATGCCTTATTATTTTGATGGCGGACCGCAAGGCTGCGGGAAGGCGACCGGCGCTTTCAAAGACCTGGTTTGCCGTAGATTCATCGTAGGTGTGGGAAGTACGGTTACGGTCTTCCAGCAATTCGAACCAGAGGTCAATGTCCTCCAGCAAGCCCGCATCATAAGCGGCACGGATGGCCTGCCGGGGAGAGTTTACCTCCAAGCCTTCTATCCTGGCCACTTTCCGGAAAAGTTTCCATGCCAGTTCAAAGGTGTACTCGAAGCGTTGAATGGTAGCGCACGATGACGGAAAAGGGCTGCGCCAGAGCCTCTTCAAGGGTAGCAAGGGCCCGTTCAAGGGTTTCTAGGCGAAGAGCGAGTTCCGCTTTTTTTTCTTCCATACTTCCACCTTCTTCAGGGCGTTTTGCGCGAATTCCCCGGCTACCCCGCGGAAATTCACAAGGTCGACCTTCCCGGGTATGGGCAATTCCTCTAATTCATGTTTTAGCGCTGCCAGAATCGTCCCCTGTACCGGCTCATCCGCATCATAGCCTATATCATAATCGGAGTAAGGACCGGCGGTCCCACTCACCTGAGAGCCAAAAAGAAACACATCCGCGTTGATGTTTTTAAAAGCTTCCAGCACCCGCCGGCGGATGGCCTCTTTTTCATGCAGGACGGTAATGCCGTCGGGTTCGGCCACACGGTACCCTAGCTTTTTCCACCGGCGCCACTCGGCCCGGCGTTCCGGGGCGGTTTTCCCCCGCAACCGGATAAAAGCCTTTGGCCTTTGTTCCCTTAATTCTTCCACGTTACTCACTCGCTTGTCCTCAGCCCTGTACAAGGGTCCTGCCTGTCTGGTAGGATTGTTTCTTTATCTCTATTATAAATAATTTGGGCTTCATTTACGATTCACCCAAAACCAGAAGTTTTTCGTAGAATAAGGTGGTCCCCTTTGTCAAGACAATATCCCTCCCCGGCACACAGCCGGAAAGGATTATCATGCTCAGCGCCAGGTACAATATCTTCACCGGCTCGCCCATGTCGAGAACGAAAATCTCCCCGCTTTTCACTAAAGCCCCGGCCTGGATAACGAGCTGCACCGCCTCAGGGATGATCATAAAGTAGCGGGTCATCTCCGGGTGGGTCACCGTCACCGGCCCTCCGGCGAGTAAACTTGAGAATACCCGCCCGGCTTATTTCTATGCCACATCCAGGCAGTGGCGATAATCTCCTCCAAACTAGT
>NZ_PVXL01000035.1 GCF_002995805.1 Neomoorella stamsii
AATTTCTTTTGCACCTCATTCATTCGGTTTCTCGCCTCCTGGTTGGTTTGTTTGTTTTGGTCTATTATTTTTTTACCAGGAGGCTTTTTTATTGGCAACACCTACCTTACATCATTACAGGAATGCTTCAAAAAGGCTTTACTTATTCCTTTTTTTCAGTCTGTTAAGGCAATCTTATTTCAACTATTCCTTATTTCGGGTATTACGTGAGGAAGCTTTATCCCTATTTTCCTGGGAGCCTGTGGGGTTTGGGCCAGTAAAAGCTTATTATTCCTCTTCTCTTAAACCTAAAAATGTTACTATGTGGGCCTACAATCTATCCAGATAAGATAAGCAAATCTTCCAGGGCACCTGCTAACCCGGGATAGCGAAACTGGTAACCTTCCTGCAAAGCCCGGGCAGGTAGCACCCGCTGGCCGGTAAGGAGAAGATTGGCCATTTCCCCTAAGGCCATTTTCAGCACCCATGCCGGTACTCGCAAACTGGAAGGCCGCTTCATCACTCTTCCCAGGACCGAGGCAAATTCCTCCATCCGTACCGGCTGGGGTGCGGTGAGATTTAGCGGTCCAGCCACGGTTGTATGTTCGAGGGCCAGCTGGATGATACCTACAGCATCAGCAATGTGAATCCAGGAAACCCACTGCCGGCCGCTGCCTAACGGCCCGCCAAGAAACAAAAGAAAAGGGGTAACCATACGCGGCAGGATTCCTCCTTCCCTGGCCAGGACGATGCCGGTACGTATGGTTACTACCCTCACTCCTAATTCCCTGGCCCGGTTGGCTTCTTCCTCCCAGGCCTGGCAGACTTCAGCCAGGAAGTCATGCCCCGGCGGCGATGCCTCGGTTAGTTCTTCGTCACCATGGGGGCCATAATAGCCAACTGCCGACCCGCTAATGAATACCCTGGGGCTCTGTTTTAACTTTTGAAAGGATTCTGTCAATGCCCGGGTGAAACCCAAACGGCTTTGCATAATAAGCTGTTTTCTCGAAGCAGTCCAGCGCCCGGCGCCGATATTTTCCCCGGCCAAGTTGATAACCGCTTCTACACCTTCCAGGGTCTCCAAGGGTACCCTTTCCACGCCCGGCTGCCACTGGATAAGCTGAACCCCGGGGGTTAACCTACCCCTCGCTGCCGCTGCGTTACGTGAAAGAACTATTGGATCATGACCTGCCTGTAGGAGTTTTGTACAAAGGGAACGTCCTAAAAGGCCTGTACCGCCGGTGATTAATATTTTCAAAGCCAACCCACCTTTCCTGCTTCTAAAAATGTACGTAGGTTACCGTTGTTTCCCTCCCGAATTATTAAGCTCTATTTCAAGCAACCACGAGCCGTTTAAGGCATAGGGCAATTTAGCTATTTTTACTATTTTTACATTCAGACGTTGCGACTGTTCAATAAAGGCAGGATTAATAGTGACACCTTCGCGGTTTGTGCTACCCCCGCCTATAGTTCCAACTTCACCTCTTTCATGCTATTGTACCAGATCTTTTCTAGGTGAACGGCGGTATTGGCAGCGGGCACTGGTATTTCTATGTTAAGGGGTGTTACCAGCCCCAACTCCTGGGCCCTCGTTAAACCCGGGGTCATCGCTGCCAGGTATTGGTCAACCTCTGCCTGCAAGCGGGCTTGCTTAATCCCGGTATTATTCAACCCGCAACCGGTTGTCAAAAGCACCAGTAAAAACAACAGCATTGCCCGATAGGTTTTACCTACCATTTTATTAATCCCCCCTTCCAGATTAAACTTCTTGATCGCGAGAGTAGTCAATTATTCCGCCATCCCCAAGACTATTAATAATGCGGTCTAATTGGTTTTAGAGGTCTTTATTAAATATGACGCTTCTATATGCTAAAAGGTTCCCGGTCACGGGCGGTTATAATTTGTAGCAGCCCCGATGTCCGAGATAGCCTATACCAGGGGCACCCTTAGGTTCCCCCAGTTATCTATCATAACGGCAACCCCAGGCATACCAATAGCTGCCGGCTCCATTCCCTCCACTAGCTCCGCCGGAGTAATGGCCCATAGGTACGTCCTTAGAAGTTCAATAGCCAGGCATCTCCACCATTATTTGATTTCAATTTGCCAGGAGCTACTGTTTTCGTTAATTATAGTACGCCCATAACGCCTTTTGATGGTCACGCCACGAAAATAAAAAAATCCCGTGTAAACCGGGATTAGCTTATTGGCTACATCTGCCCAGATTATTATTTCTTAAACGCCTCACCCCTCGGGAAAAAAGCGCCTATTTCCGCTATGGACCTTTATATATCCTGCCGGAAGATAATCCCCCATTGTCCCACGCGGCACCTTAATTGCCCGGGCCTGCCCACTAGTGCCCGGATATCACCTTCAGGCGGGTATTTCCTAAGTCCTTCAATCACCCTTGCCAGGCGTTCCCTTGTATTGCGGTCCATTTTAGTTAGTGTTTTTCTAGTTTGGAAAAGAAAGGTGAATTTACAGGCGCAGGATTTTTTTAACAATGGACAGGGTTGTTTCAATATCCGCCCGGGAGACGTCTTTATGGGTTACAAACCGCACGGTGTCAGGACCCCAGGCGTTGCATTTCACGCCCTGCCGCGCCAGTTCTTCGGCGAATTCGGCGGCCGTCCAGCGGCCCACCACTTTTGCTACTACTATATTGGTCACTACTTTACTTAAGTCTACCTGCAGCCCCGGGATTTCAGCGAGACCTTCGGCCAGGTAGCGCGCATTAGCGTGATCTTCTGCCAGGTGTGGGATATTCTTTAAAGCCACCAGGCCCGCGGCCGCCAAAACACCGGCCTGCCGCCATCCTCCGCCCAGCGCTTTACGGTAGCGCCGCGCCTTTTCAATAAATTGCTGGCTGCCCGCCAGCAGGGAACCCACCGGGGCGCCCAATCCCTTAGAAAGGGAAAACATTACGCTATCGCAAAAGCGTGTAAACTCACGCACATCGCAGCCCAACGCTAAGGCGGCATTGAAGATCCTTGCCCCGTCCAAATGTACGGTCAGTTCACGTTCCTTCGCTAGGTCATATATAGCCTTACTTATGGCGGGCGATATAACGGTCCCACCACCTCGGTTAAAGGTATTCTCTAGACAGACAAGCCTGGTAATAGGAAAATGGATATCGGGCGGGCGGAAAGCTTTGCGCAAAACCTCCGGCCCCTCGCTGGACAGCAAACCTTCCAGGGGCTTTAGTTGCACGCCTCCCAGCATGGCTGCAGCGCCCACTTCATAATAGTAAATATGGGATTCCGCATCTACAATAACCTCGTTGCCCCGTTCCGTGTGTGCCAGAAGGGCGATTTGGTTGGCCATGGTGCCACTGGCTACAAAAAGGGCTGCTTCCTTGCCCAGCAAATCAGTCGCAGCCTGTTCCAGCTCTTTTACGGTAGGATCTTCTCCGTAAACATCATCACCCACCTCGGCGCGGGCCATGGCCGCTTGCATTTCCTCACTGGGTACGGTGACAGTATCGCTGCGCAGATCTATGATTTTCATACTCTTGCCCCCATGTTTTGGACTAGTATCTGGAAGGGTTACCGGGCATAAATGCTGGTACCGCACTTTCGCAGTTGCCAGCAAATTGTCCAGCGCTGTTGCACCAGTAGGCGCGATCTTGGCCCCTTCTCATCCCACTTCTTTTACGATACTGCCCCGCGGGATAGTTATTAAGGATAACAGGCGTGTCATGATCCCCTGCCCTTCACGTTAACCGGCAGCCATTTCCGGCCACCGGTCTAAGGAAGCAAACCCTTCCATTTGAGTAACAAACCAGAATTCCCGGGGGCCCAGCTCATGCTGGGTTACAAAAAGCTTGACGAAAAACCCGCGCTGTCTATAGTAAGGCAGGGGCCAACCGCAGGAAAAATTCCTCCAGTTCGCCGGGCTCGCCGTGCGAGTTAAACCACTCGACATGGAACATACAGACCGAGGCTGACCTGAAAACCTCGCTGCCGGAAAAACGGTAGGGCCACTTCTCTAAGATAGGCCTCCATTCTTCAGCCTGCCTTTAACATTAAACAATTCCACATGATACAAGTGCTGGTTGCTCACATCCGCTTGCGCCCCAATCCTCCTAACAATTATACCCTATGATTTAAGCATAAGACCTAACCGGTGCAACCCTTCGCGGATGGCTTCCCTAGGTGAAGCAAGGGAAATCCTTATATGTCGCTTGCCCGAAGGCCCAAAGGTAGTTCCAGGCGCTACCGCCACTTTTTGTTCGATCAGCAACCTTTTAGCAAACTCGGTGGAATCTTCGCAGTTTACCTCAACCCACATATAGAAGGCGCCTAGGGGTTTCTGGTAGTTGATGCCGAAACTGTCCAGCACCTGGCAGGCGACGTTCCGGTTTTCCTCATACGCCTTCCGCATGTTTTCAACGCAATCCTGCGCCCCGGTAATGGCGGCTTCTGCGGCCTTCTGGGAAACAGCAGCGGCGCTGGATACGTACGCTTCTTGCAGCTTGGCAATCTGTCTTGCCAGCGGTTCGGCAGCTACCGCATAACCTACTCTCCAACCCGTCATGGCATAGGTTTTAGAAAAGCTAAAAATCCCTACCACTCTCCCGTCGGTATCGAAGGAAAGGGCGCTGGCGTGTTTCCCGTCGTATATGATCTTCTCATAAACCTCATCCGAAACAATGTAGAGGTCATACCTCCT
Organism: Neomoorella stamsii; assembly: GCF_002995805.1. Taxonomy (GTDB): domain Bacteria; phylum Bacillota; class DSM-521; order Neomoorellales; family Neomoorellaceae; genus Neomoorella; species Neomoorella stamsii. Next base: position 4,648 of record NZ_PVXL01000035.1, read on the forward strand.
GGCAAAGTCCACCAGTTCCCTCATTATAGCCCCGGGAAAAACCGTGCCCAGGGGATTGGAGGGCGAGTTGATTAGAAGCACTTTGGTTTTAGGGGTTATAAGTTTTTCTAAATCCTCTATAGCCGGGATGAACCCCCGGGCCTGGTCGAGTTCATAGCGACGTGGCACAGCGTCAGCGCATTCCACAGTCATCTCGTAATTAGGCCAACCAGGATCGGGGATTAGAACCTCGTCACCCGCGTCTGTCAGAGCTCGAATAGCTGTCGCTAACGCCCCGATCCCTCCTACAGTAAGCACCACATTCTCGGGTGTAAGCTTTAACTGATAGTCTTCGTTCAAGCGCCGCGCAATAACCGCCCGTACGGACGGAAGACCCGGGTTGGGGGTATACTTAGTAAAACCGGCTTTCACCGCTTCGCAGGCTGCGTCAATTATATGCGGTGGTGTACTGAAAAGGGGTTCGCCTATTTGTAAAGAGATGACCCCTTCCATGCCCGCGGCTAAATCTCCAATTTCCCTTATTCCAGACCTTTTTAGCCCGGCTACTAATTTTGATAGTTCCGGCATAATTTTACTAACCTCCTGCTCCTGGTAGCTTTAGGGGTAAACCCGGGGCTTTTCTTCCCCCCGGAGTACCCGCAATGCACCCTCCACCATGGCCCGCATTTCTTCCTCGCCCGGGTATACAAGGACAGGGGCAATCCAATGGGTCCGCCCGCGGACCCATCCCGTGAAGATTTCCGAGAAGGCCAGGCCGCCTGTAAGCACAATGTAATCCACCTTACCGGCAAGAACGCAGGCCATGGCACCGATCTCCTTGGACACCTGGTAAGCCATAGCCTCGAATACTAACCGGGCCTTGGCATCGCCGGATTTAACCCGTTTCTCGACCTCGGAGGCATCATTAGTTCCCAAATAGGCCACCAGGCCGCCCTGGCCGACTAGTTTGCGGTCCAGCTCCCTGGCGTTGTACTTGCCGCTGTAACACAGCTGTATAAGGCCGCGCACAGGCACGTGACCTGAGCGTTCCGGTGAAAAGGGCCCTTCTTCGGTGGCGTTGTTACCATCGATAAAACGGCCACGCCTACTGGCCACCACCGAGATTCCGCCGCCGAGGTGGGTTAGAATGAGATTCAGGTCTTCAAATTTGCGGCCGATATCACCCGCCATACGCCGGCCTACTGCCTTGAGGTTGAGGGCGTGCAGTATGCTCCGGCGTGGCAACTCTGGCAGGCCCGAGAGCCTGGCGAGGGGCTCAAATTCATCGACGGACGGCGGGTCAACGAAAAAGGAAGGGACGCCGTAGTTATCTGCGATACCTTTGGCCAGCTGCACACCGAGATTGCTGGCATGCTGGCCCTGAACACCTATGAGCGCGTCCTCGATGACGCGCTCATCAATGAGATATACTCCACCCTCAATGGGTTTGAGCAGGCCACCGCGGCCAACTACGGCCGACAATTTCGCCAGGTCAAAGTCAGATTGGGCCAGGTATTTCAGGACTTGCTCCTTCCGGTATTCGTATTGGGCCGAAATGTCCCCGTCGAAAGACGACAGTTCCCGGGCTGAATGATACACGGTTTTTTGAAAGAGCGGTTTCTCGTTTTCGTAGACGGTGAGCTTCGTCGAAGTTGAGCCCGGGTTGATGGCCAGGATATAGAACACTTCTTGGCTCATCATCTCATCCTCTCAGCTTTCAAAGGCGCGCACTAATTCGCGCAAGCGTAGTGCCCGCTGGCCAGGGCTATCTCAATTCCCCGGTTCAGAGCCTTTTCATTGAGGGGGATAAGGTCCTGCCGGTGTCCGGAGAGCATATGTCTAAGTGCCTCTAGGACAGAGGCTTTGGACACGCAGCGGGTGGCACCTAATAAGGCGCCCAGCGCTACCATATTGGCCACACGGAAGTTGCCGAGTTCGACAGCTACGTCGTTAGCAGGCACCTCAATCACTTTGACGTCCTCGCGTTTAACCTTGCGGTTGATAAGGGAAAGGTTGGCTACTATGAGCCCTCCCGGCCGGACGCTGCCCTCGAATTTGTCCAGGGAAGGCCCATTCATAGCAATGATTCCAGTAGGCTCGGCTACAACCGGCGACCCAACTTCCTGGTCGGATACCACTACCGAACAGTTAGCTGTGCCGCCGCGCATCTCTGGGCCGTAGGACGGCATCCACGAGACATTTTTGCCTTCCAACATACCGGCATAAGCCAGAATTTCGCCAATTAGCATGACTCCCTGGCCACCAAAACCGGCTATGACAACTTCATGGGTCACTGGGCCGGCACCTCCCCGCCATCTTTAAACTCGCCCAAGGGATAATAACTGATCATATTCTCCTTCAGCCACTTCAGAGCTTCCCCAGGCGTCATACCCCAGTTGACCGGACAGGTCGATAAGACCTCCACCAGGGAAAAACCCTTGCCTTCCAACTGGAATTGAAACGCTTTCTTAATCGCACGCCTGGCCTTGATCACTGCAGCCGGGTCGGTGACGGTGACGCGTGCAGCATAGGTCGTGCCGTCCAGGGTTGCGAGCATCTCGCAGACTCGAATCGGATAGCCTTCCCGTCCTGCCTTCCGGCCACCCGAGGCAGTAGTCGCCAGCTGGCCCAAGAGGGTAGTGGGGGCCATCTGGCCGCCGGTCATCCCGTAAGTAGCGTTATTGACGAAAATAACAGTGATATTCTCACCCCTGGCAGCGGCATGTACGATCTCCGCTGTACCGATGGAGGCTAGATCCCCGTCCCCCTGGTAAGTAAAAACCACATTGTTTGGCAAGACCCGCTTTATACCTGTAGCAACGGCTGGAGCCCGGCCATGGGCCGCCTCCTGCATGTCTACACTAAAGTATTTATGGGACAGGACCGAGCAGCCCACGGAGGCTACGCCAACGGTCCGTTCCTGCACGCCTAATTCATCTATTACTTCCGCTACTAGGCGGTGAATGATGCCATGGGTGCAACCCGGACAATAATGGGTGGGGATGTCCGTGAGGGTTCTGGGCTTTTCAAAGACAACTTGCATCAGCAGTTACCCCTCCCTATGAGCTTGCGCACTTCCTGGACGATAGCGGCCGGTGTCGGCATCATACCACCGGCACGGCCGAAGAACGCCACTTCACCCCGGCCGTTTATTACCAGGCAGACATCTTCCACCATCTGGCCATAATTCATCTCCACCACCAGAAACTTCTTAATGCCCAGGGCCAGGGCCTCCTCAAAGGGCTGCTCGGGGAAGGGCCAGGCGGTTATGGGCCGGATAAGGCCTATCTCCAGGCCCTCGGCACGCCCTTTTTCCATAGCATTACGGCATATGCGAGCAGTGGTGCCGTAAGCCACCAGGGCCACTTCCGCATCGCTTAGGTTAACTGTCTCCCAGCGTTTCTCGCGGGCCGAAATCTCGGCGTATTTTTTCTGTAGCCTCAGGTTAAGCTTTTCCAGTTCCTCCGGCTCCAGGTAGAGGGAATTAATGACGTTGCGCGGCCGGTCTCCCTTCCAGCCTGTAGTAGCCCACGGCCTAAAAGGCTTTTCGGTAAAAGGCTCATCCACAAAACTTACCGGCTCCATGGCTTGTCCCAGGACCGCATCAGCTAAAACCATTACCGCATTGCGGTACCGATCGGCCAGATCGAAGGCCAGGCGTGTCAAATTGACCATCTCCTGAATGGAAGCTGGTAGAAGGACGATCAGGTGATAATCGCCATGGCCACCACCCTTGGTTGCCTGAAAATAATCGCTCTGCGCCGCCTGGATGCCCCCCAAGCCCGGCCCACCGCGAACCATATTGACGATGACCGCCGGCAATTCAGTGGCAGCCAGGTAGGATATACCCTCCTGCATAAGGCTGATCCCCGGGCTAGACGATGAAGTCATTACACGGGCGCCAGCGCCGGAAGCTCCGTAAAGCATGTTAATGGCCGAAACTTCGCTTTCGGCCTGGACAAAGGTGCCGCCGACCTCGGGTAGCCTACGGGACATATATTCTGGAATTTCATTTTGGGGTGTGATGGGATAACCTGCAAAGAAACGACAACCGGCCCGAATGGCCGCTTCTGCTATGGCTTCATTTCCTTTCATTAATATCCGGTTACCCATTGCGGCCACCTACCCCCTTCCTAGCGGTATACGGAAATTGCCACATCCGGGCACATCTGGGCGCAGAACCCGCAGGCTATGCATTTATCCTCTTCGGTCACAACCGCTGGGTGAAAGCCTTTGGAGTTCAACCGATCCCTGTCCAAGTAGATGATTTTCTTCGGGCAGAAGGCCACGCATAGCTCGCAGCCCTTGCAGCGTTCTTCATCGAACTTAACCGGCAATCTAGTTCCCCCTTTTCCGAATGCTTTCCTGCGGCTTGCCCAGGCCGCAGCCAGAGCCTTCAGCCAGCAATAGAGACAGAGAAACCCTCCCGGAAGTGCCGATACCCAACACGCCGCGCTTGTCCGGGATCAACGGCAGGCCTGGTGTGCCTCCACCGTTGATCCCCGCTATATCTCCCGGTGTTATCGGGGAACGTAAGTGTGGTGGATGCTATGGATGCGTGCGATGCGCTCTTCAGCCAGACGGTCGGCGGCCACGTAGGTAGGAATTTTATATTCTTCGGCTATCTTGAATACCTTGAGGACTCTGTCGTAGATGCCAGCAGCCTTCTTCAGGGCTCGCTCCTGGTTGTACCCTCGCACCTCCTCGGCGATATTGATTACACCGCCGGCGTTAACGATATAGTCCGGGGCGTACAAAATGCCCTTTTCATGGAGGATATCACCGTGTCGCTCTTCCTTAAGCTGGTTGTTAGCGGCCCCTACGATGGCGTTGCATTTGAGCTGGGGAATAGTCTGGTCGTTAATGGTTCCACCCAGGGCGTTCGGGGAGTAAATGTCGCATTCAACCCCGTAGATATCTTCTGGTGCTACAGCGGTAGCCTTAAATTCTCTAACAACCCTGTCCACTGCTTTGGGATCAAGATCAGTCACGATGAGCCTCGCTCCTTCCTCCGCCAGGCGGCGACAGAGGGCATAGCCTACGTGTCCGAGACCCTGAACAGCCACTACCTTGCCTTTAAGGGAATCATTTCCCCAGCCAATAAGAGCGGTGGCCTTCATACCCATGTAGGTACCGTAAGCTGTAACCGGCGAGGGGTCGCCGCTGAGGTCGGCCAGGCCTGCCACATATTTCGTCTCCAGGCGGATATATTCCATGTCGCCTACGCAAGTGCCCACGTCTTCAGCCGTAATGTAGCGACCGCCAAGGGTGTCAACGAAGCGGCCGAAGGCGCGGAAGAGTTCCTCACTTTTGTCAGTCCTGGGGTTACCTATGATGACCGCCTTCCCCCCGCCAAGATTGAGACCCGCGGCAGCGTTCTTGTAGGTCATGCCACGGGCCAGGCGGAGAGCATCAAGAACCGCTTCTTCTTCACTAGCGTAAGGCCACATGCGCAGGCCGCCCAGGGCAGGCCCCAGGGTGGTATCGTGAATACATATAATGGCCTTAAGGCCGCTGGTCCTGTCATGGCACATTACTAGTTGCTCGTATCCGTATTTCTCCATGTACTTGAAGTTCTCCATAGGGTTTAACCTCCGTAAAGTGTGACTGCCGAAGTAGTGCCGGCAGTTAGTAGACTGCCGGCACCGTTCCCTTTGAACCACAAGATGAGTATTTGCCTTATAACCCAGAGCATTGCCAGAAACATCCCGGAAAACCATTAGGGTTTTGGCTCTTTCTTAGAGGGCTTCCTTCAACTCATAGAAAGGCAGGCCCACTGCTTCGGCTACACCCTTGCACGTGACTTTACCGTTGATTACATTAACCCCTGCCGCCAAACCCGGACTTTCCTCAATGGCCCGCAAATACCCCTTGTTGGCTATTTCGAGGACATAGGGCAACGTCACGTTGGTAAGGGCAAAAGTAGAAGTACGGGGAACCGCGCCTGGTATATTGGCTACCGAGTAATGCACTACGCCGTGTTTTATATAGGTGGGTTCAGCATGGGTGGTCACCCGGTCGATAGTGGCGATGCACCCGCCCTGGTCTATGGCCACATCTACGACTACAGAGCCGGGTTTCATGGCTTTGATCATTTCCTCCGTTACCAACCGGGGTGCCCTGGCGCCAGGGATGAGTACTGCGCCGATCAGCAGGTCAGCGCCTTTCACCGCTTCAGCCAGGTTGTAGCTATTGGACATCAGGGTCTCTACGCGGCCCTGGAAAATATCATCCAGGTATCTCAACCTTTCGGCATTGATGTCCAGGATAGTTACCCGTGCTCCCATACCCACAGCAATCTTGGCGGCATTGGTACCGACCACTCCGCCGCCAACTATGGTCACCGAAGCTGGAGGAACACCCGGAACACCACCCAGAAGCAGCCCGGCACCGCCGCTATGCTTTTCCAGTAAGTAAGCTCCAATCTGCACGGCCATCCTCCCTGCCACTTCGCTCATGGGAGTAAGCAGAGGGAGGTTTCCATCGGTGGCAGTCACAGTTTCGTAGGCGATAGCTGCTACGTTCTTATCAACTAGGCACTTGGTAAGAGGGGCATCCGCGGCCAGGTGAAGATAGGTGAACAATACTTGCCCTTCCCGGAACAACGGATATTCGGCCGGCAAGGGTTCTTTAACCTTCACTACCATGTCTGCTCGCCCATACACTTCTTCAGCGGAGCCAACGATTTCTGCCCCAGCTCTGATATATTCCTCATCGGTTATACCGCTGCCCAACCCCGCCGAACTCTCTACCAGGACCTGGTGCCCCGCCTGCACAAGGGCCATAACGCCGGCAGGAACCATGCCCACCCGGTTCTCGCTATTCTTAATCTCCTTAGGAACCCCGACAATCATTTATCCTTTCCGCCTCACTTATTTGTAGTCTGGGTTGAGGTTTCCTAGTGGCTAGGCGGCCTCACCCTCTTTAGCCTTGCACCTGTTAACCCGATTACGGCGTCGGGTAACTGATGGACTTACCTGTATTTACCGTATTCTTCCCAGGCTTCCCACATGGCCATATAATTCTCGGGCGGGACGTCCGGCTGCACGTTATGCACCGGTGTAAAGACAAAACCGCCGCCCGGCGCCAGATCATCAATCCGCCGCTTGACCTCGTCCTTCACCTGCTGAGGAGTGCCGTGGTTGAGCACCTGCTGGGTATCTACGCCGCCACCCCAGAAAGTGAGCACATCTCCGAATTCCTTCTTGAGTCTATTGGTGTCCATGTTCTTCGCACTCACCTGGACCGGGTTGAGAGCATCTATCCCGGCCTCGATAAGGTCGGGAATGATTTCATATACGGCACCGCAGGAATGGAAACAAATGTAGGCGTTGGAATATTTCTTGATGGTACCAAACAATTCTTTCTGCCGTGGCTTGATATATCTCCGGTAGGTATCCGGTGAAATTATCATACCGAATTGCGAGGCAAAATCATCCGCTTCTACTACGACATCCACCAGGTGGCCCAGCTTGGACAGAGCCGCCTCCCAGTACTTGATCTTTATCTGCACCGTCTTATCCAGGATGGCGTTCGCCATCTTGGGATCGCAGGCTAGATCCACAAAGAAGTTTTCGTATCCCCTCAGCCAATAAGCCATTTCCAGGAAGCCCGCCGATACTCCGGCAAGACATAACGCTGCTCCGGTGGTTTCTGCCAGGCGCCGGGCCTCTTCTTCTACTCCCTCTAAGCGGCTCGGATCGGCCGGGTCCGGTATCTTGTAGTTAATTACTTCATCCGGAGTGGTAAAGCCGGCAAAGGGGTGCGTTTCCAGGTCGAAGTACAGCCCACCGTCCCGGGGCATCCTGTAGCCGATGCCCCACTGGTCTTTAAACCGGATGTACTGGCTATCTTCCTGAAATTCAAGTTGCCACCCTCTCGGCGGCTTAGAAAATACCGGCCGGAAGTCCACCTTAAGGAGCTGCAAAATGTCCTCATGGACTGCGGCGAGCTGCTGGTGAACCTCCCCGACTGTTACTTCATAATGTGTCTTACCTAGGTAATCCAGGAGGTTACGATAGGCGATGCGGTGAATACCGGTAGTAACAGTGCCCCACAAATCAAATGGTACCCGGTCAGGCTCCTGGTGCCGCAAAGCCATTAGAGCTCGTTCTCTTGACTGCATGGCTTTACACCTCTCCCTCATAAGTTATCTAAGCAGCAATCTGCCTTCCTTAATTACAACCTCTCCGTCCACCTCAACGGTCGGCTTAAGGATTAGCCCGTCCAGGTGGATCCCGGCTTCAACTTTTCCGCCGAAACCTTTGTTATCCCCAAAGGCAATATGAACGGTTCCAATGGCCTTCTCGTCTTCCAAAATGTTGCCGCTCACAATAGCCTTTTCATTGGTGCCAATACCCAGTTCGGCCAGAGCGGTGCCCGCCTCACCACACTTGGTCAGAGACTCCCACAGCCACCTCGCGGCCTCACCACCTTCCACCCGGACAGCCAAACCTTCTTTCACCTCGATGATAATGGGCTCCTCCAGCCGGCCCCAGCCAGCCAGCGAACCATCCAGCACCACTACTCCTTCAGCCGACCCTTCTAGTGGGGCTATATAGGCTTCTCCCGCGGGAAGGTTGCCCGAGGCCCCGCGCTGCTGCAGTTCACCTGCATCCATGAACCCTATACGGCCCTTGAGCTCCATGGTTATATCCGTCCCCCCAGGAGAGGTCACACGGGCAACCCCGGACGCAGTGAGTACCTCCACGTATTTTCTGGTCAGGGAGCGCATGGCCTCATAGTCCACCGCCAGAGCCCGCGCCATCATTTCAGTAGTAATCATCGGCATACTGGCTACCCTGGCACCCGTCTCGCAGGCCTTTCGGCGGGCCCTGGTGTGGGAAAGAGACCTGGAGGTTGGGAGCAGTAATACATCGGCGGCGGTCATAGATGCAGCCACCGCCGCAGGGGGCTCTTCCCCGTGCCGGGAGCGCGGCTGGAATTCCATCCATATGGCCTCGCGCGTTAGCTCCCGGGCCGCCTGCCAGAAGGCACCTGCCACCTCTGGCACCGTTCCATCGGTTACCACCAGCGCCGTCTCGTTGTTTTGCAGCGCCATACATTCCACAAGTGCCCGACGCGCTATCTCTTTTAATTCCACCTTTTCCAACACCCTTCGCCCCCGATCAACCGCCTGCCAGGTACGGCACAAATACTACTGTATCACCATCCTTGACCACCGTCTCCAGGCCGTCCAGGGTATAGATGCTGCGGCCATTCACTATCACTGCTACAGGCAGCTTATCTCCCGGCCCTTCCAAGGCCGGGCCATCCAGGAGTTTGATGACCTGCCTAACGGTGGTACCAGGTTCAACTTCTAGTTCCTCTTGGGCCCTGTGAAATTTTGTACTGCTGCCCCCAGTAAACCGCAGGAAAATCTTCACCAAAGCTTCCCTCCTTCCTGGTTTTGTGGGGGATAGCGGCTACAACTGTTTCAATAGGCGTGTATTCTAGTTCCGGGTGCCCGTACCGGGCCCCGCCGAAGGCCCTTGCCCCTTGAGGCGACTTCATGCCTTCCCGCAGCCGCTGGTGACACGGCACGCCCACCAGCGCCATAGGCTTACCTTCCTCTATATCAACGCTCATAATGCCCCGGCCCGATTCGGGATCCAGCATACATACCAGATCGGGGAAAACCGCCTTGAGTTCGTCCTTTATCCACAGGACCATGGTCTCATTCTTGATGACCATATGGGCCCGGGCTTGACCGCAATCATCCTCGCCGCTCATCCAGACGTTAGTAAGGTAAAAGCCTCCCCTATCTTCACCTTCCACCTTCTCCACCGTCCCGCGGAATAGGAACTTCCCTCCCATTACCTCGGCCACCCGTCGGACGGCGTCCTTACCTTCGACCCTGGCGGCCAGGACCGCCCGTCCGATCTCCATGGCTTTGGTAATGGTTCGCGGGATGACAGCTTGCTTCAGTTGTTCACCGGACATGGGGTAATGGTTGTTAGCCCCCAGACCGCCCCCCTTCGTCACCATCCAGCGGCCGATCTCGTCGGCAAATACCGGGTCGACCTGCTCAGTCACGATTATGGTATTACCCTTGGCATCTACCAGCGGCATGGGTGTCAGGGAAATCCCGTGGCCCAGGAAACTGGTCATCTGGGTCTCCGGGGCCGATCTCCCCAGGGCATCTCCGTCTACAGCGGGAACGCCCAGCCGCGCGGCCAGGGAAAGCATTACAGGGGTATTGAGACCGCCTACCTCAAAGGGTACTACATAGTCCACCCGGCGGTTTAAATACCTCTCCATGGCCCTGGTGGCTTCCAGTAGTTCAAATTTCTTCTCCCACCGGTCGAGCAAGTCATGGATGCTCCACTGCTCCAAGGTCTTAACCGAGCCCATAATTCCGCCGCAGACTACCAAGGAATCGTCTGGTATCTGGTCGGGATCGACCAGCACCAACTCCCTCCCCGCGGCCAGGTCCTTCTCCAGGATGGCACGACCCCACTCAGGGTTGCCTCCCCCACCGGTTCCCAGGATCGCGAGTCCCTCCAGGAGGGGATCAATATCTGCCGGTGTTATCCTGTAGCCTACCATTGCACTCTCTCCTTTACCCGGGAAGTTTTCCCATGGCTTCCAGTTCTCTGGCTACTTCATCCAGCCCTAGCTCTACCAGCGTTTCCCGCTTGGGCCAACTGGTCTTCAGATCCCAGTTATGCAGGATATAGTAGGCATCCAGCATTTCGTCGAGCTTTTCCTGGGAAAGCACGGTAGCTCCCTCAGGAAGGTCAGGAGCTGGCTCGTTCAGAAGTCGCCAGGGCGCGGTATCATCCTGCCGAGCGGCCCCTTCACGAACGTTGAAGGCTTTTTCCAGGTTCATTATCCTCCGCCCGGCCTTCATAATCTCTTCTTCCGACATTTCCAGGCCAGTAGCGGCAGCGAACAGCCGGGCCATACGGTCAGGGGTAACCCCAAAGAGGGCAGTGGTGGTGAAAGCACAGAATCCTAGGCAATCGGTTACCGCGTAGCAATCCTCATGCCACCGCACGATTTCCGCCCTCTTATCGGTTGAATAAGGATTGGCATATTTTTCGTCTCCGGTGATGTCTTTAATGATTGCCCTGGCTTCCGGACTCAAGCCAAATTCCGCAAAGGTCTCCGTGTGCAGATGATCGGCCCCCCGCGGGTTGACCGCGAAAGCCAGAGCATAAGCCATGGCCTTCCGCGTGTCCACCCTGGACTGCTCCAGCCCCTTGACCTCAATCGCCCACTTCCAGGAGTCCTGGCCCACCTGTTGGGCCGCCCGCCGGACTCCTTCGGCCAGCAGATTGCCTAAGCCCTGCCGGAAGGCGATTTGCCTGACCATCTCCACTACGACTTCCCCGTTACCCCAGGTAAGCTCAAGACCGCCGGTATCTTTCTTGGTCAGAACCCCGCGCTCATAACATTCCATAGCCCAGGCTATTACATTACCCACGGAGATGGTATCCATTCCGTAAATGTTGCAGAGTTCATTGCCCTTCAGGATATATTCCCACTCATACACACCGCACCCGCAACCCAACGCCCCCAGGGTTTCAAGTTCAGGACCGCCGGAATAACTACCGGCATATTTGCCATGGTCCAGCTCAGTGTACCTGTGGCAGCCTAAAATGCAGCTGTTGCAGCCCACCTTGCGCTTCAGGTATTTGTCGGCCAGAGTTTGTCCACTAATTTTTTCCAGATTGGGATGAGAACCCCGACGCCAGTTGTCGACGGCAAAGCCCCTAAGCTCATTTAAGGGAAGCACAGAACCAGAAGTGCCGTAGGCGTGCAGACCGCTGGCACCCGAATCTGCCAGGAGCCCTTTTACGCACTCCTGTACCACCTTCCAATAGGTTGCGGGGTCCTTCAAGGCTATTTCACCGCTGCCCTTGACCGCAATAGCTTTCAGTTTCTTGGATCCCATCACGGCTCCCGCGCCTCCGCGAGCTGCCGTATTGTAAATCGAACACATGACCCCGGCCATCCTGACCAGGTTCTCTCCCGCCTGCCCAATGCAGGCCACCTCGATTTCCTCACCCAGCTCCTCTCGCAGGATCCGGGTTGTTTCGCGCACGTCTTTACCCCATAGGTGGGCGGCGCTCCGTATTTCCACAAGGCCGTCCTCGATGTATATATAAACTGGCTGGGCAGCCGCCCCGCGAACTACCACGTGGTCGTAACCAGCGTACCGTAATTCTGTTCCCCAGTGCCCCCCCGAATTAGCCTTCAAGTAAAGACCAGTAGCCGGGCTCTTGCAGGTAATGGTAGTTCGGCCGCTGGAAGGAGCGCCGGTGCCGCTAAGTTTCCCTGCGCCAAAGATAAGCACGTTCTCCGGCCCCAGGGGATCGGTGCCCGGTCTAACAAGATCCCAGAGGAGTTTGGCGTTAATCCCCCGCGAGCCGAGAAAGGCGGCTTCCAGTTCCTTAGAGATGGGCTCGGTCCAGGTCCTGCCCGCCGACAAGTCCACTTGCAGAATAACCTTTTCCTTGGTCATGAGTACTCCTCCTTTCGCCTCAGCTTTCGTACCGGATAGCCCTCGGGAGCTTACACATGGTGACGCAAGCAGGTTCTCCTCCGCACAGGTCGCACTTAAATGCCGCTCCCTTTTCGGCATCAAAAAAGATAGCATCATACGGGCACGCCTCAATACATAGCTGGCATCCGGTACATTCGTCGCTAAAGAGAAGGACCTCGTTTTTTTCATTTCTCCGTATGGCTTCCACAGGGCACACGTCCATGCAGGGTGCCTCATCGCATTGCTGGCATACCACCGGTGTTGCTTCCTCAATCTCCTCGTTCTTTTTGATCCTGATACGCGAACGGCGATAGCTAGCCGCTTTTTCGTGTACCAGGGAGCAAACCATCATACAGGCTTTGCACCCTGTACAATTCTCTGGAGTCACCACTATCTTCCCCACTGTTACAACCTCCTCCGCTCGTATTCTCCCCATCCGCTAACCCGACGGCTTCCCGAAAGTGCGCTTGTACGCTCCGGAATGCCCAGCCGGAAGCCGCGGTTTATTTAACCCTGGACACGATCCAGGAACGGCCGGTAAATAGGATCCTGCTTTAGCCGGCCGCTTAACGCCTGGCCGCCAGCCTTAAGGATCAGGGCCAGTTCGGCCGACCGGCGCCCGATGCTGGCCGCCCCGCGCAACGCCACTCTCATGTCCAGGCTTCCGTCATTCTCCTTACTCTCTAGCACATTCCGCCCCCCATCGTTATAGGTCCAGGCCGCGGCACCGATATATGCCTCCCACATGTCACCCGTCACCGGCACACACCCCATCACGAGGGCATGGTTAATAATATCGGTAATGGTATGCTCCTGGCCTGAGAACAGGTGGGCACCCTGGGCAATGGCACCGATCACCTTTAAACTTTTTGGCAGCGTAGCCTCCCCGTCAAAGAGGTTAGCATAGCGACCGAACAGGCTGTTGCCCAGACGGTCTATGAAAGCCTTAAGCTGGGCCGGAATGCCCATATGATACACCGGCACCGAGTATATAATAGCATCCGCCTCTATCCACTTTTCCCTTAGCTCCTGGAAATCGTCTTTTAAAATGCAATCACCTTGCTGGTTGCCACATCTAGAACAAGATATACAGGGTGCAAACTTTTTCCCCCGGATGGAATACAGTTCGGTTATCACTTCACCTGGTGCAACCTGCTGGGCAGCTTCTAGGGCTTTCTCCAGTAGATACTGGCTGTTCCCCTTCCTGGGGCTTCCACAGATCCCCAAAACCTTTATCATCCAATCCCCTCCTAACCGTACTCTAACTGGTACAACTTCTGATCTGGCGGTGTTGTTTTAGGAAATCCCCCAGAGCTTCTAGGAAACTTTCGGCCGCTTCCAGGGTGGCCATGGCCCCCATATGGCCTACTCTAAAGGTGTCTTCCTTATGCGGGCCCAGGCCCCCACTTATATAAATGTCATGCTTTTCCTTTAAAAAGCAGACTATTTCTTCCGCCTTAACGCCCGGCGGGCACTTAATGGCCGTAACTAGAGGAAGCGCTTCTCCCTGCGCCAGCGTTTCCAAGCCTAAGGCAGCCACTCCTTCCCTGATACGCCGGGCAACTTGCTCATGCCGGTGGAACCGCTGCTTAAGCCCTTCCTGGTGTATCTGATCCAGGCTCACTTTCAGGGCCCGGACGTTGTTTACCGCCATGGTAATACCATAGGGCTGGAAATGGCCTTGCTTCTCCTCGAATTCCTGCCAAACTTGAAGATTGAGGTACCACCCAACCGGTGGGGATTTGCGGGCCGCGAGGAAGCCTTGCGCCTTTTCGCTTAGAGCAATGATGGCCAGTCCTGGTGGCGCCGCAAGGCCCTTCTGGGAAGCAGTCACGCACACGTCCACTCCCCACTCATCCATCAAAAACTCCATGCCTCCTACTGAACACACAGCGTCTACAAAAAGGGGGATGCCCCGCCGGCAAGTAATTTCCCCAATTTCTTTAATGGGGTTAACCACGCCGGTCGAAGTTTCACCGTGGACTACTGCTAATGCCCTTACATCCCTTTCATCTTCGAGAGCTTTTTCTACCAATGCCGGATCCACCGGCTTGCCCCATTCCTCCTTAATCAGCACTACCTTAATGCCGTAGCTCCGGGCAATGCAGGCGATCCGCTCTCCGAAAAAGCCATTGTCTACCACCAGCATTTTCTCCCCGCAGCCTGCCAGGGCATTTACGGCAGCCTCTATACCCGCGTGGCCCGAACCTACAGTTAAATACACTTTTTCTTTAGTCCCCAGCAAAGGTTTAAGGCTATTCCTTGTCTCGTTGTATTCCCGCACCCACTCTTCCCCGTAGTGAGGTACCAGGGGCTGGCTCATGGCCGCCTGTACCTCTCCGGTTAAAGCGCAGGGACCGGGTATCATCAACAGCGGCTTCTGCATTTTGTTTGCCTCCCAGGTTGAACCGCCAAGTCAAAACTAAATGCCTACTCCTCTTTTCGCCGGCCCATGGTGGTCAAACCAACAGCTGCCAGTATGATAAGGCCCTTCAAAATGTCCTGGAAGAAATACTGTACGCCCAGCAGGTTGAGACCGTTTACCAAGACCCCCATTATCAGAGCGCCTATAAAGGTGCCGATTATGTGAGGCTCGCCCTCTTTAACCATAGTCATGCCCAGGAAAACCGCCGCCAGGCCGTCGAGCAAGAAGCCTTCGCCAGCCGTAGGTTGCCCGGATCCTAACCTGGCCGTCAAAATAACGGCTGTTAACCCCGCTGCTGCACCACCAATAATGAAAGATAGGATCCTGATCCAGCGTACATTGATACCCGACAGCCTGGCCGCAGTCTTATTTCCTCCTACAGCATATATCTGTCTGCCAGTTACTGTATGGTTCATAAATATATAGAGAAGAACGAGTACTACCAACATAATCAGAACCGGATAGCCTATAGAGCCAATCTTCCCTTGACCTATAATCTTAAATTCTTGCGGGATTCCCATAAAAATAGGGTCGCCTTTAGTGTAAAAATAGTTAAGACCACGGGCTATGGACATGGTGGAGAGGGTTGCCACGAAATCGGCGATTCCGAAAACCGTGACCAGGAGGCCGTTAATACTCCCGAAAACAGCCCCGATCAAAATTCCCGCTATAATCGTCACAGGTATTGATACCTTGTGGACTAGCATCCCCGCTACCAGAACCCCAATCAAGCCACAAACAGACCCAAAGGACATATCAAACCCGCCAGCAGCCATAACTGCAGTGGTCCCCAGAGCTATGATTGTTAACATGCTTCCTTGAAGAAGGACCATGGTGAGATTATTGACTGTCAGAAACACTGGCGAAAGTATGGAGAAAATAAGGCAAAGTATAACGAAACCTATAATAGTACCGTACTTTCTCAGTACACTAGGCATACTTGATATTATTCTCCTTTCTCATGGCATACTCCAGTATCTTGTTCGCTGTGGCCTCATCCCGGTTAAGGTGCTTTACTATCTTACCACGTACCATTACAATGATCCGGTCACATAAGTTAAGAAGTTCCTGCATATCAGACGAGATTAGTAATATACCCGCCCCGTTCCTAGCTAGATTATCAATAAGTTGGTGCACTTCCGCCTTGGCTCCCACGTCTATCCCCTGGGTCGGCTCGTCAAGAATGACCACCTTGGGCCGCCTGCCAGCTAACCATTTCGCCAGGACCACCTTCTGCTGGTTTCCGCCGCTCAGATACCTCGTCAGCCGATTCGCTTCAGGCGGCCTTATAGACAGGGAATTGATGAGGTTACCGACAACTTTCTTCTCCCTAGCGTGGTGTATAAATCCGCAACGGGCCAGATTCTTCAAAAAGACCAGCGTGGCGTTTTCTTTCACACTCATATTAAGGACCAGTCCCTGATAGCGCCGGTCTTCGGGAATGAAGGCTATGCCTGCCCGGATAGCTTTCCTGATTCCGTGGGGCGTCAGCTCCTCTCCGTCCAGCATAATGCGGCCACCAGTTGGTTTATCTACTCCGAACAAGAGCCGGGCGACCTCTGTCCTCCCGGACCCCACCACACCCGCTATACCTAGTACTTCACCCCGATGGAGGTCGAAATTCACTTCTTTTACGCCGGTATCGGAAGAAAGGCCTTCGACCCTCAAAATTACTTGATCAGTCATACAGCTCATCCTGCGCCCTTCGCTGGCCAGTTCTTTCCCTAACATCAGGTTTATTACTTGCTGGGGCGTAACCTCCTGAGTTCTATAAACCCCCACCTTTTTACCGTCCCTTAACACTGTCACACGGTCTGCCAGTTCAAATATCTCCTCTAAACGGTGGGAAACGTAGATAATAGAAGTCCCCTGGTCTCTGAGGTTGCGGATTACTGTAAAAAGGTTGTCTACCTCAGTACGGCTCAGGCATGCGGTAGGCTCATCAAAAACCACAATTTTAGCCCCAAAAGATACTGCTCGCCCGATCTGTAACAACTGGCGCTGGGCAACACTAAGGCGTCCTACCGGCTGGCGAACTAAGTCTTGAAGGCCCACAACAGTTAGCCTCGTCTTTGCATCTTGATAGAGTTTAAACCAGTCCACTAGCCCCGTTCGCTTCCTGGGTAACGACTTTCCAATAAATAAGTTTTCTGCCACGCTCATATACGGAATCACGTTTAACTCCTGGTGTACAATACTGATTCCTGCAGTAGTAGCCTCTTGCGGGCTGGTATAATTCACTTTCTTGCCGGCAATTAATATCTCGCCTTCTGTGGGAGGATAAACTCCCCCAAGGATCTTGATTAACGTCGACTTACCCGCACCATTTTCGCCTACCAGCGCATGAATTTCACCTTTCAGTACTGAAAAATCAACGTTATCCAGGGCTTTAACCCCAGGAAACTGCATTGATATGTTTCTCATCTCAAGAACGTTGTTCTGCAAGATACCGCCCCCATATAAGAAGGCTAATGGGTGCCGCCAGCGGGGTAGCAGCACCAATAGCCTTCCGTAATCGCAGTTAGTTGGCCGTCAGCTATTGAGCAGGTGGAACATTTTCCTGGGTAATCAGTGGGCTGTCAATAAACATCATTTTAACAGGCGGTTTTTCGCCCTTGGCCATCTTGAAAGCCCATTCCACCGCTTTTTCCGCCATTCCCTTCATATCGTGAGCGGATGTAGCTGCAAAAGCTCCCTTTTTCCTCATATTGTCGTAGGCCAGAGGATCGCCATCGATCCCGACTACAAAAATATCCTTTCGACCGGCAGCCTCGATAGCCTGAACAGCCCCCATACCAGCGCCATCAAATGCAGCGAATACAGCCTGAATATCTCCAGGGTTGGGATATTTTTGCAAAACTGTTTCCATCCATTTCCTGCAATCGTCCAGGAAACCTGGCCAGGCGTAAGAATGGCGTTCCACAATCTGAATTTCAGGATACTCTTTCAAGACAGCTCGTAGAGCTTCGGCGCGAGCCCTGGTTGGCATAATCAAGTCGCCGTATATTTCGACAATCTTACCTTTCCCGCCCAGTCTCGCAGCCAAGTAAGCTGCTACTTTGGCACCCATAGCCCAGTCATTGGAATCAATTTCGAGATCTACCAGCGGGTTGAAACCAGAGGCAACACTGATCCATGGTATATTCTTCTCTTT
Source organism: Neomoorella stamsii (assembly GCF_002995805.1). GTDB lineage: Bacteria > Bacillota > DSM-521 > Neomoorellales > Neomoorellaceae > Neomoorella > Neomoorella stamsii. The sequence continues at coordinate 22,696 of NZ_PVXL01000035.1, forward strand.
AGCCTTTTTTAGAGCTGGTTCCAGGAACGTCGGGTCACCCAGCAGCACGATGATAGCGTCTACATTATTTTGAATAAGGGTTTCAATATCACTTAGCATCTTTTCGCGCTGGCCCAGGCTGTCCAGAGCAAGAGGGGTACCGCCCTTCTCCTTAATAAGCCGGATAGTCTCCTGGTATATACCGGTATTAAAAAAGTTACCCTGCCCGTTTACCACCACACCAATTTTAAGGTTCTTATCATCTTTAGGAGCACCAGCCTGGGGTTTACCCGGCTCAGTAGCAGCCGTTTGCCCTCCCCCGGAGGATTCACTTGTCTTGTTGGTGGATTGAGAGGAACAGCCAACTAGCGACAAAGCAAACATTGCCACTAGCAACGCTACAACCCATTTACGCCACACGCTCTTTTGCCTCCTTATAAAATTTTTTCTGTTCCCCAGAAGATCGCTACTTAATCATGGGCTGGTTTGGTATACTGCCCACTCTGCGAAAACTATTTATTATTTACTCCCTCATCCACTCCTTCATTAAGTCTTTTTTAATTTTGACGGCACTATCCTCCCTTCCTTATTTTTCACTCTTGCGCCCAACCTTTTGTTGGTTATGCTATAGACTTTTCACCCCCCCCCGCATTACCAAAATCGCTTTATCTAAGCAAGATTTTTTATACTGACTGTCCTGCCTGACCTCTGCAAGTAATGCAAACCAATCTTCCTGGCGCCCGCCGCGGTCGACATTTCCACCGTCTCATCATCCAGTACTATGATTTTTCCTTTAACTTCGGGTTCCGCCGCCAGCAAGCTGTATATAGCCTGCCTTAAAGGTGCGGGGCCGCCTATAACGATTTTGCCATGCCAATCAGGTGCGCAGGCTCTGCTGTTTTTCATTGCAATTAAATCTTGACCTAGAATGACCCCCAACAGGAAACTTGCCCTCTTATCCCCATCAGCAGGAATAAACTGGCTAATTATCCTCGTTGAAAAGCAACCCCTAGTTAAACCGACCTTCCGCGATATAGCGGCACCTCTTAAAATCATTTCCAGGTCAAGATGTGAAATGAGGTTTTGAGGTATAGAATCGGCCAGGATTGTTTTGGTGGCTAAGGTACTGAATATTTCTCCAGCCATGGTAGTGAGACAGCTCGAAATCTGGTTATGTTCATTTATTTTAACAATTTTGGTATGAGAGCCCGGCAAGATCATAGTCAGAGGCCCATTTAAGGACTTGAGCGCTAGAATTCCCAGGGTTTCGGTTTCCTCTCCCCTCATGATATCCATAGCTTCAAGATTTTCAACGGGCTCCTTGTCAGAATAGTCGTTTTTAACTCCCGGGATAAAGAGAATAGGAGTATCTATGAGTTCAGGTATCCTAACCAGGTGGCTTGCTGCGGCGAGCTCTTCTACACCCGCAGGAGTGTTTAAATGTGGTATTTCGTAAATTCCTACGTTAGATGTAATCATACCCGAGGCTGTCACTAACTGTAAATCTTGCTGCTTGATATGGGCCGACTGCAACGCTATATTTACTGCCTTACGCAGTCCTTCCATCAAATCCTTCTTGCACCCGCTGATAGCCGTATTACGTACTCCCACAGGTAAGTGGGCCTTCCCAATTAACTTTTCATCCTGCAAAATTCGCACCCTGGTATTGGTTGTACCACCATCTATGGTCATAATTATCAACGCATATCATCCCTACCTCATGCATTAGAAATCTTAGATGTGTTCCTCTATTTATTGACCAGTTCCTTAAACCGCTTCGCCAGCTCTGCCAGCTTCAGCCAGTCCTCTTTCGCCAGTATATCGCGAGGTGTAAGGGATGAACCTACACCCAGGGCCCTTGCTCCTGCTTCCAGGAAGGCGCGCCCGTTTTCCAGCGTGACCCCGCCAACAGCAGCTAACGGTATTTCAGGCATTGGTCCCTGCATTTCACGGAAATAAGAAGTACCCAGACTGTTCGCTGGGAATACTTTAATAATATCAGCCCCCAGGCGATAGGCTTGATGGATTTCAGTCGGTGAAAAGGCTCCGGGTATAACCGTTACCTTTAAGTCCTTGCATGCCCGTATTACATCTGGCATCATTGTAGGCATAACAATAAACTTGGCCCCTGCTTCTACTGACAGCCGGGCAGCTTCAACCGAAGTTACTGTACCAGCCCCTAGCAACATATTTTTGCTGTACCTCTTGGTCAACATATCCAATAGCCGAATAGCCTCAGGATCATTTAAAGTAAGTTCTGCCACCTTTATTCCAGATTCCTCGAAAACATCCATAACTTTCAGTAGTTGTTCCTCTTTAATGTTCCTAAGTATTGCTATTAGTCTCTCCTGCAAGATTACTTGTGTAATTTCTTCCTTTCCTATGTTTTTCATTTCATACTCCTCCTTATCGTTGCTCCTGTCGCAACATTGTTGTGATGATAAAGAATAAAATTGTTCCTACTTCATATACGGGCTCCCAGTAATTCACTTATAGTTCTCGCCGCATGCATAACGGCGCTAACATAGTCCTCAATGTTTTTTTCCCCAAGGGTAATGGCGACAGCCGCTACACTTATACTGCCAATTACCTCATGATTATAATTAAATATAGGCGCCGCAACACAACGTATGCCATTTTCGTGTTCTTCGAGGTCTAGAGCATATCCTCGGTCGCGAATTTGATTTAGCTCTTGCTTTAAATGCTCCGGGTCAGTAATAGTATTAGGCGTAAATTTAGTAAACACGATGTTATGCATATATGATTCAATTTCTTCTTCTTTTAAAAAGGCTAAAATAGCCTTTCCCACGCCCGTACAGTAGAGTGGCGCGCGCCTTCCGATCATAGAGTACATCTGAATAGGGTTCGTACCGGAAATTTTGTCAATATAAACTACTTCGTTTAAATCCCGCAACCCTAAATGGATTGTGTGTCCCGTTTCTTTTTGCAGGGCCTCTAGAATCCCCCTCGCAGATGTCCGGATATCCATCTCATCTAGCAACTTGCTCCCCAGGGAAAAGACTTTCATAGTTAGATAATAACGCTTTGTTATCGCCGCTTGCCTAACATAACCCTCGTGAATTAATGTTTCCATCAACCTAAATACGGTACTTCGATTAACACCTAGTTCCTTTGCTATTTCCGAGGCTGTGGCGCCGTTCTTACATGATGCCAGTCGTTCTAATATATACAACGCGCGCTGAACAGATTGTATGCCCTCCGGCACATTAAAACCACCTTTATATTTATAGTGTTGCATAATAATCAACTTTGTTGCTTTCTGTAATAATAATTCGACGTTCCATTCAAAATTCCTGCTGGCCAATAAAATTTTTTGAGGGTTTTAATGTAGAGTAGGCCCTGGCATATCACCTTAAGGTCCAGCCTGTTTGTTTGCCTCCCCGTTTCCTCTAGGAGTGCCTCATTAGCTCCACCATGGAAAAAAGTTGTCATAAGATTATTATGTGTTTAGAAATATTTTTAACAACTACCCGGTTCTTAGCTACCTAATTAAACAAGGTGAGACCGTCGCGGTCAATAGATAGAGGATGGCCCCGGTGAAATTTATCCCCTTCGGGCCCGCCAGAACAGCAGAATTATTATTAGCTAACATGACCAGCCCCGGGTGTTTTGCTATTCGCCACCAGGTCGGGAGTTCCTGCGGCAGCACTTCCACATTTCTTTCCAGCCCATTCCATCCGTCACTGCTGAACCAGGTACATACCATGAAGCCCAGCATGGGATAATAGACTTAGAAAGGGGGAATAGCATGTTCAAGCACGATAAGAACCTGCTAGAAATGGTGCGTGTGGAACGGCCGAACCCAAACTACGCGGCGCTTT
>NZ_PVXL01000036.1 GCF_002995805.1 Neomoorella stamsii
ATTATAACAAATATGGTAATGCCAAAAGATGTTAAGTCTTAGCTATTTCCTTATATCCCCATACAAACTTAAATATTCCACGCTTAAAAATTTCTCATCTCGTGTCTTGACAATGGGGTCCACCTTAGGATGGTGAACGGAACGGTTGGTGGACCTGGGCTTTGCCTACGACTGCTCAGCCCGTGTCCCCGCAGGTGTGGACGCTAACGGACTCGACACATCGCAGTGGCTTCAGTCGCCACTGGTCTACACCAACGAGCGGGGAAGTTTAATATGCCTGCCCACCACGTGTAGCCTGGGCCAGTGGTTTCGTTCAGGGTCGAAAAATCGTGGGTGGGGAGTGCCTCCGTACCAGCTTATTTACCTTCACGATTACGATCTGCTCTCAGCGCGGACGTGGTTTATGCTTAGGGCGTTCCTGACGGTGGCAACCAGGAGGTACCGGTTTGTGTCGTCACAGAAGCTGGCAGAGCAATTTGGCTTAGGGGGTAAGTAACGTGGACAGTCTTATCGATAAGTATGACCGCCTGGCCGAAGGTTTTACCGCGCGGGAATATGCCAACAAGGAGTTTTACATGTATCGGAGGCTCTTGCTGACACTTTTCTGGGGCGTGCCCCTCAAATCAGGAGATTCAGTACTGGAACTGGGCTGTGGCGACGGTTACCTGGCCCGGTCGTTTATTCGGTATGGTCTGCGCTATCACGGCGTTGACTTCGCTCCAGAGAGGGTCAGGGTGGCCGGTAGTAGGCTGCGAGAGGCCGGTCTGGACGCTGACCTTACGGTGGCTGATGTAAATGAACTGTCGCTAACCGAGCCATACGACGCTGTTGTTGCCTATATGCGGACCTTTTTCGCGTACACCCGGGAGCCTCTGGCGGTATTAAGGCGGCTCCGGCCCTGCGTCCGGAAAAAGATAATCCTTGATCTTAACCCGAGGCGGGATTTGCCAGTGAAGAAGGGTATCGCCTTGCTTCAGGAGGCTGGTTTTAGAAGAGTTACATGGCGACCTTTTCTTGTACCAAAGGAAAAACGTTTGCCCCCGGCGCTCTTGCGAGTTCTCGTTTCCTGTGAGGACGTTCCGCTGGTGAGGTCGCTCCCGTTGCGCTGGAAGTTTCACTGTCTCTTGAAAGGGGAACCGTAAAGCGTGCGGATTTGTATCGTCCATCAAAACCTAGAGGCCGGCGGTGCGGAGCGGCAGTTGATCCAGTTGGCTTTGCAGTGGCAGGGAATGGGCCATCATGTTGAAGTGGTTTTGCTGGAGCACCAGGGCGTATGGTTAAACGATCTGGACGGTAAAATCATTGTACGCTGCCTTTCCCAGCGTTTGCCGAGGAATTCCATTTTGAGGATCTATTGGATGTGGTGGCTGGTGACAGGTTTACGGCAGTATTTCCTTCAGCACCCATTTGACGTAGTCCTCACCTTCCTGTGGTTACCTACATTGATCTCCGCCTTTGCCCTTAGGCAGATGCCGGAGCGTCCTATGACTGTCTGGTCAGTGCAAAGCGATTTGGTACAGGAGTTCCGCTTGCACCGGGATGGCTGGGTAAGGCAGTGGCTGGTACGTACCTTCCTGCCGGGACATATTGATCATTTTATTGCCATTTCATCTGGGATTAAACTTAAGACTAAAAACTTGTTGGGTGTTTCCGCCGAACGCTTCACCATTATCCCAAATAGTCTCAACCTAGCCCAGATTTGTAAAATGGCTGTAAGTCAGGGCGAGCTACCTGATAAGACGGCGGCCACTCGTATGGTGAGTGTGGGGCGTTTACACCCTGCAAAAGGTATGGATGTCTTACTGGAGGCGCTGGCACTGGTAAGAAATGAAATGGGTAATTGGGAATGTTACATCCTGGGTGACGGCCCGGAGCGAGAGAGGTTGAGCCAGTTGGCCAGACAGCTTAACTTAAATAATCATGTCCACTTTGTAGGTTATGCGCAAAATCCATATACATGGTTGGAGACAGCAGATCTTTTTGTGTTGCCATCACGTTGGGAAACTTTTGGCATCGCCATTATTGAAGCAATGGCTTTGGGGCTTCCAGTAATTGCTACCGCAACCGATGGAGCCTCGGATATTATCACCCATGACGTAGATGGCTACCTTGTACCTGTCGGCGATGCTCAAGCACTTGCTTTAGCCATTAAAAGGTTAATAAATGAGCCCAAGTTACGGCAACGGCTAGGAAGAAACGCCAAAGCTAGAGCCAAAGTTTTCGATGTATGTGGCATTGCCCAAAAGTATATTTCCTTATTCAATCGGAGGGATTAACTTGCCAAAATATTTAGTTACGGGTGGCGCTGGTTTTATCGGTTCTCATCTTGTCCATGCTTTAGTAAAGCGCGGAGAAACAGTAAGAGTTATTGATAATTTTAGCACTGGAAAAAAAGAAAACCTTGCTGATATTCAAGAGAATGTTGAAATATATGACGGCGATTTAAGGGATATTGAGTACGTTCGGGAAGCGATGGTTGGGGTAGATTATGTATTTCACGAGGCGGCTTTACCTTCGGTGCCGCGCTCCATTGCTGATCCGGTATCATCCAATACCGTAAATGTTCAGGGTACTTTAAATATCCTTATTGCTGCCAGGGATGCCGGGGTTAAAAAGGTTGTTTATGCCGCTTCATCCTCCGCTTATGGAAATACTGAAGTGCTTCCTAAACGAGAAGATATGAAACCCATGCCGCTATCGCCGTACGCTGTGAGTAAACTTACGGGTGAGTATTACTGCCGTGTATTTTATGAAGTTTACGGGTTGCAAACAGTAAGTCTCAGATATTTTAATGTCTTTGGCCCGCGTCAGGACCCTGCTTCACAGTATGCTGCTGTAGTTCCAAAATTTATTACATCCATGCTTAAAGGAGAACAACCTGTGATCTTCGGCGATGGTGAGCAGTCAAGGGACTTTACCTACATTGATAATGTAATAAACGCTAATCTCGCTGCCCTCCAGGCACCTGAATTGAAGGGCGAGGTGCTTAATATCGCCTGCGGGCAGCGATATACTTTAAATGAATTGGTAACTGAATTGAACAATATCCTTGGAACAAGCATCAAACCTGTATATGAAGCATCTCGTAAAGGTGATGTTAAACATTCCTTGGCGGATATTTCTCTGGCCAAAATGGTTATAGGCTATAAACCTTGTATTGATTTTCGTGAAGGCCTGCGTCGTACCGTAGAATGGTATAAAAAGCAAATGGAGATATAGGGTCATGGGTTGTGAAAAGAAATTGCAACTACCGTATCGCGTAGCGCGTGTAATTACCCGTTTGAATATCGGTGGGCCGGCGATACATACGACACACCTCACAGAACGTCTTAATAACGATGGACTATTTGATAGCATGTTGGTTTGCGGTTCCCTTGCTGCGGGTGAAGGGGGAATGGAGGATTTTGCCCGCCAGCATGGAGTGGAGCCGTTTCATATATCCGAATTAGGGAGGGAGATAAGCCTATTTGATGATCTTAAAGCCCTCCGGAAGTTATATCGCTTATTTCGGTTATACCGGCCGGTAATAGTACATTCACACACTGCTAAAGCAGGCACCTTGGCCAGGGTTGCAGCACGTCTGGCGAGGGTGCCTGTAATCGTACATACCTTCCATGGCCACGTCTTTTCGGGTTATTTTTCCACGCGAAAGACAAAATTGTTTATCCTCATTGAACGGTTCCTGGCACATTTGACGGACGCCATTCTTGTCCTTAGCCCGGAACAGCAGAGGGACATTCTCGGTTTCGGTATCGGGAAGCCTGGTAAAGTGAAGATTGTCCCTCTGGGGATTGACTTGGAACCATATTTACATGGAGTAAGGGGACGATTGCGGGCTGAGCTAGGCCTGGCTGGAGATGTCCGGCTAATAGGCATTGTCGGTCGGTTAACTGCCATAAAAAATCACAACCTGTTTTTGAAAGCTGCAAAGGCATTGCTGGATTCATCTGATATTCCCTTGCATTTTGTGGTGGTAGGTGATGGTGAATTACGGCAGGAATTGGAAGATGTGACTAAACAACTGGACATAACAGAACACGTCACCTTTCTTGGATGGCGGAAGGACATGCCGGATATTTATCGTGATTTAGATGTACTGGCTTTGACTTCAAATAATGAAGGCACACCGGTTACTATTATTGAGGCCATGGCCGCCGGTTGTCCGGTGGTAGCCACCCGGGTAGGCGGAGTACCAGATATGATTCAGGATGGCGTAACGGGTATGCTTGTTGAACCTGGAGATGTTATAGAACTGGGGCAGAAAGTTATGACCATATTAGAGAACAAGGAACTGGCGCAAAAAATTGCTGATGCCGCCAGGGATTGGGCGCTGGCTACCTATAGCATTGACCGGTTGGAGGCGGATATCCGGAAGTTATACCTTGATCTTTTGCGGGCAAAGGGCCTCTATCAGACTAATATTGGAGGGAAGGAAAATGGCGATTAAGGAAGTAGAATTACCTCTTGCTTCACATAAAGGAATCTTTTTGGAAATGGAAAGAAAAATCATAAATAAGATTGCCCGGATAGGCGTTATCGGTCTCGGTTATGTAGGTCTTCCCCTGGCTGTAGAGTTTGCCGGGGCAGGATACAGGACCCTGGGTTTTGATTTAAACCGAGATAAGGTAGAGCGGATTAATAGGGGTGAGAGTTATATCCCTGATGTACCGTGGGAAAGGGTGCAGGAACTGCGCCAGGCGGATAGGCTGGCGGCTACCACGGATTTCAAACTCCTGGATAAGATGGATGTAGTTTTTATTTGCGTTCCCACGCCCTTTAACCGGGCCAAGGACCCTGACCTCTCGTACATAGAAGCTGCGGCGAACCAGATTGCTGCTCATCTGCACCCGGGGATGATGATCGTTTTGGAGAGTACTACCTATCCCGGCACTACTGAGGAAGTAGTCCTGCCCAGGCTGGAGGCTACGGGTCTTAAAGCAGGTGAGGATTTCTTCCTTGTCTTTTCTCCGGAGCGGGTGGATCCAGGGAACAAGAAATTTACTACCCATAACACACCCAAAGTCATCGGCGGCCTGACGCCGGCCTGTATGGAACTGGCCCGCCTGTTATACAGCCAGATTATCGAAAACAATGCCGTCCATTTAGTATCTTCTCCTGCCGTAGCTGAGATGACAAAACTTTTGGAGAATACCTTCCGGGCGGTAAACATCGCGCTGGTGAACGAAATGGCCCTTCTATGCCACCGGATGGGAATTGATATCTGGGAGGTTATAGATGCGGCTGCTACCAAGCCATTTGGATATATGCCTTTTTACCCCGGGCCGGGAGTGGGGGGACATTGCATCCCTGTCGATCCCTATTACCTCCTGTGGAAGGCGCGGGAGTATGATTTCCACACCCGTTTCATTGAGCTGGCGGCGGAGGTGAATAACAGTATGCCGGTATATGTGGTAGAGAGGATAGCTGCTGTCCTTAATGAGCGGGAAAAACCTTTGCGGGGAGCTAAGATTTTGGCTTTGGGGGCGACCTTTAAGAAGGATATTGATGACTGTCGCTATTCGCCGGCCATCCATGTCATGGAGTTGCTTATCGAGCGGGGAGTGGCCCTGGCCTATCACGACCCCTATGTACCGGCCCTTACCCTGGGGAATGAGTTCCGCTGGGGGGCCAGGGAAAAGGAAGGGGTGCGGCTGGAGTCGGTGGATTTGACGGAGGCTGTACTGGGCCAGGCGGATTGTGTTGTTATTCTGGTGGACCATAGTTGCTTTGACTGGGAATGGATTGTCTCCAGGTCCCCCCTGGTTTTTGATACCCGCAATGCTACTAAAGGTATTAAGGCGGATAATGTGATTAAATTATAGTGAGGAGTGGCATGGGTGAATATTCTGGTTACCGGCGGTGCCGGTTTTATCGGTTCCCATCTGGTAGAGTCTTTACTCGATGCCGGCCACCAGGTGGTGGCTTTTGATAATTTGACTACGGGCAGCCGGGAGAATGTTAAAGGGGTGCTGGCCCATCCTGGTTTCCGCCTGGTGGAAGGAGATGTACGCGAGGAAGTTACCCTGGAACCATGGGTGGAGTGGGCCGATCAGGTCTATCACCTGGCGGCGGCGCTGGGTGTCAAGACCATTATGGAGAAAGCGGTGTATTCCATAACTACTAACATCCGTGGTACGGAGAACGTACTGGCCCTGGCGGATAAGTACCGGAAAAAGGTGCTGGTGGCTTCAACCTCAGAAGTGTATGGCAAGCATTCCAACCATGCCTTGAAAGAAACCGATGACCGCATCTATGGACCTACCACCATCCGCCGATGGAATTATGCCGGTGCCAAGGCCATGGACGAGTTCCTGGCCCTTGCCTACCACCAGGAACGGGGTTTGCCGGTAGTTATTGTGCGTTTTTTTAACACCGTCGGGCCGCGGCAGACCGGGCAATACGGCATGGTGGTGCCCCGCTTTGTCCGGCAGGCTCTAGCGGGGGAACCAATCACGGTGTATGGCGACGGCAATCAGACGCGGAGTTTTACTTATGTCGGGGATGCGGTACGGGCGATTATTGATTTGATGGCCTGCCCCCGGGCGGAAGGGGAAATATTCAATGTTGGCAGCGGCCAGGTGATTTCTATCAACGACTTGGCCCGGGAGGTCCTGGCCCTCACAGGCAGTTCCTCGCCTATTATTCATTTAGATTATGAAGAGGTCTACGGCAATTCCTTTGAAGATATGCAGGAACGCACCCCGGATATCACGAAGATAAAGGAGTATATAGGTTTTGAACCTCGGGTGGATTTAAAAGGAATTCTGGTAAAGGTTGTCGAATACTTCCGGGAACAGGAAAGGTTATAATTGCCGCGGAGGAAGAAAGTATGGGGGAAGCTGTCTACGCGTGGGGTTTTATTTTAGTGTTGGGGCTGGCGGCAGTATTGACCCCGCTGGTCATGGCTTTTGCCCACCGGGTGGGCATGGTAGCCAGGCCCAAAGAAGATAGATGGCATAAGAAACCGACCGCACTACTGGGCGGCGTGGTAATCTTTGTGGCTTTTATGGCCGGGATGCTGGCCATGGGAAGAGGTGGCCGTGGGGAAACAGCCTTCCTGCTGGGAGCCCTGATAATCTTCGTTGTAGGCCTTGTCGATGACATTCGCGCCCTGTCACCCCGGATGAAAATGGCCGGGGAGCTTCTGGCGGCGTTTATCGTTGTCGCGGCGGGTATTCATTTCACAACCGGTCTTGGCGCCTGGGTTGACTGGCCCCTTACCCTTTTCTGGATTGTAGGTATTACCAATGCTTTCAACCTGCTGGACAACATGGACGGCCTTTCGGCAGGCACGGCGGCCATCGCCGGCGTCTTATTGTTCATTCACACCCGGATAATGGGAAGCCCGGAGGTGGCCCTGGCTGCCCTCATGCTCAGTGCTGCTTCTCTGGGCTTTTTAATTTATAACTTTAATCCCGCCCGCATCTTTATGGGCGACTGCGGGAGCTTATTCCTGGGGTTTTCCTTATCGGTGCTGACTCTATTGGGTACCTGGACGCGCTATTCGGTAGCGAACCTGATCTGGAGTCTGGCCGGCCCGGTAATGTTTCTAACCGTACCTATTATGGATACCACTCTGGTTTCTATAGTACGGGCTTTAAATGGCCGGCCCATATCGCAAGGGGGCCGGGACCATACTTCCCACCGGCTGGTGGCTATTGGCCTGACGGAACGACAGGCAGTGCTGGTGTTATATGCAGTCAGCCTGGCTTTCGGGTTGCTGGGCGTTTACCTTAACAGGTTGAACCTCCCAACCGTGTCGGTGATCTTTATTTTCATGACCATGGTTGCGGTTTATTTCGCTGCTTTTCTGGCCCAGGTCCCGGTCTATGGCAACCATGAATTGGCGGTTACAACCGACGGGGACCTGACCCGGCGTAAAGCCACAGCTATCTTGCGCCGCTTAGTGGAAAGCGTTGCCGATGTGGTGGTGCTGGTTGTCGCCTATCTGGCCGCCTACCTGTTACGTTATGATGGAGTATTAACCCCCGCCAGGATGCACCTGGTGGTTCAATCCTTACCGGTAGTCCTGCCCGGCTTCCTGCTATCCTTCTGGTTCTTTGGCCTTTACAGGAACCTTTTACGCTATACCGGAGTTTATGACCTGGTGGCCATCTTTAAAGGAGTAATCGTAGGGGCGGCCATTTCTATGTCCGGTTTAACGCTTTTATTCCGTTTTGCGGGCTACCCGCGTACCGTCTTTGTCATTTATGTGCTCCTGCTACTGATCCTCATCCCTGCCAACCGCTTTTTTCTGCGCGGTTTTCACCAGCTTTTCCTTAGTACCTCAAACCGGGAGGGAAGGAAGGTAGCCATCTATGGCGCCGGCGACGCCGGGGAGATGGTCCTGCGGGAGCTTTTAAATAACCGCCAGATGGGTTATGTGGTAGTAGGTTTTATTGACGACGATCCTGCCAAACACGGATTCAGCATCCATGGCGTGCCCATCCTGGGCCCGGCCACCGCCTTGGAACAGATTGCCGCCAGCGGGGTGGAGGAAGTTATCGTAGCTATGCCTTCAGCCCCTGCTAACCGGCGAGAAGAAGTTATAGCTATGTGTAAATCTTTAGGATTAAGGTATAAAGTGGTGGAGAGGATAGTATAACGAAGGTAAGTCTTTATTTCTAGTTTAGCGAAAGGAGGGGCATAAGAATGAGAATAAACTCTCTTTATAAATTCTACCAAACACACTTTGGGTATCCTCCTGCAAGAAGTGAGCCTCAACGTTATAGTTATGGACGTGCAATCAAAGATTTCATGAATGTGTTAATAGAGGTTTATCGAACTGGTAATAAAGAGTTTTTATCACAATATAAGAATTATCAATTTGCAAGGCAACTAACAATTCAGTTTTTAGATAACTTTACCGCCTTGATCGGGTGTAGATTTAACGAACCATTGAAGGACCTGCTATACTGTGATTTTTATATAAATATACCTCAGGAACAGCTTCCTCCAAGTAGAAAAAAAGGGTTGATAATTCCGTGTCCTTTTTTATGGAATCCGCAAGATATGGAAATAATTTTTCTTGTCTTTAGCTCACCAACTAATATGGATAAGGAATTAGGTGTATTTAAAGCACTAACTACTATCTTCCCAGTTGAACCTGAACCAATACCGTTAGCTAAACGTTATACATATTGGGTAGTGTCTACGGGAACTGAACATTTTAGAAATGTTAATGTTATCATGGCAGAAACTTTAGAGCGCATAATAAAAACATGCGATTTACTTCTCGCGAGTTGATATTATTAATGGTACCTGCATCCGGGACTACATCCACGTGGAAGACCTGACTGCGGTCACGTGCTGTGCCTGGAGTATCTGCTTGGCTGGTAGAGCGAGTTAATTAACTGCGGTTATGACCGGGGTTATTCCATCCTGGAGGTCATTGTGGCCGCCCAAAAGGTTACCGGCGTGGATTTTTCGGTAAGATATAAAGGCTGGCGGTTGGGTGCCGGCTAGGAGAAAAATGGTGCCAGGAGGAGGGTGTGGACTTCCCTGTGCAATACGCAGGTCGACGGCCGGGCGACCCATCGTTCCTGATGGCGGACGCCAGCAAAATCCGCGCCCGTTTAGGCTGGCAGGCTTGCTTACGCTGACATGGAACGGATTGTCTACTCAGCATGGCAGTGGGAGCAGAAAAGGCAAAGCTATAAATAATTGACATATTCAAAAGCACTGTATACTACTTTACATTGTAGCCCGGCCGGAGGAATTCGACGCCGCCGGGCTGGAGCGCTTCCTGGGGCTGGTCTCCCAGCCAAGCTGGCGGGCCGATATAGCCGGGGTGGAAGAACTGCTGCGCCTGGTCCTGCCGGGCTTCCGGGAAGAGAAGGGACAGGAACTGGTGCAGGTGGGGTAGGTTGTGTACTTTGTACCACAATATGAAAGCACTAAAACATAAAGGTCTGGGTCTGTTAATTATTACCGCAGGTCACTAGCGTTGCATAAAAATCTTTAACCCATTGCAAGGCAATATATGGTAGTTGATTAAATGTAATACAACAACAATAATGGTGTATACAACCATGTTCTTTCCCCTTCTTTGGTTAAAGGACTTA
>NZ_PVXL01000037.1 GCF_002995805.1 Neomoorella stamsii
AATGGTAGAGCGCCCGGCTGTTAACCGGGTGGTTGCAGGTTCGAGCCCTGCCCGGGGAGCCATTCCCCTCAGCCCCTGTTAGGTTAACCCTATCAGGGGCTTTTTTGTTGCTAAATAACTCTTGCCTCCAGGTTATCTACTCTGCTTCTGCGGGAACATTGAACCCTTGAGCAGGTTTTGGTCTGCCACCCAGCCAGGTATATATTGACTCCCCCGGGTTATAATGTGTCTAATGGAGTGATTAGATAATGCCAAAAGCACCAGAAAATCTAGTTCTCCTGGGGCGCTTGCTTTTCCAGGCCTTTCCGGCGGTGAACAGGGAATTAATGCGCTGGCGACACCTGGCAGCCAGTAGCCCGGAACCGGAACTAAGTCAACAGGCCCTGGCGAGCCTTACCTTTAAGAAGTTCCACTGCCAGGGGGGGAGTGTCTATGCCACCTGGCCACCCCGGTACCGGCAGCAAATCCTCCAGGCCATTGTAGCCCTGCAAACCATTAGTGACTACCTGGATAACCTCTGTGACCGGGCCGGTGTCCTGGATGAAAAGGCATTTCGCCAGCTGCACCTGGCCTTTACCGATGCCCTGCGTCCCGGGAGGGCAGAGCATGACTATTATGCCAGCTACCCCTACCGCCAGGATGGCGGTTATCTCAAGGCCCTGGTCCGCGCCTGCCGGCAGGCCCTGATGGTACTGCCAGGATATAAAATAGTACAGGAGGAAATCTTGTACCTGGCCGATTTATACTGCCACCTCCAGGCGACCAAGCATATAGACATAACCAGGCGACAGGAGAGGTTACAGTCCTGGCTGGAACCTTTATTGGGACAAATACCCGCACCTATTTACTGGTGGGAACTGGCCGCAGCCACAGGCTCAACCCTGGGCATCTTTGCCCTTATAGCCGTAGCCGCCAGGGAAGAACTAACGGCGCCCGAGGTAACCAGGCTAAAAAACGCTTATTTTCCCTGGATCGGGGGTTTACATATCCTGCTTGATTACTTTATTGACCAGCAGGAGGACCGGGAAGGGGGCGATCTAAACTTTTGCGCCTTCTACTGCGATGAAGAGGAGGCCGCCCGGCGATTACAGTTTTTCCTGGAACAATCCCTGGAAAAGGCACAGAATCTTCCTGACCCTGCCTTCCACCTGATGGTTGTCCGGGGCTTGCCGGCCCTGTACCTTTCCGATGCCAAAGTAGCCGGGCAGAAACAGGCTTCTACCAGGGAGGCGGTCCTCCGGGCCGCCGGTAGCTTCTCCCAGAACCTGTACCTTCTTTGTAAAACCCTGCGGTGGGTTGGCGTAATTTAGCGGCCAGGACAACTTAAATTAATTCCTCGAGAGGGTCCAGGGTACGGGAAGCCAGTAAAGCCAGATCTTCCTGTACCGGGTTTACCGGCAGTTTATCCAGGGCCTCCAGGGCCAGGGCAATTTGCTCTCCTGCTGCGGCAGCCGTATATTCATCGCAGTTCAAGTGTCGGGCGGCAGCAATTAGTTCCTCTGTTTCCGTGGCCGTCAGGCCGCGGCTTATTTTTTCCTGCCACCGGGCAGCCTCCGGAGAAAGCTCTAAAAAGCGTAAAACAGGCAGAGTAAGGATGCCGCGTGCCAGGTCCTGGCGGTTGGGTTTGTCCATCTTGGCGGCGGAGCCGAAAAGATCAAGGTAATCGTCAACAATCTGGTAGGCCAGGCCCAGGTGCCAGCCGAACCGGGCTAAATAATCCTGCTGGGGACGCTTTAAACGGCAGAGGATACCACCGCAACGGCAGGCGGCACTGAAGAGGGTGGCCGTTTTTTGGCCGATATAGGTGAAATAGGCCTTTGTATCGGGGCCAGTAACTGTTAATTGCTGGATTTCCCCGCTACACATGGAACGGATGGCTTCGGTAACTGTGGTGAGAACGGCTTTTTTGCTTCTGGCCAGGAGACCAAAGGCGGTGGCAAAGAGGTAATCACCGGTGAGGACGGCCGGCACGGTACCATAGAGGTAATGGAGGGCGGGCAGGTTGCGGCGGACGGTCGCCCCGTCCAGGACGTCATCGTGGATCAGGGAGGCCAGGTGAATAAGTTCTATGGCGACCGCCACTTGTCGGACTTCCAGGGTATCATGCATGCCGAAACGGGCACATAATAAAACTAAGGTAGGCCGCAGGCCCTTACCGCCGGTGAGGGCATGGTTCAAGAGTTGCTGCAACAGGGGATTCGGAGTGGCAACAGCTTGCGTTAAGACTGCTTTTATCTCCGCCTGGGTCAAGGTAATCTTCTCCTTTATATAAAAGGTACCAGCAAATGGAACTAATGTAACTCTAGTATGGCTAGAAGGGGACGATTCTATAGCCTTCTTTAAAAACAGGCGATTTAGCCAGCAATAGTCTAAAAAAAGGAGCATGATAGCTTTTTAGGTGTCAGAAAGTCAGGAATTGGATAAAACAGGTACAGCTTGATATTGCTAAAAGGTAATTTTTGCAGTATAAAATAGTCAAGGAAAGTCAAAAGGAAAAAGAAAGTCAAAATCAAAAGGGAGACCCAGGGGGTGGGCCAATGGATGGAAGGTAAAACCCTGGCCGATCGTATAGAAAACTACATCAAGTGGCTGTTAAAAAGCAGTGCCGATGGGATAGTAGAGTTGCAGCGCCAGGAACTGGCCGAGCGCTTTACCTGCGTACCTTCGCAGATCAGCTATGTCCTCAGCACCCGCTTTACCATTGAAAGGGGCTACCTGGTGGAAAGCCGCCGGGGGGGTGGTGGCTATATCCGTATTGCCAGGGTACCCTTAAATGCCGAGGAGCGGCTAAAAGATTGGGTGCATGAAGCCCTTGGTGAGTATATCTCCCAGGAGACAGCCGTGGAGTTGCTGGAGCGCCTGGGGGAGGAGGGGTTGTTAACCCGGCGGGAGCAATTGCTCCTCGCGGCAGCCATAAACCGCCAGGCTTTACCCCTGGAACTACCCAGGCGCGACCAGGTGCGGGCCTGCATTATGAAGGCTATAATTTTAACCTTAATGCGCGATGATTTCCCCAGTGCAGGATAAAAGGGGGCTAGAAAATGCTTTGTGAACGATGCCAGGAGAGGCCGGCAAGTGTCCACGTCACCAGAATTATCAACGGCGATAAGACGGAGCTTTATCTCTGCCAGGAGTGTGCCCGGGAAATGCAGCCCCAGCTCAACTTTTCCATTCCCAAATTTTTAGCCGGGTTGCTGGATTATGACCCGGGCCTGGAGGTCAAAGCCCCGCCGGCAGTGGAACGCTGCCGGGAGTGCGGCCTGAGCTACGAGCAGTTCCACCAGACGGGGCGGCTGGGATGCCCCGACTGTTACCATTACCTGGCCTCGCGCCTGGATCCCCTGATCCGGCGCATCCAGGGCAGCAGCCAGCACCGCGGCAAAGTACCTCGCCGGGCCGGCGGCAATTTACGGGTGCGCCGGGAGATTGAAAGATTGAGGGCGCAACTGCAGCAGCTGGTCGAGCAGGAAGAATTTGAAAAGGCTGCCCAGGTCCGGGATCGCATTCGCGACCTGGAGAATCGCCTGGGAGAACAGGGGGGCGGGCAATGAGCCTGAATTTAGAGCGTAACAGCAAGTGGATGGAAGGTTCCGGTCCCCAGGCCGACATCGTCATTTCCAGCCGGATCCGGCTGGCCCGTAACCTGAAGGGGATGCCCTTTCCCAATTTGATGAACGAGGCCCAGGAAGTGAAGGTTATCCGTCAGGTGGGCCAGGCCATCCGGGCGCCAGGGGTTTTCCAGGCCGTTGGTGAATTAAAGCTCCAGACCTTACGAGAATTGTCGCCGGTGGAGCGGCAAATACTAGTGGAGAAACACCTCATCAGCCCGGACCTGGCGGAAGGTAAGGGGGAAAAAGCAGTAGTTTTACGGGATGATGAGGCCGTCAGCATCATGGTCAATGAAGAAGATCACCTGCGCCTGCAGTGCCTTTTACCGGCCCTGATGCTTCATGAAGCCTGGCGCCTGGCCGACGCTGCCGACGATGCCCTGGAAAACGAACTGGACTTTGCCTTTGACCAGGAAAGGGGTTACCTTACCGCCTGTCCTACTAATGTCGGTACGGGTTTAAGGGCTTCCACCATGCTGCACCTGCCGGCCCTGGTGTTGACCAAACAGGCCGGGCAGGTATTGACGGCCCTGACCAAAGTGGGTGTGGCAGTGAGGGGCCTCTACGGCGAGGGAACAGAAGCCCACGGCAACATCTTTCAGATTTCCAACCAGATTACCCTGGGACGTTCGGAAGAAGAGATTATTAATAACCTCTCGGCAGTCACTGTACGGCTGGCTGACCAGGAAAGGGAAGCCAGGGAATTGCTGCGCAGGCAGAACCGCTGGCAGCTGGAAGACCGCGTGGGCCGAGCTTATGGCATCCTGACCAACGCGCGCGTCTTGAGCTCCCAGGAAGCTTTGCAGCTCCTTTCCGATGTCCGCCTGGGAGTGGAGATGAAAATTTTACGTGGCCTCGATCAGCGGCTGATTAACCAGCTTATGGTTCGCATTCAGCCGGCCTACCTGCAATTTACCGCCGGGAAAGAGATGACGCCCTTTGAGCGCGATGTGCGCCGGGCGGCCTTGGTAAGGGAATTTTTGGCAAGTTAATTAGTTAACGGGATTTATTCCTGGAATGTCGATATTGATAAGCTGGTTTGGATAAAAAAGCAAATTAATTCACGGAGGTGGAATAACATGTCACCGCGTTTTACCGAAAGGGCTAACCGGGTCTTGCGCCTGGCCCAGGAAGAAGCCAGGGCCCTGCATCACCCGGCCATTGGGACCGAACATATCCTGCTGGGCATCTTGCGGGAAGGCGATAGCGTTGCCGCCCGCGCTCTGACCAACCTGGGAGTTAACGTCAAAGCTGTACGTGAGGAAGTGCGTAAAATTATCCGGCCGGGGGAAGCCCCTGCCGGTGGGGATATTGGCCTGACACCGCGGGCGAAAAGGGTCCTAGAGCTGGCTAATGAAGAAGCCCGGCGCCAGGGCGTAAACTATGTGGGGACAGAACATATTCTCTTAGGTCTACTGGAAGAAGGCGAAGGCCTGGCGGCCCAAGTCTTGAGCGGGCTGGGGCTCAGCCCCGATAAAATCCGCCAGCAGGTCATTGCCCTGCTGGGCGGTGCCGGGGAGCAGCCCCAGGCCGGCGGTTGGACCGTCCTCCTGGGTAACCTGCCCTTTGGCATGGCCGGGTTCCCCGGAGGAGGGGCCTTCCAGCCCATGGGAGCCCCAGGCGCGGTCAAGATGCAGCCGCAGCGACCAGGGCAGACGCCCACCCTGGACCAGTTCAGCCGAGACCTCACTCGCCTGGCCCGGGAGGACAAGCTGGATCCGGTTATCGGCCGGGAGAAGGAAATTGAACGGGTCATCCAGATTCTAAGCCGCCGGACTAAAAACAATCCCGTTTTAATTGGCGACCCCGGCGTGGGCAAGACGGCCATCGTTGAAGGCCTGGCCCAGAAGATTGTCCAGAACCAGGTACCGGAAGTCCTGCGGGATAAGCGGGTAGTGGCCCTGGATATGTCCGGCATGGTGGCCGGCACCAAGTACCGGGGCGAGTTTGAAGAACGCTTCAAGCGGGTTATGGATGAAGTCCGGGCTGCCGGCAACGTTATCCTATTTATCGACGAGCTGCATACCCTCATTGGCGCCGGGGCGGCCGAGGGGGCCATCGATGCCGCCAATATCTTAAAGCCTGCCCTGGCCCGGGGCGAACTGCAGACCATTGGTGCCACCACCATTGACGAGTACCGCAAGCACATCGAGCGGGACGCCGCCCTGGAGCGCCGTTTCCAGGCCGTTATGGTCGGCGAGCCTACAGTGGAGGAGACCATAGCCATCCTGAAGGGCCTGCGGGACCGCTATGAGGCCCATCACCGGGTGAAGATTTCCGATGCGGCCCTGGAGGCGGCGGCCAGGCTTTCCGACCGCTATATCACTGACCGGTATCTGCCCGACAAGGCTATCGACCTGGTTGACGAGGCTGCTTCCCGGGTGCGCCTCAAAGTCTACACTGCTCCCGACGATGTCAAGAAGCTGGAAGCGCGCCTGGAAGAACTGGAGAAGGAAAAGGCGGCGGCTGTCCACGCCCAGGAGTTTGAAAAGGCGGCTGCCTTGAGGGATGAGGAAAAGAAGATTAAAGAAGAATTAGAAGCCAGGAAGGGCGAGTGGCAGAAGGAAAAGGGCCTGGAGAAGTCCGTGGTGACGCCGGAGGATATCGCCCAGATTGTTTCCAGCTGGACGGGCATCCCCGTTACCCAGCTCGCCCAGGAGGAGAGCGAGCGGCTCCTCCACCTGGAAGATGTCCTGCACCAGCGGGTCATCGGCCAGGATGAGGCTGTCCACGCCGTGGCCCGGGCCGTGCGCCGCGCCCGGGCGGGTCTCAAAGACCCCAAGCGTCCTATAGGCTCCTTCATCTTCCTGGGGCCCACCGGTGTCGGCAAGACGGAGCTGGCCCGGGCCCTGGCCGAGGCCCTCTTCGGTGATGAGGACGCCATGATCCGCTTTGATATGTCCGAGTACATGGAGAAGCACACCGTCTCCCGGCTGGTGGGCGCCCCGCCCGGCTATGTCGGCTACGAGGAAAGCGGCCAGCTGACGGAGGCTGTCCGGCGCCGGCCCTACAGCGTGGTTCTTTTTGACGAGATTGAAAAGGCCCACCCGGACATCTTTAACGTGCTGCTGCAGGTCCTGGACGACGGGAGGCTCACGGACGCCAAGGGCCGCACCGTGGACTTCCGCAACACGGTGATTATCATGACCTCCAATATCGGCGCTAGCACCATCAAGCGGGAGAGCCTGGGCTTTAAAGCTTCCACCAGTGAAGTGGCGGCCGAGTCTTACGAGAAAATGAAGAAGCATATTATGGAAGAGTTGCGGCGGACCTTCCGGCCCGAGTTCCTGAACCGCATCGACGAGCTGATCGTTTTCCATGCCCTCTCCAGGGAAGATATCAGGAAGATAGTCGACTTGATGCTGGCCGAACTGAACCGCCGCCTGGAGGAGAATAAGCTCTCTGTGGAAGTAACTGATGAAGCCAGAGAGATCCTCATTAAAGAAGGCTTCGACGAGGCCTTTGGCGCTCGGCCTTTGAGGCGGGCCATCCAGACCCTCATCGAAGACCAGCTCTCCGATGAGATGCTGGCCGGGAAAATTGCCCCTGGCGACAAAGTCCGGGCCGTCGCCCGAGACGGCAAGATTGTGCTGGAGAAGGCGGCTTGAAGAATACTATAGATGGATTCCAGGCACCCGTTGAGGGTGCTTTTTTGTTAAACAGGAGTATTGGGTGATATTTTCCTCCTTGTTACCCGGGTAAATACCAGCGTACTCCCCATTACCATATTATTTTGACTGCATAGCGGGCAATTTGGGGATCGGTGGTAAGAATAGGCAGGTTTTCTATCTGGGCCTGGGCAACGAGAAGCCGGTCAAAAGGATCGCGATGATGGTTGGGAAGGGTATAAACATGCAGGGCATGACTAATTTCCACAGCCAGGGGAGTAATGGCATTGATAGCCATCTGGTCGGTGATAAAGGATGTAATATTAGCCGGCATTTCTAACTTGCCCAGGCGGGCTTTAATTGCCATTTCCCAACAGCTGGCGGCGCTTAGATATAATATATTTTCGCCGTCGCTTATTATTTTGCGAACTCGCGATGATAACCGGGGATCCTCGGTAATCCACCATAAAAAAGTATGGGTGTCTAAGAGAGCTTTCATTCTTCAAACTCCTTAAGAATAGCTTCGGGCAGGGGGGCATTAAAATCCGGGGCTATAGTGATTTTGCCCTTGGCGCTGCCGGGGTGTCGTTCAGGCTTGTCGCTTGTTATCGGGACCAGGCGCGCCACTGGCTTGCCGGCTTTGGCAATAATTACTTCCCGGCCTTCTTTCACCTGGGCTAACAGCTTGGAAAAGTGGGTCTTGGCTTCATGAATATTTACTTGTAAAGACATTTCAAATCACCTCTGCTATAGCTAATATAACTAAGTCAACGGACTAAGTCAAGCTCCTTGCAGCCGCCAACGTAATCGCGGGTGTATTCCCCTGGATTAAAAAATAAGCCCGGGGGAACTGCTGGCGAGAGCTTAAAAGAACCTGACCCCGGACGAATTCCGCCACATCACGACCTGGCTGAAGAATGTTATCAACCCCAAAATACCTGCCGGCATGCAGGTTAAAGTAGACCGCATCCTGGATGCATGTAACCCCTGGGAGGTGGAACGGATGATAAGCAACCTGGAAATAACCCCTGGAAGAGATGTGGCAGGAGGCCATGTGAAAAGGCTTAAAAGAAGGCGAACAGAAAGGCAGACTGGAAGGAAGGCTGGAAAGAAGACTGGAAGGCGAACCCTGGAAGAAATAAGCGCACTGAAAAAGCAGCTAAATAAGAAAGCCCTGCCGCTGTCTAGATTACCGGGCCGCGGCGGGGCTAAATTGTCTGTTTATTCTTTTTAAATATTAAATAGCCAGGGTGCCCAGCAGGCAGAAGGGTTTTCCCGCCCTGTGACCCGCGGTTTCCAGGGCAGCCTGGTCGCCAGCAGCGAGGATACAGGTGGCGGGGCCGGCCGATTTGTGCAGGTCCAGCTCTGGTAGGTTTTGCCGCCAGTTGATTTGCAGCCCGTATAAAGCGGCCAGGTCCTGGGCCTCGGCCAGGATTCCCCGGGAGCCGACGGGAACGATTTCCCGGACTTCCGGCTGAGCGAGCAGCAGGCGCACAGTTTTTAGATCTACGATTTCCTGATCCTCAAGGAATACCTCGGCCCCGACCTTGGGTCGCCCGAAGAGGGCCAGGGCGTCGCAGGCAGCCAGGCGTCCCATTAAGAGGCTTGTTTTTACTGCCAGGCCGATGACGGTGACCCCTATCCCGGACTGGGATGTAGGGACGTTTTTTTCGCTGCTGCCCGTGAGGGCTTTCTCCGGGTCTATGCCCAGCTCGCGGATCTCGTCGGCCACACCCTCCCGGATGGCCGCGCCTGCAGGTTCTGGCTCTACGCAGAGGGTATTGACGATACAGACCGGCCAGGCGCCTATCGCCAGGACTTCCATCAGGGCTACCCTGGCGGTAAAGCGCCCCAGGATGTACCCTGGCACCCGCACCACGTCGGCTTCCTTGGGGCCGATGGCCCCGGCGGAATCGCAGGCGATCACTAGGGACCTTTGCTCATCCAGGTCCAGGATGGTCAAATCCCGGTAGCGGCGGGGGGATAGGGTGGCCGAGGTCATTTACCTTCCCCTTTCCTCCGGCCGGCGGCATAGCTGGCAGGAAATACCCGACGCAGGCTGGTGAAGGCCATGGCGGCCAGGACGATGTTCAGGGTGGAAGCGATCAGCAGGGGGACGACCATGGCTAAGAAGAATGCTTTGCCGAACCCCGGCAGGGGGATAAACAGCGCCGGGAGTAACAGGCCGTTGAGCGCTATTCCCACTGCTATTCCCAACCAGGGGAAAAAGCGGTATAAGAAAGTAAAGAGGACGACGACAGCGGCCATGCCGCCGGCGATAACCAGGTGGAGGGGCAGGGTGAGGGGGAACCCGGCAGTAAAGGCGGTGAGCAGGTGCCCGAGGGATGCTATCAGGGCCCCGTCGGCGGGACCCAGGATGAGGGCGCCGAGAAAGCCGGGGAAGGAATCGAAGGCCGGCGTGCCGGTGATGCTGGGTATTTTTAAATTGGCGCCTGCAGTTGATAAAGCGATGAGCATGGCCAGGATGGCTAGGCGCCTGGCCGTCCAGCGGCTTGCCTTTCCGGTCAAGGGAGATACTACCGGTTTTGACATGTTTGCTTCGCCTTCCTTTCATCTGGAGGTTTAGTCAGTGGTAATCCAGGGGGCCGGGCCACCCTCAACAAAAAATCCCCAGCCGTTTTCAGGCTGGGGACTTTACCATCATCCCCGGTCGCTTCTCCCCTTTCCTGGCGAAGGTGAGAGGTCCAATGGACAGGCAGGTCTCCTGGCTCGCGCTTCCTTGTTTGCGATGCCTTCCCGGGAGCTATCCCAGTGGCGTTATATATCGCAAACTCCGCGCTCACAGTGGCGGGACCGCGCCGGATCGCCGCCCCTAAAAGCGGTTACCGGACTTCCCTATTCTCCCCCTCCCGGGGGCACCTGTCCATTTTTCCATGTAAGGTTGTCAATATTAATATAATCCACCCTCTGACTTTTGGCAAGGCCCTATTTGGGGGTTGATCCTCTCCAGACAGGCGCGATTCCAGGGCCTCCTCCTATAACCTGTCGCTGCCGGGGCATAATAGAAATATCAGCAGCGAGGGGGATGAATATGGTAGACGATGCATCTCTACGGGAAAAAGTGCGGCAAATCCTGCGCGAGGACAAGGACCTGCGCGGTTATGGCCTTAACGCCGACGTGGTGGCGGGCGAGGTCCAGCTCCAGGGGATCGTCGATACCCTGAAGGAGAAGGAGCGGGCCGAAAGGCTGGTGCGGCAGGTTCCGGGGGTGAAAGGGGTGGCCAATGCCGTGGCTATCAGCACTGACGGGGCCGTCCGGGACGAGGACGTGACCATGGAGGTCAACGAGGAGCTGGATCAGGACCCGCGGGTGGACCTGCGCCATGTTGGCGCCGAAAGCGTTGACGGCCATGGTACAGTAGTCTTAAAGGGCCGGATGGACGATCCCGCCGAACTGGAAGCGGCCCGGGAGGCGGCAGCTAAAGCCCGGGGTGTGACCCGGGTGGTGAGCCAGGTTAAGGTAGGGGAAGAGGAAATGAGCCTGGAGGATATTTTTCACCGCCAGGTGAACAACGATAGGGAAGGATGATCTTCAGTGAGATAATCTATAGCCGCCGGGTTTTCGCCGGCGGCTATAGATTTGGTGCAGAAATATGAAATCTACGTTAAACAGGGGTGGTGTTGCCTATCCAGATTACCTCGAAACTAAGTTTTGATGCCGAATTGTGGATTTCCGGATCACCAGTAATAACCGGTGCCTGTAGCTCTTGAGCCAGGGAAACGACGAAGGAATCAGCATAGGATAATCCCCCGCAGGCTTTTACCCATGCCGCCCCTTTAATCCTCGTCCAGGGACAGTCAATGAGAGTTATACCTTCATCCGCAAAAATGGTTTCGACGAATTCACCGGCAGCCTTTTCACCTTTTTTCCTCAGGAGCATATAGTAGGCCTCGCCCAGATTGATAAGACTTAAGAAGCTCATATTATTATCGTCGCTTATGATATCCGCTACTATCTGGGCGCCGGGCTCTTCTTCCAGCAAGGCCAGGTGAGCGCATGTGTCAAGAACAATTTTTGCTGTCTGCATGTAACTGTTCACCGCTTTTCCCGAGAGCGCTCAGCAGTTCTTTCTTTTATTAAAGCTGTAGTAAGCTTATCTGTAGGACTACTGTTTTTATATTTACCGCGCAGATCGAGAAGGGGATGCTTGGGAAGCGGTAAATAATATACCTCCGCCCGGGGACCCTGGGGGCCGTAGTAAAAGAAGGCCAGGGCCGGTTCGTCGTGTTCCGGTTTCTCCGGGTGGCAGGGGAAGAGTTCGATAAAACCGTGGCGGCGTAAACTTGCCGGGGCTTCTTTTTTGAGCCCCGGCATATATTTTTCAATGGACCGGGGATCGGTTATCCGCGCCATGTAATTTGAACGTTCCTCCTCTGTCATGGGCGAGGGCGGCACCCAGCCAGGCCAGTGGCGGCTGCGGTCGCGGCAGAGGAAGTCGAACTTGAGGAGCTGGTAGAAGCGCTCCAGCTGGAACAGGGTCAAGGGGCGAAAGCGCCCGGGCCATACCGTACTGGAAGTAAACGGCTGCTCCGGGGCCGGTTTCCTGGCCTGTTCTTCCAGAAAGGCTTCTCCTGGCCCAGCGGGCCGGGCTATACTGGCGGAGCCGGCCAAGGCGGCGGCAAAGGTGGCCAGGTGGTTAAAGAGGTCACGTTGGTTGTGGCCCTTGCGGAAAAAGCCCTGTTCCTCCCACCAGGCGGCCAGGATTTCATAGCAGGCGAAGTAGCTGCTGGCGAAGGCCGTTTTCACCAGGTAGGCAAAGGCGTGATCGGCCAGATGGCTGTTGCCGTAATATTTGAGGACGGTTTCAATGTCGTGGAGCCGGAGCATTTCGCTGTAAGTAATGGCGTTGCTGGCCAGGACTTCGTAAGGCGGACGGTCAACGTAGCGGTAGCCGAATTCACCGGCCCGGGCGCGCAGGCTCGTGCCTTTCAGGAGTTTCAGGAAGCCAAGCTGGATCTCGTCGGGTTTCAGGGCCGCAACGGCGTCGAAACTTTTGCCCACACCGGCATAGCCCTCGCCGGGCAGGCCGGTGATGAGGTCCAGGTGCAGGCGGATGTTCCCCATTTCCCGCAGGCGGAGGACATTGGCCGCCAGGCTCTCCCAGTCCTGATTGCGGTGGCAGAGGCTGTTGACTTGCGGGTCGATGGTCTGGACGCCGATTTCGAACTGGAACAGCCCCGGCGGTACCTGATCCAGGAAGGCCAGTATTTCTTCGTCCAGGCGGTCGCCGGCGATTTCAAAATAGAAGCGGGCTTTGGGCCGAAGGGAGGCTATATACTCCCAGATGGCCAGGGCTCTTTTTTTATGGGCATTAAAGGTGCGATCGACGAACTTGATCTCCCGCACCCCTGCCGCCAGCAGGCGGGCCAGTTCTTCCCGGACGCGTTCCAGGGAGAAGTAGCGCAGGCCCGCAGTGGTAGATGAGAGGCAGAAACCGCAGGCGAAGGGGCAGCCGCGGGAGGTTTCGTAATATACCGTTCGCTGCCGGAGATCATTACCCCCGGCGTCCAGGTCTTCCTGGTAGGGAAAGGGGATGCAGTCCAGGTTGCGGGGGGGCGGCACCGGCGGGTTGACGATAACTTCCCCGTCCCGCCGCCAGGCCAGGCCTGGGACGGCGGCCGGGTCGAAGTGACCGCCGGCAAGCCGTTGCGCCGGGGTGCAGGAGTACCCGCCGGACGGCTGTCCTGCCGGGATTCCGCCGGCCAGCTGCTCCATGAGGATCCGGAAGGGGATCTCGCCTTCGCCCGTGATAACCAAATCTACGGCCGGGTGTTGCGCCAGGAAGGCTTCCGTGTCAAAGGAAACCTCCGGCCCCCCGCAGAGGATAGGGAGATCCGGCCGGACGGTTTTGAGAACCTGGATCACGGCCAGGGTGGGGTCGATATTCCAGATATAGCAGGAGAAGGCTGCTAAATCCGGCCGGTGACGGTAGATACGGGCAGCGATGTTTTCCGGGCGGTCGTTGATGGTGAACTCTTCCAGGATAAACTCCAGGGGCAGTTCGCGGCAGCAGGCCTGCAAATAGCGCAGGGCCAGGTTGACGTGGATATATTTGGCATTAAGGGTGGCAAGCAGGACCCGCAAAGGTATACCCCCGTAAATCTTCACCTTTTCGCTAGGATGGTTAATATGAACAGCGTTGCTGGATCTTCCGTATTTCTGCCTTTCCAGTCAGGTACCCGGCAAGTCGGCTTAAATTCCGGTGTCTTCGGGCTCCACCGTCAGGATTTCCAGATTCCCCAGGCACTCGTCCATAAGCTCCTCCACGGCCAG
Source organism: Neomoorella stamsii (assembly GCF_002995805.1). Lineage (GTDB taxonomy): Bacteria > Bacillota > DSM-521 > Neomoorellales > Neomoorellaceae > Neomoorella > Neomoorella stamsii. Next base: position 13,512 of record NZ_PVXL01000037.1, read on the forward strand.
TTTTTTCTCCGCCGCTTCCACCCGGGCCAGGGGTGGCTTGGTGGCCGGGTGCCTGGGAACAAAAAGGGTGCAGCAGTCCTCATAGGGGCGGATGGAGATATCATATGTACCGATGCGGCGGGCCACCTCGATGATCTCGCTCTTGTCCCAGGCCACCAGGGGCCTTAAGACCGGCAGGTCGACCACCTTGTTGATGACGGCCATACTCTGGAGGGTCTGGCTGGCCACCTGGCCCAGGCTTTCTCCCGTAAGGATGGCCAGGGCATCCTCTTTGGCAGCCACTGCCCTGGCGATGCGGAACATCATGCGCCGCATGATGGTGACGTAAAACTCCTCCGGGCAGTGCTGGCGGATGGCCTTCTGGATCGCGGTAAAGGGGGCGACCACCAGGCGGAAAGGCCCACTGTAGCCCGCCAGGACCCGGCAGAGGTCGATGACCTTTTCTTTGGAGCGCTCGCTGGTAAAGGGGAAGCTATAGAAGTGCAGGGCCGTTAGCTCCAGGCCGCGCTTCAGACCCATATACCCGGCCACCGGGCTGTCAATGCCGCCGGATATCAGGAGCAGCCCCCGGCCGGTCACCCCGACGGGCAACCCGCCCGGGCCGGGGATTATGCGGGAGTAGATATAAGCCCCTTCGTCGCGGATTTCCACATGGATAACCCGGTCGGGAGTGTGAACGTCTACCTTCTGGTCCTGGTTATGGGTCAGGAGATAGGCCCCCAGCTGCTGGTTGACCTCCGGCGAGGTGAGGGGAAAGCGTTTATTGGGCCGCTGGGTCTGGACTTTAAAGGTGGTGCCGGGGGAATCCTTTAAAACGGCCAGGGCGGCTTTTTTGATGGCTTCCAGCTCCAGGGGAGCAGTGACTACCGGGCTCATGGAGATAATGCCAAAGACGCGCTGCAGGCGCTGGCTTACGGCTTGCAGGTCGTCATGCAGGTCAACGAAAACGCGGCCAAAGGTCTTGCGCATCATACGGGGCGGCAGGTCGCCCAGGGCCCGGCGCATGTTGGCCAGGAGTTTGTCCTCAAAATAAGGGCGGTTATTACCTTTCAGGCTGATCTCGCCATAACGCACCAGTAAGGATGTATACATGAAAATTCCTCCGCACATGGCTATCTTGCTATCCACAAATAGCCTTTTTTCCTACAAAGCCCACAGTTCCGTTACACATTCCTTTATAGCTTCGACAGTAGGGGTTACTTCAACAGGAGTATTAAGGGCCCCCAGGCTGATGCGGATAGCTCCTTCCAGGCGCCAGCGGTCCAGGTGCAGGGCTTTGAGGACGTGGCTGGCCTCTTGTTTGCGGGAGTGGCAGGCCGAGCCGGTGGAAACGTAGATGCCCCTTTGCTCCAGCATGTGGACCAGGACTTCCGCCCGGACGCCGGGGAAGGAGACATTCAAAATATGGGGGGCGCCTTCCTCCGGAGGGGGGCCGTTAATTTGCGTGCCGGGAATTGCCTCCAGGAGCCTCATGGCCAGCTCTATTTTCATTTCCCGCATCCTGGCCACCCGTTCCTCCATGGCAGCGGCAGCAAGCCCGGCTGCCAGGCCAAAGGCGGCAATGCCCGCCGTATTTTCCGTCCCCGCCCGCCGGCCGGCTTCCTGGTCGCCTCCCACGAGCAAAGGCTCCAGGCGCAATCCTTCTTTTATATAGAGAGCACCGGTACCTTTGGGCCCGTGGATTTTATGGGCGCTGAGGGACATGAGATCAATACCTAGCTCCTGGCAGTTCAAGGGAATTTTGCCGTAACCCTGGATGTGGTCGACGTGGAGGGCGGCGCGGCTTTTGCTCTGGACCAGGCGAGCAACTTCCTCAACAGGCTGCAGCGCCCCCGTCTCATTATTAACGCTCATTACGCTTACCAGGATAGTATCGTCCCTCAAGGCGGCCTCAAGGTCGGCCGGGCGGATGATGCCCCGGGGGTCCACCGGCAGGTAGGTAACCTCGTATCCTTCAGCCTCCAGCCGCCGGCAGGCGGCAAGCAAAGAGGGGTGCTCGACGGCCGTGGTGATAATGTGGTTACCCTGGCGGCGGCGGGCCCGGCTCAAACCCCATACGGCCCAGTTATTGGCTTCGGTTCCACCGGAGGTAAAGTAGATTTCCGAGGGCCGGGCGCCTATCAGGCCGGCTACCTGGCGGCGGGCGTGAGAGAGGGCCTTTTCGGCGGCAATACCCAGGCCGTGGAGGGAAGAGGGGTTACCGTAATTTTCCACCAGCATTTTATGCATGACAGCGGCTATGTCGGGCAGGACGGCGGTGGTAGCACTGTTATCCAGGTAAATAGCTGGCTGCAAGGCTGCAAAGCCTCCCCGAAAATAGAAGTGAGAGATCTATTTTTATTATACAGCAATTAAACCTATCTTAAAGGCCCAGGCACCACTCCGAGCCTAACAGCATATTGTAAATTGGCAACGCAAAACCTGCCCATACCATAAGGAAGAAAATGGGGGCAATGGCGATTATGCAAAGAGTGGAAAGGGCCCTGTCAAGGTACCAGGAGGACCTTTTAAGTTTGCCCAACGTGGTGGGTGTAGGGAAGGGATTTAAGAGCGTCCGCGGCGAGATAACCAAGAAGCCAGCAGTAGTAGTCTTAGTTAAGGAGAAACTACCGGTTGCCAGGTTGCACCGGGAGGCCAGGATACCCCGGGTACTGGATGAAGCGGACACCGATGTCCTGGAGGTTGGGGAACTGCGGCTCCTGGGCCGTACCGATTACCAGCGGCCGGCCCGGCCGGGGATGAGTATCGGCCACTATAAAATTACCGCCGGTACCTTCGGGGCGGTGGTGAAAGACCGGCGGACGGGGGAACCCCTCATCCTCTCCAATAACCACATCCTGGCCAATATCAGCAATGGCAGCGACGGCAGGGCGAGCATCGGCGACCCCATACTCCAGCCCGGTCCCTATGATGGCGGCACCAGGGACCAGGTAATAGGCTACCTGGAACGCTTTATTCCCATTAACCCTGTGGTCCAGGAGGTTACCTGCAGCCGGGCGTTGCGCTTCCAGGAAATCCTCAACCGCCTGGTACACCTGGTCCGGCCCAATTACCAGGTAAGGATGCAAAAGCTGACGGCGGCCACAAATCTTGTTGATTGCGCCGTTGCCCGGCCGGTAAGTAAAGATGCCATCCGGACGGAGATCCTGGACCTGGGGCCGGTGAAGGGTGTCCGGGAGCCCGAGCTGGGCATGGCCATAGTAAAGAGCGGGCGTTCCAGTGGCATCACCCGCTCCACCATTAAAGTCCTCCAGGCCACCGTTAAGGTGGTCCTGGAAGAAGGGCTGACCGGCATGTTTAGCGACCAGTTCGTCACCGGTCCCATTGCCCAGCCGGGGGACAGCGGCTCCCTTATCCTGGACAACGAAAATTACGCCGTCGGCCTCCTCTTTGCCGGTTCAGATCAGACTTCTGTCGGCAATCGCATTCAAAATGTCCTGGAGCAACTGGAAGTTGAATTCTAGCTATATGGTTCACTACTTTCCCCGGCTTAAGCCTCCATGGCTCCTGGGCCGGGGTTAAATTTATGCTACATGGTCAACTGGCCGCCAGGCACGTCAACTATTTGCAGCACCTTTTCTTCTTCACCCGTGATGGCGTTGATATAAATGAGGTAACGGGTATCGTCGAGTTTGGTTGTAACTTCATAGGTGAGCTTTTCTATCCCCCCAGGCAGGGGAATCAGGGCCAGCCGGACGCCTTCCACCTTGAGCCCGGGGTTAATTTTGGCCCGGGCCTCGGCCGGGGTTAGCTTTGGTGTGGGCAACTGGCGCCTGTGGTGGGACATATAGTAAGGTGTCGCGTCCCAGCCGGTAATTTCGCCGTTGTCCAGGGCTACCTTGACCTTTACCTGGTCGGGATAAAGGATGACATCGCCTTCTTTGGCGGCGAAGGTAATCACCTGGTTATTATCGGTGCGTACGGTATAAGTGGGCTGCATATTGGCAAAGCCGTGGGCCTTTAAGAAAGCCGTGGCCCGTTCCAGGGCTTTAGCGGCGTCGAGGGTAGGAGCGCCCACCGGCCGGTTGTTGAGGAGGGAAATGACTTCCCCGCCCTGTTTGCTAATATCAACGTGCACCATGACATTGGGACGCCTGTTGTCCAGTAAATTAAGGGCAAAGGTGGGCAGGAGGCCGTTGCTGGTCCGGGTGGCCTGGACGCGGTAATTGCTGTTACTGGCGTCGTTGGCAAAGGCTGTGGCCCGGCGTTCGGCTTCGGCCTGGGAGACGTCACCACCTTTAAGGCCCAGGGGACGCGGTTTTTCCAGGTGGTCGGAGAAGGGACCGTCGTAATTAAGGCTGGGCAGGGTTTGCAGGCGCCGGTCAGTGTTAACAAAACCGTCCAGGGGTCCGGGCTGGGCCTGGACGGGAACGGCCAGATTGGCAATGGTCCTTAAAGGCGCCGGCATGCGCGTGCTGTAGAAACTGCTCCAGCGCAGACCCTTGCTGGCCACCTGGGCTTCCGTCTGGCGGAGGTCCCCGGCCAACCGCTTCATTTCATCCCTTAACCTGGCTAATTGATCTCTTTCCTGGGAACTCAGTTCCCCACCCCGGGCCAGTTTTTGCGCCAGGTAGTTGCTGTAGTCGCTGGTCTGGGCCAGGAATTTACTGGTATTGATTGGTTTAATACCCGGGGTAGGCAGCTGGCTTAAGGACAGCTGGGCGGCAGCCGCCTGGTTCCAGGCTTCCGTCAGGTGGACGGCCTGCTGGCGGGAGGAACTGCTGGCCAGGGATTTACCTATGCTGACCTGGGCCTGCTCCACGTAATTCAAGAGGTTATAAAAGTCGCGCTGGCCACCGGCCTCCACGGCATTGGCCAGGGTTAAACGGTTGGCCCTCTCCCACAGGCCCCAGCCAATGGCCAGGAGCAGGGCCAGGGTAAGGACAATGGTGGAAATCCTGCGTGTCAAATTAAACACCATCCTTTTCCGGGTTTAACGGGCGAAGACGTGGCTGCCGATCTGGGTAATAATGGCCCTGGTCCAGATCCAGGGGCTGACGGGTTTGGCCGGGTTCCAGAAGAAAAGGGCGCCGTAGGTGGGGTCCCAGCCGTTTAAGGCATCGGCGGCAGCCATGGTGGGAGTAGCCAGGTCGGTGACCTGCCAGATAAGGCCATTGTGGACGCTTTCAAAGGCCCAGGGCTCGTAAATTACGCCGCTGATGCTGGTGGGGAAGAGGGGGCTGCGCACCCGGTTCAAGACGACGGCCCCTACGGCCACCTGGCCCTCGTAGGGTTCCGCACCTGCTTCGGCAGCGATCAACCGCGCCAGGAGGTTAATTTCATCACCGACGGCTACCGGTACCCCGGCCTGGGTGGGAAGGGTCCGGGGAGCCTGTCCCTGGTAATAAAACTGCCACAGGGCAGCGCCGATTAAGATAACAGCTAGAATAGCAGGTATGATTAAACGGCGGCGGTAAGGATGCATAGATTTTCCTCCTTGTTTTCTTATTCAAACCTTAGTGTGGATAGGTAGCCGGGACCTTATACGTAAAAAAGAGCGCTATTAAGCGCTCTTTTTAGCTGCTGCGGAAACGGCTACTGCGGCTATGCTGGGGCGGGGGATTCTCCTCTGTAGGAGTTGTTTCCTGGGCTTCTATTTCTTTAGCGGCTTTACTTTCCTTGGCACTTATAAGCAAATTCATGAGGCTGGTGAGTAAAGCCGGGTTTTTGCCCAGCAGGCCGGCCAGATCGGCCGGCGTTTTGATATTCCCACCGCCTCCCTGGCCCAGGACGGCATTTAAGGCTTCCTGGATGGCGTTGCTGGCCCCGGCCTTTGCCGGTGTAGTGACGTTACCGTGCAGGAGATTTAAAATACCCAGCAGATCGACCAGACCTAACAGTCCGGCCAGCTCATTAAAGTTTAAGGCCTGTTGTTGCTGGGGGCCCAATAGTTGGAGCAGGACTTCAACCAGATTGGTTTTTTCCACCGCGGCCACCTCCGTATACATGGGATGTGAGAGATGAGAAGTGGGAGGTGGGATTTGTTGAAGAAACTGCCTGCATCAGTTTCTTATTCCAGTTCCTAGCTCTCCACACTTCTGCCTTTTTACTGGTGCCGGTGTGATCGAACTTCGCGGACGGCTCCTCTTAAAATATATGCTGGCGTAAGGGAAATCTGTGCTGCACCAACCTTCTTTTGGTTGCATATTTTTAACTATAGAGGATTGATTTTCTCTTTTTTAAACTGAAATGGGAGGGAGCGAGATGGGTCATATTGTCGATCCCAATCTCCTGGCCGTTATCCAGAGCCTGAAACCCTATATGAGCAACCGGGCTCTCCAGTGTACCGAAGTAGCCGAAACGCTGCTCGAGATTTTAGCCAGTGAACAGGCCCGGCGGGTCCAGGAAAAATTACAGAGTTTACGCCAGGAATACAAAATGGCAGTGCAGGCAGCGAAGGCTAAAAAACCGGGTGACAAATGAGATGATAACCAGAGAGGGCGGGATCCTTTCTCTCTTTTTTTAATTCTAATTTTATTGCTACTGTCCACAGGCAGCTTCCCCGGGCCCGGTACCTCTCCAGGATGCTTGGTTAAGAATAACTCAGGTGGACGCGGGCCGGCCCGGAGCCCCCAGGATTTCCTGAAGAAGTGGCAGCAGGTGTCCCGGGGCCAGGCCCGGCAGCCAGCGGCCTTACGCCGGTGGGAGGTCGCAGGGGAGAGTGGACGACGGTCAGGCTATTTAAGATTACCTCTTCTTCCCAGGCCAGGCGGCCGTTTTCGTAGCGGCGGCGGCGGATTTCGGCCCTGGGGATAAAGGCGGAGACTTCATGGGGCAGGTCGTAAGTCAGGCGGCGGATTACCCGGATAACGGCATTATCTACGTGGAGCTCAACCTCATCGGTATTCAGCGGGCATTCTGGCAGCAAGGGAGATACCTCCTTTGCTGCCAGTATATGTAACAGGGGAGGAAAAGGCGCGGGTTAAACGGGTCGCCGGGTGAGTGGTCAGAAGGTAACTTAGGAAAATAGGGGCCTTTTACCGGCATTAGGATTCCGGCAGCCAGGCCGCTTAAAACCAGGGTATAACGCCAGATTTAAGGGCCGGTCCCCGTCAGGGGGCCGGCCCCGGTTTTAGCTGGCCTTGCTTTCCGTCTTCGTTTCCTCTTTAGCCTTATCCTTATATTCCTGGCTGCGGTTTTCGGTGGTATAGAAACCGCCGGCCTTGTAGATGACACTGATATTATGCCCGATCAGCCGGTGTACAGGCCCGCCGCAGGTGGGGCATTTTTCCAGGGGAGGGGCGGTAATGCGCTGCTCCTGTTCAAATACCCCGCATTTGGCACATTTGTATTCGTAGATAGGCATCGTTACCACCTCCGCTTGTCTGTATATGGTTCCAGCATTGGTTATACGCCAGGAAGCCCGATTTGTCAAGATAGGCCGCCAGGGTAAGGGGACGTAGTTCTACGATTTGGCAGTCGCCTTCGTCTAAAACCTATAAAGCACATGAAATAAGATAAAAAAGGAGGTGTTCCTGGTATCCGGTGCCATCCCGGGTATTGGTTATTTGAAATTACTTGCTGTTGCACAGTAACCCAACCTCGGGCGCCATTAGCTTTAAGATAATATAGACCCGCGACGGGATGTAAAACTGGAACAAGGCGCATACCACGGATGGAATAAGGGTAACCCTTTAAGGTTGCCCTTTTGCTTTTTTGCTCCTGGAGTTGCTTATTATGTTATCATTATAGAAGAAGAACTGTTAAGAGCATTTCTGGCCTGATATTTGCTGCCTGATTATATTTGTTCCTGGAGGAATATGGGGTGGAGCTTTATGGGCATAACCGTCAGAGAGGCTTTAAAGCTGGGAGGCCTGCAGAGGGCTACCCTGCTGGCTGGCGAAGCAGGGCTAGATAATGTAATCAAATATGTAGATATCCTGGAGATACCTGATCCCCGCGGGTGGCTCAGGCCCAACGAATTTATTATTACAACAGGATATGCATTAAAGAACGACCTGGAAGCGCAGTTGAATCTTTTACGGGAGCTGGCAAGGGCGGGTGGAGCCGGCCTGGCCATGAAATTCGGGCGGTTTATCAGCGCTGTTCCGGAGGAAATGTGCCGCCTGGCCGGCGAGTTAAAGCTGCCCTTATTGAGTGTGCCTGATGACGTACCGTATGTGGAGATCACCAATCCACTGATGGCGGCCATTGTCAATGAACAGGCAAGGCAGCTCGAGTATTCGGATAAAGTCCACCGTAAACTTACCCAGGTGGCCCTGGAGGCCAGCAATCTCCAGGCCGTAGCCACAGCCCTGGCCGCCCTGGTGGAGCGGGAAGTAGTTATTTGCAATGAGGAATTTAAGCCGAGCATGCCGTGACGCTGTGGGCAGGGCCATCCTGGCCAATCGTGCTAAAGGCCCCCTGCCGGCAATCGAAGCGGCAGCGGAAGTTTTAGGCGGCGCCATCGTTTTTACCGGCAAAGTAGCCGCCGTTAGCCTGGAGACCACCGGCGGCTTTGATGTTGGTACAGTAGTAGTCCAGGGTGAACGGCAGCTGGCGGAACTTACCTTCTGGAACGAATATATTACCCTGGAAGTCGATAGTGAAAGGCAAGGCACTTTTCCAGACCTGTTGGCAACTATGGATCTCATCACCGGCCTGCCACTGTCTTTGGCAGAAGTGCAGGAGGGGCAGGAGATAGCCATTTTACACGTCCACCGTGACGAGCTGATTCTGGGAAGCGGTATGAAGGACCCTGCCCTTTTTCATGTAGTAGAAAAGGCTACCGGAAAAAAGTAATCAAATACGTGTTCGCTGGAGGAGAGGTGCAACAGGATGGCTCTTAAGCAGGTAATGGAAGCGTATGAACTCCTTGATAGCGCTTATGTTGATGGTTATGAGGTAGCCGGTTTACTAAAAAAGGCCGGCCTGGAAGACGTAGAGGTAAAACGGATTGCCGGCGCCAAGGGTTCTACGGACTTTATCAAGGTCAAGGTCCCGGGGAGCAATGGTAAGGTTAAAGGCGGCAGCGCGCCGACCCTGGGGGTGATCGGCCGGCTGGGTGGCCTCGGCGCCAGGCCAGAAAGGATAGGTTTTGTGTCCGACGGCGATGGGGCCCTGGCTGCGGTAGCTATCGCCTTGAAACTTGGGACCATGCAGAAAAAGGGGGATATACTGGCCGGGGATGTGATTATTGCTACCCATATCTGCCCCAATGCGCCGACCAGGAGGGGTTTTAACGGCTGCTCAAGGTCCGGAAGGGCAGCGGCTGCTGGAACTGCTGGGGAGTGTTCCTGAAGCCAGAAACGTGGCCGAACTGGGCATAGGCACCAATGACCGGGCCAGGGTTTCAGGCAACATTTTAGAAGACGAGAAGGTATACGGGACAGTTCATCTTGCCTTTGGCGATAATACGACCTTTGGCGGTACGGTCAGGGCGGGAGTGCATATTGACGGCGTTATTATGGCTCCCGACCTGTACCTGGACGGGAAACTGGTCGTTTCCCAGGGGAAAATCACAGTTTAATATTCTTCTCGCGCTATAACCCGCCTTGACAGGCGGGTTATAGCATATCGTAACCACAAGTTGCCGGGCTTCTCCAGGAGGATTCAGTCACCGGTTGGCGAATAGATCCCTTTTGTAGCCTCGAGGGAAGAAGGGATTTTTTTGTTACGCTGGCGTTACCAGCCAGTCCTCTGGGCGGTGTTGATTATCGCCACCCTGGCCGCAGGGGTGGTAATTGTCAACCGGGTGCGCCTGGAAGAGGCCAACCGCACGGTTACCCTGGCGGTCGACTTCCAGCAGGTGCAAAAATTAGCCCAGTGGAGTGGCTTGACTACCAGGGAAACTTTAAGCCGTTTGCAGCAGCAGGGAGCCAACGCTGTCCTTTTTAAGGAGCAGACCATAGAGGAACTCCAGCAGCAGGTCTGGGTCCAGCCGGGAACTGAGGCTGTCCTATCCTTCCGGGGTACAGTCCAGAAAGAAGTGCGCCCGGATTATACCTACCTTTTTACCCGCGACCGGGAACTGGCGGAGCGACTGGAACTGCAGCTAGAAAATAAAGTCCCTGGCGGGGTACAGGTGCTGGCCGGTAACAACTTTACGGCCTTAGGTATACCCCTGGCCATGGCAGAGCTAAAGGACCTGGGCCTGGGCTTCCCGGACCGGGAGATGGCCATGGCGCGGGAACTGGGCCTGCTGCTTGTTCCCCAGGTGCGGTGGTGGTATGGCGCCAACGCCGCTTCCCTGGCCGCTACTTTAAGGCCTCTGCAGGCCTACCAGGATAGCATCGTAGCTTTGCTTTTTAATGATAAAAACCTTCCTGGTTACCCCCATTACCTGTCCAACCTGGCGGCCCAGGTGGAGCAGCTCTACGTCCCGGTGGGCCTGATTGAATTTTTCCCGCAACAGGGCCTCAGCCAGCTGGTCATGCTCCTGGATAAAAGGGCCCTGCGGGTGCACAGCATCGGTGTGGATGAAATGGCCGGTCTAACCCCGGCGGCGGCCCTGGAACGCCTGGAGCTGGCAGCCAGGGAAAGGAATATCCGCGTCCTCATTGCCCGTTTTAAGTTTACCCCGGGATCAACAAACTGGCTGCAGGATAACCTCCATTACGTGGGGGAATTAAGAAAGGTAATCCTGGCCGGCGGCTTGACTATTGGCCGGGCTGAGCCCCTTTCACCTTTCCCCTTCTCACGCCTGTGGCTCTACCTGGCCGGCCTGGGTGTCCTGGCCGCCGGGGTGCTTTTATTGATGCAGTTTGGCTTAGCGCGACCGGGTGTAGCTCTGGGTTTCCTGGGTTTTGTGATCTGGACGGGGGCCCTGGGGCTGAATCACCAGGTGTTGCTGGCCCGCAAGGTAATGGCCCTGGGGGCGGCCATTATCTTTCCCACCCTGGCCATGCTCACGGCCTGGTCGCCGGCGCCCCGTGGTTTAAAGGCGGGGATAGCCGTTACCCTGCGGACGGCCCTGATCTCCTTCCTGGGGGCTGTGGCCATTGCCGCCATCCTGGCCGACAATACCTTTATCCTCAAGATTAATGAATTCAGCGGTGTGAAAATCGCCTTTGTTGCTCCCTTGCTTTTATTTACGGCGGCCGTGATTATCCGGCAGGAGGGGCGGCGGGCCGGCGCTACCCTGCAGGGCTGGCTTGATGCCGGCCTCACCGTAAAGCTGGTACTCCTGGCCGTGGTGGTGGCCGCTGCCGGTGTCCTTTACCTCAGCCGCAGCGGCAATGAAGGGGTGGGGCTGTTACCTTTTGAAGGGCAGCTGCGCTCTTTCCTGGGGAACGTTTTACTTGCCCGGCCGCGGACCAAAGAATTCCTCCTCGGCTACCCCTTTTTGCTTTTAAGCCTGAGCCTGGGTTACCAGCACCGTTATCTTCTCTTCTGGCTCCTGGGCCTGGTGGGGCAGATCTCCCTGGTTAATACTTTCTCGCACATTCATATTCCTTTCCTCATTTCGTTATTACGGACCTTTAATGGCCTCTGGCTGGGCCTCGCACTGGGTTTATTGCTGGTAACGGCAGTAAAGCTGCTAACGGAAAGTTTAAGGAGGAACAGGGCATGGCCAGGGTAGTCATCTCCGGCTACTATGGCTTCCAGAACGCCGGGGATGAGGCCGTCCTTTACAGCATGGTCCAGGCCCTGCGTTCCTTTGTGCCCGGCCTGGAAATCACCGTCCTTTCCCACTGCCCGGAGCAAACGGCGGCGTGCCTGAACGTTAATGCGGTAAACCGCTGGCGGTTAACAGAGGTAGCCGGGGCCATCCGCCAGGCCGACCTGGTGCTCAGCGGCGGCGGCAGTCTTTTCCAGGATGTTACCGGACCGGAGAGCCTCCTCTACTACCTGGGCGTGGTGGTCCTGGCCCGGCTGCTGCGCAAGCCGGTACTGGTCTATGCCCAGGGCCTGGGACCGTTAAAGCGCTCGTGGAGCCGCTGGCTGGCCGGCAGGGTCTTAAATAAAGTCCAGCTTATAACTTTGCGGGACAGCGAGTCGCGGCAGCTCCTGGAGGAAATTGGTGTGAGACGGCCGCCGGTCTATGTTACGGCCGACCCGGTCCTGGGCCTGGAACCGGAGAAACTGGATTTACGATCAGGCCAGGAAAAATGGCAGGAGCTGGGATTGACGGGCCAGGTAGCCGGCATTGCAGTCCGCTCCTGGCCAGGGGCCGGGAACTGCTGGCCGGCCCTGGCCAGGGTGGCCGATGACCTGGTGGCCGGCGGGTGGCAGGTTTTATTTCTACCTTTCCACTTTCCCGCGGATGTCGACGCCTGCCGCCAGGTAGCCCGCCTGATGCATCAGCCGGCAGCAGTTTTAAGGGAAAATTTGGACCTGGCGACCATTATGGGCCTTATGGGCCAGCTGCAATTTTTGATTGGCATGCGCCTCCACGCCCTGATCCTGGCAGCAGTCATGGGGGTGCCCTTCCTGGCCCTGCCCTACGATCCCAAAGTAGGTGCCTTTGCCCGGCTGGTGGAACAGCCGGCCGTGGGTTCCCTGGCAGGGGTAACCTGCCAGAGCCTCACGGCGGCAGTCCAGGAGGCTCTGGCTCGCCGGGAAGAACACGGCCAGAGGGTCAGGGCAGCTGCGGCCGAACTGCGGCCCCGGGCTCTGGATACCGCCCGCCTGGTTGTAGAGTACCTGCGGAAAGGAGCCATAGGTGGCTGACCGCCAGATAAGATGGTAACAAAAAGTAACGGTAAGTATGTCCGGGTACCGGCAGGGACACCGGTGGCCCGCATGGCCAGGGCGGCGGGCATCGTCCTGCTCTTGAACCTGTTGAGCCGGGTGCTGGGTTTTGTCCGGGATGCCAGCATCGCCGCCCGTTTTGGCGCCGGCCCGGCAACCGACGCCTACCTGGTAGCCTATACCATCCCTTATTTTCTCCAGACCATCCTGGGGATGGCCTTTGTCACGGTTATGGTGCCGGTAGTGACTGCCTACCTGGTCCGGGATGACCGCGACCAGGGCTGGGCGGTAGCCAGCGCCGTAGGCAACTGGACGTTTTTAATCATGACCCTGCTGGCGGTTGCAGGCGCTGGCCTGGCTCCCTGGCTCGTCCAGGTCCTGGCCCCCGGATTTGCGGGGACTGTTTATGCCTTGACGGTGAAACTAACGCGGATCATGTTCCTCTCCCTCCCATTCATGGGGACGGGGATGCTGATCAGCGGTATTTTAAACGCTGGCTATATCTTTACCTCCCCGGCCCTGGCGCCGGCGGTCAGCAATCTGGTGATTATTGCTACGGTTGTCTTCGCCGGGCAAACCTTTGGCATCACCGGCCTGGCCATAGGGACGGTCTTAAGTTTTGTCGCCTACATGGCAATCCAGCTTCCCGACTTACCGCGTTTGCAGTTTCGTTATACCTGGCGCTTGCTGGCCCATCACCCGGCAGTCCGTCAAATTGGCCGCCACCTGCTGCCAGTTTCTCTAAGCCTGGCGGTGGTCCAGCTGTACCTGGCAACGAACCGCTTTTTTGCCTCCCAGCTGGTACCGGGAAGCATTACGGCCCTGGACTTTGGCAATCGCCTGGTAACTTTACCCCTGGGTATCTTTGTAGCCAGCGTTACCACAGCTATTTTTCCTTCCTTGGCCGAGCAGGCGGCCCTGCAAGATCGCCGGGAAATGGCTCATCTGGTGGACCGGGGCCTGGGCCTGGTGGCCCTGACTATCCTGCCGGCGGCCGCCGGGCTCATTATCCTCCGGGAACCCCTGGTGCGGCTGGTTTTTGAGCGGGGGGCCTTTGATCCCCGGGCGACGGCCATGACGGCGGTGGCGGTTTTATTTTATTCCCTGGGCCTCCTGGCCCAGGCCATGCATCCCATCCTGACCCGGGCCTTTTATGCCCTCCAGGATGTTGTCGTCCCGGTAACTACCGGCCTTTTGTCTGTCGGGTTAAATATCCTCTTCAGCTATCTCCTGGTACCATACCTGGGGCACGGCGGCCTGGCCCTGGCCAATTCCCTGGCAGCCAGCCTCTATGCCCTGATGCTTTACCTGGCCCTTTACCGGCGCCTGCCGGAGTTAAAGGCGGTTACCCTGCTGGGGACTATGCTGCGCACTGGCCTGGCGGCTCTGGGCATGGGTTTGCTGGTCTGGCTGGCCGGCCGAAGCCTGGCTGTTTTTGCCTGGTCCCAACCTTTAGCGGGGTTACTTATCCGGTTAACGGGGTTGATAGCCGCCGGGATCGTGACCTTCTGGGGCCTGGCCCGGCTATTGCGGATTGAAGAAGTTAATTTCATCAGCACCATGCTCCGTCGTCGGCTGCAAAGGGTTATTTAAACAAGCAGGAATGTGGGGATAAATGGCGAATAGAACCAGTAATATTGTCCAAAGCGAAGTGACGTCATGGACTTGACCGCAATTCAGAAAGTATTACCCCATCGCTATCCATTTTTGCTGGTTGACCGGATTCTGGCAGTAGAGGCAGGCCGGCGGGCCGTAGGACTGAAAAACGTCAGCGGCAACGAATGGTATTTTAGTGGCCATTTTCCCGGGCAGCCGGTAATGCCGGGGGTCTTAATCATGGAAGCCCTGGCCCAGGTCGGGGCGGTAGCCTTACTCAGCCTGCCGGAATTCCAGGGCCGGGTTGCCCTCTTTGGCGGCTTGGACAGAGTCCGTTTCCGTCGCCAGGTAGTCCCCGGCGATGTTTTACGTCTGGAGACAGAGATTATAAAGCTGAAGGGCCGGGTAGGCAAAGGCTACGGTCGCGCCTATGTGGAGGAAGAGCTGGCGGCTGAAGGCGAGCTGCTTTTTGCTGTGGGCGAAAAGATAGAGTAGGGGAGCTATTTCGTAGGAGCCCTTTATGGGGGGCGTCCCTGCCAGCAAACATGAAAATTAGAGGGCGAAAAAGTCATTCATAGAGGAGGAACCGCAGGTGAATATACTGGCCCTTGCTCTAGCGGGGGTAATTAGTTTTTTGCTTACACCTGTACTTTGCCGGGTGGCACCCCGTCTGGGGGCTATCGATAAACCCGATGAGCGTAAAGTTCACCATACCCTCATGCCCCGGCTGGGAGGCGTGGCCATCTACGCCGGCTTCCTGGCGGCCTTTTACTTATTCGGTTACCATGAAGATAAGTACCTGGGCCTCTTACTGGGCGGTACCTTCATCATGGTGGTGGGGCTGGTCGATGATATTAAAAATATAAGTCCCAGGCTGAAATTAATGGGTCAAATTGTTGCTGCAGCCATCCTGGTAGCCTTTGGCGTGCGAGTAGAATTTCTAACCAACCCCTTTGACGGCCTTGTGATCCTGGGCAAACTGGCCATTCCCGTAACTATTTTTTGGGTAGTAGGCGTTACCAATGCTTTAAACCTGGTGGACGGCCTGGATGGCCTGGCCGCCGGGACTTCCTTTATCGCCGCCGTGACCATTGCCGTGGTAGCCTGGCTTAACGGGGAAGTGGTAGTAGCCCTTCTTTCCCTGGCCCTGGCGGCCAGTGTGCTGGGCTTTTTGCCCTTTAACTTTCATCCGGCACGGATTTTCATGGGCGACAGCGGCTCCATGTTTTTGGGCTTCAACCTGGCGGCCCTGGCTACCATCGGCCTGACCAAGAGCGCGACAGTGGTTTCCCTCTTTGTGCCGGTAGTCATCTTAGGTTTGCCCATCCTGGACACCACCCTGGCCATTATCCGGCGCTTTCTCAACCACCGGCCCATCTTTGCCCCCGACAAAGGCCACCTGCACCACCGCCTGCTGGCCCAGGGTTTAACCCAGCGTCAGGCCGTCGCTGTCATCTACCTGGTGGATGCCTGCCTGGGGGGCAGTGCCGTGCTCCTTACCAGGCTGGCCACTGATCAAGGTATGCTTATCCTGGTGGGCCTCGCCGTGATAATCCTGCTGGCTTGCGATAGACTGGGAGTTATTGGCAGAGGGCACCTTACCAGGGTTAAAGCCAGGCATAATTCCCTCCATATGCTATAGGGAGAGGTGATGGCTGTGCGCAACTATTATTTACTCGTTGTTATTCTCCTCCTGGCTTTTGCCCTGGGCCTGGCGGGCAGCGCCGGAGCCACGGCCTCTATGGCCGGCCTACAGGCCGACCCGGTGGTTACCCGTAGCTACGTCCAGGAAGCAGTCGACAGCCGCCTGGCCCCCCTGCAGCAAGAAATCGAACGGGCGCAGCAGCGCCTGACCGCTCTGCAGCAACGGGTAAATAACCTGGTGCGGTAGTAGCGGTACACTTTAAGCGAACCTGTGAAAAAAAACTGGCTTTTGTTTGGAACCAGCGAAAAGAAGGCCAGGTAAATACCGGTATTATCTCAGAAGCCGCCTTATGGATTTAAGGCCCGGGCTGCAGTTTTTTAACTGCGGCCTTTTTGCATTTCTGGCGCTTATTGGGAAATAATACGGAAATGAAGTCTTAGAGTAACGGGGGAATACAGATGAACGACTTGCTGATTGAGGCGCTCTTAATCCTGGCTTTTATCGTGGCAGGCATTGGTCTCCTTTTTTATCTCCATAAGCGGGAATTACTTTAAACTCAGGGGGTTTAAATCCGTGCAGTACCTCGAGGTATTTCTCCAGACCATCCTGGCCTTTGCGGCCATCCTGATCTATACCCGGATTCTCGGCAAGCAGCAGATTGGCCAGCTGACTTTCTTTGAGTACATAAACGGAATCACCTTTGGCAGTATAGCTGCCGTGCTGGCCACCGACATCGAACCCAGCCGTACAGGGATGCACTTCCTGGGCCTTACCCTTTTTGCCTTTCTTACCTGGGTGGCCGGTTATGCCGTTCTGGTCAGCCGGCCGGCCCGCAAGCTTATTTCGGGCGAACCTACTGTAGTCGTGCATAACGGTAAAATCCTGGAAGGAAATATGAAAAAAATGCGGTATAATTTTGATGAGATGGCCATGCAGCTGCGGCAAAAAAATGTATTTGATATTGCCGATGTGGAATATGCTATTCTGGAGCCTGACGGCGATCTGAGCGTTTTGCTGAAATCCCAGAAACGCCCCCTGACACCGGCCGATCTCCAGCTGCCGACCCAGTACGAGGGGGTACCTACAGAACTGGTTATGGATGGGGAGATCCTCTTCCAGAACCTGAAGCAAAATAACCTGGATGAAAAGTGGCTCATCCAACAGCTCCAGGCTCAGGGGGTCCAGGATATCAGTCAGGTTGACTATGCCGTTTTAAGGAGCGACGGCTCCCTGTATGTCAATTGCAAGGAAGACGACATCATCAACCCGGTGGATATTACCGACGCCCCGGAAAGCCCGGTGAAGCAGGAGAAGGAAGAACAGGATAGGCCCTCCTGAGCGGTTAGGGCATGAAAATGCCTGGCTGGCATTTGTCGGAAGCGAGCGAGCTTCTACCGAAACCAGTTCTTCGGTTTATGCAGTCGCACTACCTTTGGAGGTACCTGAGTTTAGTGAGTGCTGGGCGCTCCGCGAGGACTTTGGTGCGAGCCAGACAATGCCAGCCTGTGACAAAGTTATTTTCGGAGGTGGTTGTAATGACCATCAAATTTGGCACCGATGGATGGCGGGCCATCATTGCCGAGGAATTCACTTTTGCCAATGTCCGCATGGTTACCCAGGCCGTCGCCAATTACCTGCAGGACGAGAAAGGACCGGGGGAAGTCGTTATCGGTTATGATAACCGTTTCCTGGCCCCGGAGTTTGCCGCTGCAGTGGCCGAAGTATTGACGGGCAACGGCTTTACCGTTTACCTGCCTTCCCGGGCGGTACCAACGCCGGTAACGGCCTGGGCTATTAAAAAGTATGGAGCATTAGGAGCATTAATGCTTACAGCCAGCCATAATCCTCCTGCTTACTCCGGGCTCAAGTTTATACCCGATTATGCCGGGCCGGCCGTGCCGGCCATTACGGAAGCCATTGAAAAAGAAATAACGGCTGTAATGGAAGGGGGGACTATTAAACGCCTGGAACTGGCTGAGGCCCGGCAAAGGGGGCTGGTAAAGGAACTGGACCCCCGGGAAGCCTACCTGGAGTACCTGCAGGGTTTAGTTGATGTGGCAGCCATCAAGCAGGCCAGGTTAAAAATTGTCGTCGACCCCCTTTATGGCGCCGGGCTCGACTACCTGGATGAATTTTTGCAGCGGGCCGGCTGCCAGGTACATACCCTGCATAACTACCGTGACCCCCTTTTCGGCGGTTCCCTGCCTGATCCCAGCGCTCGCGGCTTAAGCGAGCTGGCCTGGCAGGTCCGGGAAACAGGAGCCGACCTGGGGCTGGCCCTCGACGGCGATGCCGACCGCTTCGGCGTTGTCGACCGGGACGGCACTTACCTTACGGCCAATGAAATCCTTTACCTGGTCCTGGCCCACCTGCTCTTCCACCGGCAATACCGGGGACCGGTAGCGCGGACGGTAGCTACCACCCATAACCTGGATCGCCTGGCCGCGGCCCATGGCCTGGAAGTTATTGAGACCCCGGTGGGATTTAAGTATATCGGTGAGGCTCTGAGAAAGCATGATTGTATCCTGGGGGGCGAGGAGAGCGGGGGATTAAGTATCCGCGGCCATATCCCGGAAAAGGACGGCATCCTGGCCACGGCCCTGGTCGCTGAACTGCGGGCCGTCCAGGGACGCAGCCTTAAAAGTATCCTGGCGGATTTACAGGAGCGCCATGGCCGGCTGGTCAGCCGGCGGCTGGACCTTAAGGTAGCCCCGGATGTCAAAGCGCGGGTTTTAAAGGAACTGCCAGATTTTACCCCCGCCAGGATTGCCGGCGTACCGGTGACCGGGCGCCTGGTAGTTGACGGGGTTAAATTCATCCTGGCTGACAGCAGCTGGGTCTTGCTCCGCCCATCCGGCACGGAACCTCTCCTGCGTTTATATGTGGAGGCACCCGGTGACGAGCGCCTCCATCTCCTCCAGGAAGACATAATTTCCGCCCTTAAGATTTAAAGTATCTGGCATACTCGTCGGCCGAAAGTTCCCGGTAACAGCTGGGACATAAAGCCCCTTTACCGGGAACTTCAATGGCATTTTCCAGGCCCAGGCGCTCCATAAAGCTTAAAGAAGCGCCGCAGCGCAGGCAGGCATCGCTGGCGGCTGGCATGTGTCTCACCTCCTATCTCAATAATTTGCTTCTAGCTCGTTAAATCTCTTGCTCTCTTAGATTTTCATTTTTATGATGAAGTCCAAGAAGGCAGACTAAGCCTTCATCTTCATCATCAGTAGACGTAGTTGTTGTGGA
>NZ_PVXL01000038.1 GCF_002995805.1 Neomoorella stamsii
AATCGTCCCCGGCGGGTTGATGGCCGGGAGCAGGTTAACCGGTAACCCTAACTTTTCCAGCATACCGTTGGCCCAGGTGCCGGTACGGGGGTTGTACATCTGGGTGGTACTGGCGATGGTAAACTCGCCGGCTTTTATGCCGGTAAAAAAGAAGTTAAAGAGGTCGGGCATCATTAACAGGGTTTGGGCCTGGCTTAAAAGGCCCGGTTGTTGTTGCTGCCAGGCCAGGAGCTGGTAAAGGGAATTGAAAGGCATAAACTGGATGCCCGTCTGGGAAAAAATCTCTTCCCTGGGTACAACCTTGAAGGCTTCTTCCATCACGCCCCGGGTGCGGTCGTCCCGGTAGTGGTAGGGGCTGCCCAGGAGGGCATCCTTTTCCCCCAGCAGGCCAAAGTCCACGCCCCAGGTGTCAATGGCCAGGCTTTTCAGGCCTGTTCCGTAGCTGGCTACCGCCTGGCGCAGGCCATTTTTCATTTCGTGGAAGAGGCGTAAAACATCCCAGTGCAGGCCGTCAGGGATCCGCACCGGTTCGTTGGGAAAACGATAGATTTCTTCCAGGGTGAGGCGGCCCTCGATCAGGGTACCGATTATGGCCCGGCCGCTTTCTGCCCCCAAGTCAAAGGCGAGGTAACGCATACTTGCACAGCTCCTTTGGAAGTAATAACGGTAAAGGGAAGATAGCCCTAGCAAACCGCCGCGGAGGGTTCTTCCCCGGTCAGTACCTTTACAGTTTCCCGGGCAATCATGACTTCTTCGTCGGTATGCACCACCAGGACCTGGACTTTAGCTTCCGGGCTCGAGATCAGGCGGTCACCGCTCCCGTTTTCATTGCGTTCAGCATCGAGCTCGATACCCAGGAACTCCAGACCGCGGCAGATTTCCCGGCGTAGGCCGCTGCTCTTTTCCCCGATGCCCCCGGAGAAAATCAAGACATCGATCCCGCCCATGGCCGCCGCGTAGGCGCCGATATATTTTTTCGCCCGGTAGGCCAGGACGTCCAGGGCCAGGCGGGCGCGCTCATGCCCCTGCCGGGCAGCCTCTTCTACTGCCCGGTAATCGTTGCTGACGCCGGAGATACCCAGCCAGCCGCCTTTTCTGTTGATTACTTCCTCCAGGGCATCAGGTGTAAGTCCTTCCTGCCGCAGGAGATAAACAAGGGCACCTGGGTCGACATCGCCACAGCGAGTGGACTGGAGCAACCCCTCCGTGGGCGTAAAGCCGGTGGAGACATCAATGGATTCCCCACCGCAGCAGGCATTGGCCGTGGTACCGCTGCCGAGCATGAGGGAAACGATTTTTAGTTCCTGCAGATCCCGCCCTAGAAATTCAGCGGCCCGGTTAACCATATAGGTAAAGGTGATGCCGTGGAAACCATAACGGCGCAGGCCGTAACGCTCGTAATATTCATAGGGCAGGCCGTAGAGATAGGCCCGGGGCGGCAGGGTCAGATGAAAAGTATTGTCGCAAACGGCCACCTGGGGTACTTCCGGCAGGAGTCTCGCCACTGCCTCGATACCGGCAATGTTGGCCGGGTTGTGCAGGGGGGCCAGCTGGCAGCAAGCCTTTAAAGTGGCCAGGACCTCGGCATTAATCCGGGCCGGCCGGCGCAAGCCGGCACCGCCGTGGACCACCCGGTGGCCGACGGCATCCAGCCGGTAACGCTGCAATAATTTTAGAATTTCTGCCAGGGCTTCACCATAGTCGCCCCTGGGTAAATGCTTCTGGTATTCATTTGCCTCTCCGGTTAAGTCTTGATGCCTCAGGGTGGTTTCCTGGCTACCGATCCGTTCAACACTGCCCTGGACCATTACTTTTTCTTCTGGCATGGAAAAAACTTTATACTTAATAGAAGAACCCCCGCAGTTTAAAGCTAGAACTTGCACCGGTATTTCCTCCCGCCTCTATATCTTTTTAGCTCGCGAGCATGCTCCTGGGATTCTGGAACCTGTAACCGGCCGGGCAGATAATAAGCCGATGCGGCGCTAACTTAACGTGGCAGCCCCTTGATGTCCCCCTCCACCTGGTCGATAATGCCCACGATAGCCAGGTCCACCGGGGCCTGGGGGACACCCAGGCCCAGCCGGGCGGCACTCCCTGTGGCCACCAGCACCAGTTCCCCCCTGCCGGCACCCACGGTATCCACGGCCACCAGGGTTTCTCCCCGGCGGCCGCCATAAAGGGGCCGGACGAGAAGGAGCTTGCTGCCGGTAAGGCTTTCATTTTTCCGGGTAGCGACCACCGTCCCGGTAACTTCGGCAATGAGCATCTTCTCACCTTATTTCCACTTCGTCGTTGCACTGCAACCCGGCGGCATTGGCGTCGTCGGTGTCGATGTGCATGACGAGCTTGAACTTGGGGCTTACCCGCACCTGGACGCCGCCGAAGATGGTGGGCCGGTCGGATTTAATGGTACGCACGGTGACTTCGTCGTTGTCTTTGAGGCCCCATTTTTCTGCTTCTACCGGGCTCATGTGGATGTGGCGGTTGGCGATAATGGCCCCTTCGGGCAAAGTAACGGAACCTTTGGGGCCGACAAGAGTAATAGGGGCTGAGCCGGCCAGGTCCCCGGAACGGCGCACCGGCGCCGGGATGCCAAGGATAATGGCGTCGGTGCGAGAGATCTCTACCTGGGTGCGGTCACGCACCGGCCCCAGGATGCGGACGCTGGTCAGGGGACGCAGTTTCGGGCCTACCAGCGTGACCACTTCGTTGGCGGCAAATTCTCCCGGCTGGTAGAGGTCGTTCCTTTTGGTGAGCTGGTAGCCGGGGCCGAAGAGGATGTCTATTTCCGGCTGGGCCAAATGTACGTGGCGTGCTGAGACGGCCACGGGAACACGTTTGGCTGCCGGGGTGGAATGGGCTACAGTATTGGCCCCGGCGGTTTTACCCCGGCGTTCCTTTAGTTCGGCCAGGACTTCCCTGGTGATTAATTCGATAAGGGCAGCAGTGGACATTGAGCAGTCACCTTGCTTTACAAAGGTTAAAGGTCAAACTACAACATAGTTATGCGCTTGTTCAGGCCCGGGCCGTTGCCGGCCTTTACCCCAGTTGCTCCCACAGTTCCGGGTGGGGAGAGGGGATAACGACGGCATCCACCAGTTCCCCTTCTTCTTTGAGGGGCGGGGTGGCGGCGTTTACGGCGGCCTGGACAGCGCCGACGCT
>NZ_PVXL01000039.1 GCF_002995805.1 Neomoorella stamsii
CAGTTCTTTACCGTTGCGCAAAACTATTTTACCGTCAATAGATTGCATGGCGGGGCGTTCTCCCGTCCATTCCCCGGTGTAGATAGTTTCCTGCCCTTCCTTTTCCGGGTTTAACCGGGAGATTTTAATATTTTTTTCGTCCCACTCAGCCAGCAACAGGTTACGGCCATCACCGGTCCACACGAGCTCGTAGTCAAATTGCGGCCCCTCATTTTTTCTTACCAGTTCTTCACCAGGTTTAATTTTCAGTTGTTTCGCCGGGAGACTTTCCCTGGAAGCAAGTACCTGCTCGAATTCGGCGGTGCTTAAAGGCATTTGTGTAACTGCCTGCCAGCGGCGGAAATACTCCCGGGCTTCATCCTTCCGATCCAGGGTTACCATCAACCAGGTCATCCGCTGTAGGGTAAAGTCATTTTTGTCATTCCATGCCAGGGATTTCCGGTAGAGATCGATAACAGGTTGGAAATCATTTCGCCCCGCCTGTAAGAACTGATACTCCATATTTCTGCCGGCAACAAAATAAGCGTCGCTGGGAAAATGAAAGAGCCTGTCCGGAAGGCTGTCGGGTGCCAGCCTGGGTGCTAGTTGATCGAAGTATTTAATGGCTTCTTCGTTTTCATTTCTCAACCTGCAGGCCACGCCGGTATAAAATAAGACCCTTTCGTTGGCGGCGTCATATTGCAGGGCGGCTTGCAGCAGGGGCAGGTAATCCTTGAGGTCATAAAAGTTTTTACCCGCTGTTTTTTTATTTACCTCGTCCATGATGATCCCGGCTATTCTCCGGCCTGTGCTTTTATCCCTGGAGGCTTCCGACGCATTCTTAAAAAGCTCCAGGCTTTGTTGGTAATCTTGATTAAATAGCTTTATTCCCAGCTGTATGTAGCTGTCGGCAAGCATGTCTCCACCTTTGCTGGCGTAAGCAGGAGCGAGTTCGGTGGCTTTTTTCAGGTTATCGATGGCCTGTTGCCATGCCTTCTGGTGGTAATAGTAGACGCCCTGGAAGTAATAGCCTTCCGGTCGTTCAGGGTGTTCCTGCACCATTTTTTTGCTTAAAACGGAAACAGTATCCCAGTCCTGGCTGGCAACAGCTTCTTCGAGGACTTTTACATCACTTGCTAACCCGCCCCCACACCCACTAAGGGCGATGAGCAGAAGCATCACCATGGGCGCCAGGATACCCTTCAGGCGAGCAGGAAGCATCTTGT
>NZ_PVXL01000040.1 GCF_002995805.1 Neomoorella stamsii
TATCTTCCGGCTGAATAATATGTCCTTTCTTAAATCGCCTTCCCTTGAACTCGCCAGGAACGATTTTGGTCAGGTCGTGGGCCAGGACCGTGCCCACGCTATCTTCGACCCGGACTTTCTGGAGCATCTGCCCTACCTCCTTTTATGATATGACCCATGGTTAAAATTCCAGTTGATCATTTATTTTTTTCGTAAAAAGTGTTTGACCTTTGAGGTATCCTTTGGGACAATCACAGTAGAACCGCTGGCGGGGCAGTTAAGGTTCTTCGCTATTTCGTGTTGGTAAAAGGTAAAAGCCATAGAAATAAGTAATACTGGCAATATTTCGGCAAACCATAGTCAAGACCCACAATCACCAGGAATTTTTCTACTTCCAGACGATTGTCGCCGGTATTTTTACGCAGTAAAGGATCGCCAACTACCGACTTACGGAGGTAGCCTTCCGCATAGTCCTGCCGCACGCCAGCATTGACGGTTTCATACAGTTTGCCACCCGTCACATGTACTTCCTGTCCCACTTCCACAAAGACTACCGCCACCCCGGTATCCTGTCAAATGGGCTCCCCCCTACTGGCCGTCAGCCTGGTGTTCTCCTGTGCACAAGCCTGGCATTATTATAACATGTTTTCTCTCTGGTGCTAGCCGTTTCATCTGGTCTACCAGGTTAAAAATAAACAACCGGGAAAACCTGATATTTACCCGGTTGTTTTAGTTTCTAACCTTTAAAGGAACTTATTCGGCTTTCTTGAAAATAAACCCGTAGTAATCCTGCCCTACCCCCTCTTTTACTACACCCACAGTGGCTTTCAGCCTCATACCCACGGCCAGATCTTCACAATCAATCTGGCCGGCAACGCGGAGGCCATTGTCAAACTCGACAATGCCGAAGGCCAGCCAGGGCTTCATATAACCCTCGGGGAGGTTATACACCCGGGTATAAGTTAAAAGGGTGGCTTCACCTTCTAACGGTATCGCTTCAAACTGGCGCTGACCGCACTGGCGGCAGACGAAATAGGCCGGATGATGGAGCTTACCGCAGCTGGTACACTTATAGGCATACATCTTCGCTTCCATGGCCTACTCCTCCTCCCTGCTCAAGATGGTAGCTACGACGTTATTGCCAAAGCCACCAAAGTTCACGGCCAGCCCGTTTTTAGCGCTTGCTACCTGGCGGCCGCCGGCTTCTCCCCGCAGCTGGCGAACCAGTTCGACAATCTGGGATATACCGGTAGCGCCCACAGGATGGCCCTTGGCCTTCAGGCCACCGGAGGTATTGATGGGGATCCTGCCCCCGACTTTGGTATCTCCCCGCCGGACGGCCAGGTGTCCCTCACCCTTGGGGAAGAAGCCAACTTCCTCCGAGATAGCGATCTCCAGAATACTGAAGGCGTCATGCAGCTCCGCCACGTCGATATCTTCCGGCTTTAACCCGGCCATCCGGTAGGCTTTTTCGGCCGCCCGTCGCACGGCTAGTAAGTCCGTTGGTACCTCCCGTTCAGCAATCACATGGGTGTCCGTAGCTTGGCCGATGCCGGCGATGCGGACCGGCTTTTTGGCAAAACGGTCAGCTACATCCAGGGCACAGAGGACCAGGGCCGCCGCCCCGTCGGACACCGGGCAGACGTCATAGAGTCTGAGGGGCTCGGCAACGTAGGGGTTAATGACACCGGCGTCTTCGTCTTCGGTAATGGCGTATAAATCGGGTACCAGCTGGATGTGGGCCACCGGGTTGTGCATGGCGTGCTCGTGGTTTTTGACGGCTACCATGGCCAGGTCTTTGGCCGTGACGCCGTATTTATCCATATAGAGGCGGGTAAACATCCCGGCAAAGGCCGGCAGGGTTAGGCCATACCTATACTCTGCTTCGGGGTGTAGCATGGTGGCCACAAAATCGGTAGCCTCCCAGCCGGTGACCACCCGCATCATTTCCCCGCCCACAACAAGGGCCACATCGCACATGCCGCTGGCAATGGCCATAAAAGCCAGCTTTACCGCCGAGGCGCCTGAGGCCGGGCCGTTTTCCACCGTTTCCGCCATGGCCGGGCGCAAATTCAAAGTATCCACCAGGGCTGAAGCCACCCCGCTCTGGCGGTTGAGCATGCCGGCGCCCATGGTGGCCACCAGGACCTGGTCCACGCCATGGCCGGGTCCAGTCTTAATTCCGGCTTCATCCAGGGCTTCGACAGCAGCAGAGCTGAACATTTCGAGAAAAGAGCCGTTGGCGCGGCCAAATTTTGTATGGCCAACGCCAACGATACCGACTTTACGCACTGCCTACTGACCTCCTTCATTAAATTTACAAAAGTTTACATTGAAGGAACAATCAGCTTTTTAGCTGTAGCCAGCATCTCTTCGGGGACCGGGCGGCGGCCGGTGCACTTGGCAGCCTTGTGCTTTTCCCACAGGGCCCTGGTCAGGACATAGGTGGGCACACCGCCGAGTTCATGCCATTGTTCCGGCCGCGGTTCCAGCTCGTACTCAATCATCCAGCGCCGGAAACCTATGGGGCTCTCCGCCACAATCCAGACTTCTTCCTGGCCCAGATAATCCAGGTGGTACTCCATCTTGGCTGCAAAGAGCTGGGCGCCGATGCGCAGGCCCCGTTTCAAAGTTATGGTGTGATAGGACATGCCAACCTTCTCATTAAGCATGCGACCATTGACAATGCCGGCAATAACCCCATTGATGGTACCGACCAGGCAATATTCATCCTTGACCCGGTAGCGGTAATAGCCAAGGAGTTCGGCATACAGGCGGGCGGCGACGATGTCGTAAAAGTCCTTTTCCACGGCAATCATGGGCTTGACGGCTTCTAGAACCCGCGGCACGTCTTCCCGGCTGATCTGGTGTACGACCATTTTCTCGCCGGAAGCCAGGGTGATGTATTTGGGCGGGTAGGGAACCATGGGCGTCTCAGGTGGGCGCAGGGACTGCTCCAGCTTGTCAATTATCATAGAGAATACCTCCTCCTCCTCAAAGTTATGGTTTTTTCAGTACCCTAACTACCTGCTCGACAACTTACAGCCTATTCTTTACAGACGTCAAAATTATCATCAAAAAGGCCAGGAAACAAAGCAGGGCATTTCTATCCTGCCCGCTCCACTACAGTGGCCACTCCCATGCCGCCACCCACGCATAAAGTCGCTAGTCCATAGAGGCCGCCCTGCTTCTCCATTTCGTAAAGGAGAGTTACCATAATGCGCGCGCCGCTGGCACCTATAGGATGACCCAGGGCTATGGCCCCGCCGTTCACGTTGGTCTTGCTTAAATCCAGTTCCAGCTCTTTGGCCACGGCCAGGCATTGAGCGGCAAAGGCTTCATTGGCCTCAATCAGATCCAAATCAGCCACGGTTAGCCCCGCCTGCTTTAAGGCTTTGCGAGAAGCTTCTACCGGACCGATCCCCATGATGCTTGGCTCTACTCCGGTTGCAGCCCAGCTACGGAGTACAGCCAATGGCTTAAGGCCCAGGCTTTCGGCCTTCCAGGCGGAAGTTAAAACCAGAGCTGCCGCCCCGTCATTTATTCCCGAGGCATTGCCTGCGGAGACAGTGCCATCCTTTTTGAAGGCCGGCCGGAGTTTAGCCAAAGCCTCTAGAGTGGTGCCGAAGCGGGGATGTTCATCCTGGACAAAGGTTATAGGTTCCCCCTTTATCTGGGGAACTATTAAAGGGACGATCTCTTCCCGGAAACGGCCTTCTTTTATAGCCTTTTCCGCCCTCCTCTGGCTCTCCAGGGCAAAAAGATCCTGCTCTTCCCTGGGAATGTTATACCGCTGGGCCAGATTTTCGGCGGTAATGCCCATGTGGTAATCGTTAAAGACTTCCCACAGGCCGTCCTTGAGCATGAGATCCACTACCTGGCCATGTCCCATCCTCATGCCCCAGCGGGCCCCGGGCAGAGCATAAGGTGCCTGGGACATGTTCTCCATCCCGCCGGCCACGATTATATCTGCCTCGCCAGCGGCGATAAGGCTGGCAGCCAGGTTGACAGCCCGTAGGCCCGAACCGCAGACCATGTTTATTGTCATGGCCGGGACTTCCACCGGGAGCCCAGCTTTTATGGCTGCCTGACGGGCCGGGTTCTGCCCTTGGCCGGCCTGCAACACGTTACCCAGGATCACTTCATCCACTTGCCCCGGCTCTATGTCTGCCCGGCGCAAGGCTTCTCTTACCACGATGGCTCCTAGCTCGGCTGCCGGAATATCCTTCAAGGTGCCTCCAAAGCTGCCTATGGCTGTACGTACGGCGCTAACGATGACTACATCAGTCATTATGGGTTTCACCTCCTTCTTTCAGCTCCTTTATGGTGTCCACTTGCAGCCTCTCAATTGGCACCTCGTGGGTGACGGCAGTAGTCAAAACAAATAGTGAAGAACAGCTTCATCAGGTGCTGCCGAAAAGCTTACCGGCCCAGGCCATCATCGTTTAAGTCTTCCGGTCTAACACGCTGCTCGCTTCCAAAACAACACCTCCCCCTCGTGGCCTTTATAATACCCGGCTATGTGGCAGAGGGCCCACCGGTCAACCAGGAAGTTGACGAAAACGCCTTTACGCATGTGCCCGCAGAGAGGCAGCACTGGCTAGGTCCCAGTCCACCATGGAGTCAACAATCTCCGGAATCTTCAACACCTCACAAAGCCCGGCGATAACCGTCGAGGGTCCTGCACGGAACAGACGAAAGCCGCTTGTATCTAGGGATATCGAATATTCCTTCAGAAAATATCCATTCTTTGATGCCTCTCAAAAATGCTTACTTGCAACATTATAGGGTGCGGAAAATGGGTCATAAGCCCAAATACTACAGCCGCTAAATCCTCCTGAGGGTTTGATCCGCGCTGTTGCCTAGAGAACAATATCAAGCTTCAAATATCCAGAAAGGCCACAACCCTGCAAATAGATGCTTCGCCCCCCACGAACTTCCACGGAAAGACCCCAATGAGGTTAATTCTCTGATTAAGAAGCTCATCGATATCTCCACCGATATTCTCGACATGTATCAGTTCGTGAGGGAACAGGTGGAAGTGCATCACTTGATAATCCTCTGGAGGAAACGCGTCGTCAAGTGGCCGTCCAATTACTTTTTCGACTCTTGCGGCATGATCTGGCCTAAGGCTCCTTACCACCGTGTTCATAGGATGGTCTGCGGAACCACAGTCAACCCCTATCCATCTAAGTTCCATCGCAAGAGCCCACTCTGCGAATTCCCTTGTCGGGCCCGGATGTTTGCAAAAGTACGCGTCCTCGTCGAAATCTTTACTCTCGCAGGAGTAATGATGAAAGCCCGTATGAATTATCAGCACGTCTCCCTTTTTGACTTCGACCTTCTTCGTAATATTCTCCGGCCTGTATATTTCATATGGACCAACTTCGTCACTTATGTCCACAACAACACCTGGGCCTATAAGTCGCTCAAGAGGAATGCTAGCGATGTCTCTTCCACTGTCCACAAAGTGTAATGGCCCATCCAGATGCGTGCCGACATGCATAGTCGTCTCAACGCGCTGAGCAACGACCCTGTTGGTCGACAGCCGTTTAATATACTGAACAATAGGAGCAGGATAGGTCGGAAAAGGGGGGGTCTTTATGCTCCATGGCTGGGTTAAGTCGACAAATCTTTTCATGCTCTTTCCTCCCAATCAGATTTTTTCTTCCAATTTTGGGCTAATAGCCAACTTTGTCCATTCCTTTCAATCCAAGGATATCTCGAGCTTCATCTGGAGTCGCTATGTCAAAATCTAAGTTCCTTGCTATTTTCACCACCTTCTCAACGAGCTCGGCATTACTCTTCGCGAGGATACCCGGGCTCAGCTTGATGTTATCCTCAAGTCCAACCCTTACGTGGCCTCCCACCAGCATGCCGTGAGTAGCCATTACAAACTCCGCCGGATATCCGATGCCGGTGACAGACCAGGTAAACCGATCTTGAAATAAACGGGTAGCAACAGATTTAAGATGGAGAAGGTTTTCGATAGAAGCACCTATGCCTCCGAGCACACCTAAAACAAACTGTATATGAATTGGCAGCTCAATCCATCCCTCTGAAACCATAAAAGCCACATTGTACAGGTGTCCTACGTCATATATCTCAAGTTCAGGTTTTGTTCCAGTTTCCCTAAAAACGCTACCCATATACTGCAAATCGCTGAATGTGTTCTTGAATACGAAGTCTCTCGTCGACTCCAGATAGTCCCTTTCCCAACTAAACTTGAATTCTGAGTATCGCTTCACTATGTTAAACATTCCAAAGTTCATAGATCCCGTATTAAAGGAAGCAATCTCTGGACGATACCGGCGCACAACGGCTACCCGATGTTCTACCGACATTCCAGGTCCGCCCCCGGTAGAAGGGCACACAACCGCATCGCACTTTGCCTTAATCTTTGTAAGTAGCTCTCCAAAAAGCTCGATACTAGGGACAGGCCGCCCATTTTCTGGATCCCTGGGATGAATGTGTATTATCGCCGCACCGGCTTCCCAACAACGTCGAGCTTCCTCTGCGATATGGTCAGGTTTGTATGGAAGGTACTCCGTTTGAGTGGGAACAACCATGTTTCCCGTAAGTGCTGCGGTCACAATTACTTTACGCACATGTTCCCCCTCCATCATTCGTCTTTAACAAGGCCAGCCCGTCTGTATAAATCCATATCAAAGGGGCTCTGCGCTCCGACCACTATATAATCGTCGGGGCCAAAGCACTTTACAGTATGACGAATCCCCGGCGGAATATATATGACCGAACCTGGTTCAAACTCGTATTCTTTACCGTTGTCTAAGTCAACTACCACGCCCCTCCCTTGCACCACAAAAATGATGTCCTCGGATTCCCTGTGAACGTGAGGAATATTTTCTTGGCCAGGTTTCATCACAACATAGTGAAGAGCACAATTTTTAGCCCCCATACCTGGCCAAACGATCGCCTTTGCTTCTCCGCCATCCACTATTGGTATAGTAACGTAATCCCGATTAACGTGAAGAACCTTGATCACTGTTACTCCTCCTGTTCTCAACCATGTAGTGTTCACCGATAAATGTTAATCCACAGCGTTCTTGTCCTGGAATCTCCAATATTTTCAAACCGGTGAGGCTTCCCCGAATCAATACTGACAGCATCTCCCTCAAATGCGTCAAAAGCGCTATCTCCTACCCAGATCCTCAGCTGCCCTTCAATAATTACGCCATATTCCCTCCCCCGGTGTCTCGTCGGCACGTCTGAACTGCTTGTGCCAGGCTCATAGATATTCTCGGCAACCTCTACGTTCTGCTCGAGGTCGTGAAGCAAAATTCTCCTTACTACACCACTTTTGGTCTGGAAAACCGTCTGTTCCGCTCTCCGTATTATAACCTTCGAAGTTCGTTCTCCACCATCGTCAAACAGGTCTGATAGACTCACCCCGAGCGCGTTAGCTATAGCAACCAAGGTCCCTATCGAGGGATTTGCTTCCCCCCTCTCAACCATACTTAGCATTGAGACACTGAGTCCCGTAAGGTCGGAAATTCTTGCTAAAGTCATTTCCCTTTCTTGGCGCAAACTTCTTATATTTTCTCCCAAGCGCCTTAGGGTTTCCGCCTCAGACCGAGCGAACTCTGTTTCGTTGGCTCCGTTGTTAACTCCCACCTTTTAATGCCCCCTATTTTAGTCGCATTATAACCACATTATAACCAGATTTAACAGATTGGGCAATGTCGCTGCTTAACGTATCTAACCTAGTTTGCCTTGAAAAAGTTTCAAGCTGCAGTTCCGGCATCGGTGGGATATGAGATACTGGCTTCAACAACGTGGTGGCAGAACATTTCCTCCACCTGTCTTTCTGCATGTACCTCTCATTTGCTACCTTAACATAGTGCTATTCTTCCCAACGGGTATTCTACTATATTTAGGCCATCCTGCGGAGGAAGGACACGCATCATTTCAAGCAAAACCTATTGAGTTTTTCAGGATGGAATAATTACTGAAACCTCTCTATCCGCTCGGGTATGCGAAGATCCGCTCCAGTTTTAGCAACCACCTCCTCAACACTCGTCCCCTCCCATAACTCTCGCAACTCCAGTCCCTGCACCGTAACCTCTATGACCGCAAGATCCGTCACTATGAGGTTGACTACTCGCGCAGCCGTAAGCGGAAGGTCACATCGTTTAACGATCTTCGGTCTACCGTCTGGTCCCACATGCTCCATTGCGATGATTACCCTTTTGGCCCCTACTGCAAGATCCATCGCGCCCCCCATTCCAGGAACAAGCTTTCCCGGAATAATCCAGTTGGCCAAGTTTCCCTCTTCGTCTACTTGCAGTCCACCAAGCACTACGACATCCAGATGCCCGCCGCGTATGAGGCCAAACGAAGTAGCGCTGTCGAAACAAGCCCCGCCCTCGAGTATCGTGATCGGCTGACCACTTGCATTCACAAGGTCGGGATCCTCCTTGCCAGGTGGTGGGGCCGATCCGATTCCAACGATACCGTTTTCCGATTCAAAATACACCGTAATATCTTGGTTGACATACTCAGCAACCAGAGTCGGAATCCCTATCCCGAGATTCACTACATCTCCATCTTTAAGTTCCAGCGCCACTCTGCGTGCTATCCGCCCACGCGCCTCTTGTCTTGAACGCTCACTGCCGGCAACTTTCAAATGATTCCCCATACCGTTACACCATCCTCTTTTCCGCGATAACCAGAGAATCAATAAATATTCCCGGTGTCATCACGTCATCCGGAGAAAGATATCTATCCTCCAGTAGCTCGTCAACTTCGGCTATAACCCATTCAGCGGCGGTTGCCATGATAGGGTTAAAATTCCGGGCGGTCAAGCGGTACCTCAAATTTCCTATTCTGTCTGCCACATGTGCCTTGATTAGCGCAAAGTCCGCTCGTAGCGGTTTCTCAAGCAAGTAATTACGTCCGTCTACGTTAATTACCTGTTTCCCCTCCTGAGCCATCGTGCCAAGCCCCGTCGGCGTCAAGAACCCACCTAGACCCGCTCCTCCGGCTCTAATCCTCTCAGCCAACGTGCCCTGCGGCACAAGCTCTACATCGAGCCCCTCCTTCATCTGAGCTTCAACTTCTGGATTAAGACCAATATGAGATGCTATAAGCTTTTTGATCCGGCGTTCACGAATCAGCTTGCCAATCCCCTTCCCTGGAAGCCCAACGTTGTTGGAAATAATTACCAGGCCCCTTCGCCCAAGGCCTACCAGCGCATCGATCAGCGTTTCTGGAACGCCGCACTGGACGAAGCCGCCTATCATAATTGTCGCCTCGTCAGGAATGCGGCTTACTGCCTCCTCAGCAGAAGATATTTTCTCGTGTCTAGGCTTGAGCAATCTGCTGGCTACTTCAGCCTTCCTCACGGTGTTTCCCCTTCCTTTGCGCTTCGAGTCCTTCAAGCAACACATGGGGCTCAATCGGTAAGTTGAAGCACCTTACACCGATAGCGTTATAAATTGCGTTGCCAATCGCCGGAGCAGTCGCAACCATCGTACCCTCACCGAGTCCCTTTGCCCCGTACGGACCGTCACGGTGAAGGGCTGGTATAAGATAAACCTCATTTTTATCCCCCGTGGGAACGTCTTCTGTTGTAGGTAACAGGTAATCGGTGAAACCCGCGTTTAACTGTTTACCGTCCACGAATACCATCTTCTCGTACAATGCGCTCCCTATTCCCATGCCGGTTCCACCCTCGATCTGACCCTCGCATAACTGGGGATTTATAGGCTGACCGCAGTCGAAGGCGCTTATGACTCTTTCAATGTTGACTCTTCCAGTTCGGACATCGACGGAAACAAGAACCGCCTGGGCACCATGAGTGTAGAAAGACGTAAGCCGTTCGCCTGTTCCCGTTTTTCTGTCCACAGGGGACGTAGCCTGATAGAAAGTTGCCTTACCCAGAATCTCTCCTAGTTCAGATACATACCGCCCCCAACCAAGCCGGTTCACCGTGAAGAGGTCCGAAATCCTTACACGTTTAAGGGGGTCCACCTTTGAAAAGACGATGCCCTGGGCCACCTCGAGCTCACCCGGATCCATTTCGAGCACCCGGGACGCACGCTCGAAGAGCTGCCTCTTCGCTTCGGTAGCCGCCCGCCGAAGCGCATTTCCCGCCATATAAGTGGCCCTACTTGAGATCGATGCCTCATCGTATGGACATATGTCTGTATCGCCGCAAATGACGCGCACAGAACCAATGTCCGTCTTGAACTCCTCTGCCAGGATCTGGCTCATTACGGTCTGCATTCCCTGACCTACCTCGTCCACGCCGACTCTGGCTTCAACCACTCCGTCCTCGTGGATTTTTACTATCACCGTCGATGCCGTAGGGGCCAGACTGTATTTATTCCCGAGCGCTATTCCCCAACCGTAAACGACGTCACCAGAATTCTTGTACTTTCCCTCGAATGCCTTAACCCGCTCGGCCACCTTCCTGAGACACTCTGCGGCACCGATGCTATGAACTATCTCACCAGCAGGATTGCGTTCCCCTTCCTTGAGAATGTTCTTCAATCGAAATTCAACCGGGTCTATTCCCAACTTTTCGGCAATAATGTCCATCTGGGTTTCAATAGCCCACTGGACCTGCGGATTACCAAA
Source organism: Neomoorella stamsii (assembly GCF_002995805.1). Taxonomy (GTDB): domain Bacteria; phylum Bacillota; class DSM-521; order Neomoorellales; family Neomoorellaceae; genus Neomoorella; species Neomoorella stamsii. The sequence continues at coordinate 10,582 of NZ_PVXL01000040.1, forward strand.
GCCACGAAAAGCTCCGGCCACGGGTTCGTTTGTATATACCCCATAAGATCTGATCCTGAAGTTGGGAATCCTATACGAACCGACTGCCCCGAAGCAACCCGTGACCGTGGTCAGAAATCCGTAGTTCGAGTATGCGCCTCCGTTTTGAATGAACAGTATATCACGCGCCAGAAGTTGTCCGTCCCTGGTAACCCCATCCCGAAGATAAATGACAGCCGGATGCCTGGTTACCGCACCGTAAAAAACTTCCGCTCTTGTGAACGCCACCTTTACCGGTTTTCCGGTAACCTTCGACAAGCCCGCCGCAACTCCTGCGGCGACCAAATCCTGCTTACCGCCGAAACCTCCGCCAACAGTAAGCTGAATAACCCTGACTTTACCCCAGCTCAAACCCAGAGCTTGGCAAAGCTTCCCCTTCACGGGATACAGGGTATTTGTCGACGCATACACCGTCAGCAAGTCGTCATCCCATATGGCGATCGCACAATGGGGTTCCATCTGACAGTGCTGGATTCTGGCCAGCTCGTACCTGTTTTCCACCACGAGATCCGCCTTGGCGAATCCCTCATCGATATCTCCGGACATTATGACGTGGCTCTTGTAAACGTTCGGCCTTTCCGGAATCAACCCTGGGGTCATATTAGGCGAATGAGTGTATTTTGGGAGGTCAGGATGAATTACGACGGGCGGATTGGTACTGAAGGCCTCCTCAACGTCAAAAACCGCCGGGAGAGGTTCGTAATCTACTACAATCTCCTTCAGGGCTCTTTCGGCAATTTCAGGAGTATCAGCCGCCACGGCAGCAACGGCTTCACCAACGAACCGGACGACTGCCTGGGCAAGAATCGGCTGATCGTGAAGGCCAGCTCCGTACAGCCTGTGCTTGAAGTTGTCCGCCGTTAACACGGCCCGGACGCCGGGGATTCTGAGGGCGGCAGAGTAATCAATGCTCTTTATCCTAGCATGGGGATGCGGACTCCTAAGTATTTTCCCCCAGAGCATGTTAGGAAGCGCCATATCATACACATACATTGCTGAGCCTGTTGCTTTCGCGATCCCGTCTACCCGAGGAACGCTGTGCCCAACGCTCCCAAGACCATTCTCACTGGTAACGTCCCGATAGCATCCGCCCATGAGCTTGTTTTCGGCAAATGCTTCCACAGTTCTCTCCTCCCAGTTAAAGCATTCAGCTAGGTTTACCCAGCAGCCGATGCTCTTTCCATGCTCACCCAGTCCCAGCCGCCTTTTTACCGGCCTGGAGCGACAACCTTTTTGCGGCCTCCAATACAGCTTTGACTATCTTCTGGTAGCCAGTACATCTACACAGGTTACCTGACAAGGCTCTCCTCACTTCGGCTTCTGTGGGTTCGGGATTGTTGTCGAGTAAAGCCTTAGCCGACAAGATCATGCCAGGGGTACAGTACCCGCACTGAATCGCACCTTCGTTTATGAACGCTTCTTGAATGGGATGCAGCTGACCAGGCTTGCCAATCCCCTCTATCGTGGTGATTTTTCTCCCGTCCACCTGGACCGCAAGGACAAGGCACGAGTTAACCGGCTCGCCGTCTAGTAGGACAGTACACGCACCGCATTCACCTTCTCCGCAGGCTTTCTTCGTACCGGTAAGTCCCAGCTTCTCTCGAAGAACATCAACCAGTAGTTCCGTTTCCTCCACGATTACTTGCTTCTTATCCCCGTTTATTTCGAGCTCAATCGCAACCCACGACACCACCACTCACCCCCGCGTCAATTTGTCCAGCCGCCCTTCTTAGAGCACTTTCTACTGCGCGTCTCGCCAGCACACCTACCACCATACGGCGGTATTGGGCCGAACTTCGTATATCGGTTATGGGGCTTGATTCTTCTGTAGCCGATTTTTCAATATCCCTTAACTCCAGGCTGTCAACTTTAACTCCTTTAAGCATTTCTTCGGTCCTTACTGCCCTTAACGGCACCGGAGCGACCGCTCCCAGACAAACCTTAGCCTCCTCCACTACGCGGAAATCGGCGGACAACTTAACCCAGGCCGCGGCGCTAGCTATCGAAATCGCTAACGCATTTCTTCTTCCAAGCTTAAAGAAAGCCCCTCCCTCGGTTGGTTCAAGTGCCTTAAACTTTATCTCCGTCAGCAACTCATTCTCCCGAAGCGCAGTTTCCCCTGGACCTAAAAAGAATTCCTGCGCCGGAATTATTCGTTGCCCTGCCGTTGACTCTATTACAAACTCCGCTCCAAGTGCCAAAAGTGCTAAGGCCGAATCCGCGGCAGGAGAAGCGTTAACAAGGTTTCCCCCAATTGTACCACGGTTTCTTATCTGGGGAGACCCGATCTGGGCACATGCTTCACAGAGGGGTTCTGCCTTCCTCATCAGGGACGGGTCTGAACAGATCTTCGAATGAGACGTAAGAGTCCCGATGCGAATGACGTGGCCGTCTACCTTTACGAACCTCAATTCGTCGAGCCTGCTTATGTCAATCAAAACCGACGTAGATATATTCTTACGCTTCAACTGAACCACAAGGTCTGTACCACCAGCAAGCACTTTGGCTCTTTTCCCATACTTCGCCTTCATATTCAGAGCTTCCCGCAGGGAGCTGGGCCTAAGTACGGCAAATTCATTCATTAGCCTAGTTCACACTCCTTTCCTGTTCTAGTTGGTCGTAGGTATATCCGTGACACGGCTTATCTTTCGGCTAACATCTTTGCTCTATCATTTTCAATATAACTAAATATATTTTAAATGTCAATGAAACCAGACACTGGTTTTTGGAAGAAAATTGGCTAACATGTCAAGATATGCTCACTAGGCTCTTCATTACTACTGAAATCTTGTTAAATCATAGTCTTAAACGATAAGCTTCTACTATTCTCTCTAAAGTTATAGGCAACTCGTAAAAACTAATACCCAAAGCATCAGCCAGCGCATTAGCAATAGCTGGTGCTGTAGGTATTAAAGCAGGTTCTCCTATCCCTTTGGCTCCAAAAGGACCAGTAATTTCCGGGTCTTCCACAATTATGGTGTAAATCTGGGGTATGTCTATAGCAGTAGGAATAAAATACTCGGCAAAGTAAGGATTAAGAATCCCTCCTTCCTTTAGCTTCACTTCTTCCATCAAAGCATACCCGATCCCCATCACACACCCACCCTCTATTTGCCCTTCTACTGCGGCAGGATTAATAGCTTTACCCACATCATGGGCTGCTACAATGCGCTTAACTTCCACTTTACCTGTCTCGGTATCTACTTCTACCTCTACAATGTGGGTAGCAAAGGCGTAAGTAGCATAAGGGATTCCTTCGCCTGTAATGGGATCCATAACAGTAGTTGCAGGGTTAAACCAGCCATGACCTAAAGTCAATATTCCTCGGCTTCGGCAATATCCAACCACTTCTTTTAAGGTAAGATGTGTTTCTTCTCCTTTTAAAATGATCTTGCCTTTATCTATGAAAAGATCAGATATAGGCACATTTCCAAGCATCTCTGCCGCCGCCATAAGAACATTCTGTTTAGCCTCTAAACTGGCAGCAAGAACAGCATTGCCAGAGATATATGTTTGGCGAGAAGCAGAGGTAGCCCCCGCTTCAGGGGTGACTCCTGTATCTGCGCTCACTACCACTACATCTTCGTAGCTAATCCCTAAAGTTTCAGCTGCAATCTGAGCTAATATGGTGCTTGAACCCTGGCCAATATCGGCACAACCTGTTAACACTATAGCGCTCCCATCATCCAAAAGTTCAACAAAAGCTGAGGCGGGATTAGGCATTCCTGTGACACCTATTCCATACCACATGCTGGCCATCCCTATGCCTCGCTTTTTAGCCATGATTCTATCTTCCCTTCTGTCATAACTTCTTTCGCCTTTTCCCAAGCCTTAAGCATGGTTTCTCTTATACCCACACTTCCTTTTAACTCTTGTCTTGTAGCTGTAATTGAACCAACTTTAAAGGCATTACGCAATCGCATCTCTAAAGGGCTTAACCCTAATTCTCTAGCTAAAATGTCCATTTGTGATTCATGGGCAAAGGCAATTTGGGGGACACCGAATCCCCGAAATGCTCCAGCCCTAGGATTATTGGTATATACACAATAAGCTTCAATATCTACATTGGGTACTTCATAGGGTCCTGTAGCATGGACTGCAGCTCTCTTTAAAGTAGGTGGCCCGTACGAAGCATAAGCTCCTGTATCCCCAATAATCTGGACCCGTACTCCCAAAAGCTTTCCTGTCCTGTCTGCTGCTGTAGTATAGTGCATTATAAAAGGATGTCTTTTAGGGGTAGCTATAAAAGACTCCTGCCGGTCGTATACCATTTTGACAGGCCTTTTAAGTTTATAGACGGCAAGGCCTAGATAACACTGTACAGAAACATCTAGTTTTCCTCCAAATCCGCCTCCTGTATAAGCTTGAATCACTTTTACTCTGTTCAATGGCAACCCCAGCACCCTGGCTATTTCTTTCCGGTCATAATGGGGATTTTGGGTGGAAACCATTACTACTATTGTATCTCCCTCTAGCCAACCGACTCCTGCTTCCGTCTCGATATAACAATGTTCTAGCAAAGGTGTTTTATACGTTCTACTTACTACTACATCTGCCTCTTTTAAGGCTTTATCTATATCTCCCCTTTTTATCCGTGTAACAGTTAAGATATTCCCTTTTTCATGGATTTTTGGAGCTCCTTCTTGCATGGCTTCTATCGGATCAAATACCGGAGGCAATTCTTCATATTCTACCTTTACTAACCCAGCCGCCCTTTGGGCAGCCCCTTCATCTTCAGCAACAATTAAAGTCAAAGGGTCTCCAATTTGCCGTACTTTATCGTAAGCTAAAACACATTCATCCTTAACAACAATTCCTATTTGGTTGATCCCGGGAATATCCTTAGCTGTAAAAACCGCTACTACTCCTGGTAGCTCGCAAGCCTCTTTAACATCTATTCGTTTTATTATTGCATGGGGTACATTGCTTCTTACAACTTTTAACCATAGCATGCCTGGTAAACATTTATCTCCAGCATAAATTGACTGGCCTGTTACTTTTTGGCGGGCATCCAAACGAACTACCCGTTGCCCAATTACCGTCGGCAAAGATTTTTCACCTCCATTAACAGGTCATTCATCTTCGCTACCAGCGGCTGCTGCTAATCGCAAGGCTCTGCCTTCCTATAGTTTAATTTAGTAATACTGAGCAAATAGGGCTATAACTAAAAGGTAATACAAAGTCACGCCCCCTCTGGCCACCCGCCACAGCAGCCAGAGGGGGAGCCACAAGTATCCTGCGCTAATACCTGTCAAATTTCGCCCACTTTAGCGCTACAAGACATTCTTTTCCCGCAAAGTAGCGTTGACGCCGTCCACAAAAGCCGCCCCGCCCTTGGGCGGTTCTGTCACGGCGCTGACCACGACAAACAACACCGCTGCTACAATTAGGCCCCACACGCCGGGCCAAAGGCCCAAGGGCTCCAGCTTGCCAAGTTCGAACCAGATCACCAGCACCGCGCCCACTACCATGCTGGCCACAGTCCCGGCAGCCGTACCCCGCTTCCAGAAGAAGGTCCCGAAAATTGCTGGCATCGTTACCAGGAGACCAGCCGCGGAAGCTATTGAAAGCACGGCGATAAGGTCAAGCTTCAGGAAGGCAAACAACAAGGCTGCTACAGACATAATGGGAATGACCCAATGGCCGACCTGCAACTGCCGGGCCTCGCTGGCGCCCGCCTTCAGGTTGCCATAGATATCGCGAGCGAACAAAGAAGAGACGGTAAGCAGGACGGAATCAACGGTGGAAACAGCGGCCGAAGTTATGCCGACCATGGCAATCAGCGCCAGCACCAGCGGCACGCTAGTCGAACCGAGGAGCGTCGGCGTGGCCATATCCGCATTTGGCAGGTTGGGCAGAAGAACCCGCGCCGCGAAGCCCCACGTTATTGAGATCACGGTGTAGATAAATCCAAATATGCAAAATCCCACGACCATGCCGCGCATGCCGCGCAGAGAAGCTGGTACGAAGAGGCGTTGACTTACGTGGGGCATAGTGACGCAGTAGAACAACCAGGGCAATGCGAGGCCGAGAAAGGTCCGGAACTTAAAGTAGCCGGGCCCAGGTACCGTCAACCACTTAGGATACTCGCTACCCAGCCGAGCAAAAAGCTTCCCAAAGCCGCCAATCTCACCATAGACCACAAATAAGGAGATCGAGAGGGCAGTAACCATCATTATCATTGCCTGCAGAGCATCGGTCCAGGCCACAGAACGCAGGCCCCCGATCCAGACCCAAGCCACGGCCAGTAGGGTGGCTAGAATTACGCCGGCGGCAAAGGGGATTACGCCTTTGCTCAACCCTTGCATTAGATAGGCTATCCCCATGAGCTGCACGGCGCAGAATGGGATGAGGAAGATAATCGAGGCTAAGGCGGCAATGGCGGCCACGGCGCGGCTTTCGTAGCGGTCGCCCAGCATTTCCGCAGGCGTCACATAGCCCCGCTCCTTGGCGGCCAGCCAGAAACGCGGACCAAAAAAGACGGCCAGCATCAAGCCCGAGAGGTAGATTAGCTCAACGCCCATGGCACCCACGCCGGCCTGGTAGGTGAGCCCGGCCAAGCCGACCATCATAAAGGCACTGTAGGTGGTGGCGCTGTAGGTCAGGGCGTTGACAAAGGGGCCAAGGGTGCGGTTGGCCAGAAAGAAGTCAACCATGCTATGACCGCCCTGCCCCAGCCCGCGGCGGGCGGCAAAGGCCACAGCCATGCCAACTACAATGTAAAGCCCGATGGCCAAATATACCCATATAGCGTTCACCCTAATCCCTCCAACTCCGAGTCATAGTAAATATAGAGATGATTGCCACTATGGCATAAACCGCCCAGTACAAAAAGGTGCCCGCGGCGCTGGCAACATCGCTCAGCAAGGTAAAAGGAACGATAAAGCCCGAGAGCACCAGGATGCAGCACCAGATCACCCAACCTATGCGAACATGGCTTAGGCTCTTCTCCTCAAATTCTGGCTTTCCAGCTACGCTAACATGGGTTAGGCTCTTCTCCTCAAATTCCGGCTTTCCAGTAGACACTGGGCTATCCCTCCTCCTTAGAATTTATTCTTCCTAATTCCACTATTTACGCCATAAGCAACTTTTCTAACAATGCTCTTGAGTTATTCTTTTACCTATTATCCCTCCCTTCTTTTCTTTCAAACTAGCGTACTGAATTCATCCCCCCCTTTCTCTACCTTTCCTTTTAGGATCAGGGGACAATCACATGGGGTCCACCTTTATACTCCCCCTTCATCTTCAGGGCTTCCTGCAGAGTTCTGGGCCTAAGTACGGTAAATTCAACCATTACTCTAGTTCACATTCCTTTACTTGGCTAGTCGATTATAGCGAATCCGTAACATCGCTTACCTTTTTAACCGCGCTCCGCCTATAAATCATATAAGCCATAAGTAAGGCACCTAAACCAATTGCCCCCTTTACAGGTCCTGGTGAAACAAGGAGTAGTCCAGCGGCAAGGAAAAGAAACCTGCAAAGAACACCAAGGGGTACACGTATGTTTCCCGCCAGCCCAATTGCTAAGGATACTACCCCTATGGCAGAGGTGACTACATCCACAAGCACTTGGGAAACATCGCCCTGAAGAAGTAGCCCCCGTGAATACACAAACATAAATGGAATTATCAAACCGGGTAGCCCCATACGAACGGCAATCCAGCCCACCCGCATCGGATTACCTCCGCATATCCCTGCTGCAGCAAATGCCGCAACGGCTACTGGAGGAGTTATTGCGGATAGGACGGTATAGTAGAAAATGAAGAGATGCGCCACCAACGCTGGCAGGCCCATTTGTTCAAGCGCGGGAGCAACAAGCACCGCTTCTACAATGTACGCAGCTGAAGGCGGCATGCCCATTCCAAGTATTATAGCTACCACCATTGAAAGGATAAGTGCAACAAAGAGATTTCCTCCAGACAATACTATGACCATTTGCGAAGCTTTAAGCCCAAGGTCGGTAAGCGTTACGACTCCCACAAGTACACCTGCCAGAGCACAGGCAACCGCTACAAGTGAAAGGTTGCACGCCGCGGACTCAAGGCCGTCCAGTATTTGTCTAGCCGATAGCCAAGTACTCCTCTGAAGATAGCATAGAACAATATTGGCAAGAAGGGCATATGCTCCAGCTTTAATTGGAGTATAGCCCGCAAAAATCATGTAAAGAATAATACCAATGGGTATTAAGAATATCCAGCCGTCCCGCAATACCCGCATAAGAACAGGGCGCTCCCCTTTGGCCAGCCCGCTCAGGTTACGCCGCAGGGCTTCGAGATCCACACTTGTGTAGACCGCAAGGTAGTACAAAACAGCTGGAATCGCCGCCGCGAACGCTATCTCTTTGTACGGTATATTTGCTAACTGAGACATAATAAATGCTGCCGCTCCCATAATAGGAGGCATAATTTCACCACCGGTTGAGGCCACTGCCTCAACCGCTCCTGCAAAATGCTTCTCAAATCCCATTTTTCTCATAAGCGGAATTGTAACGCTACCCGTAGTTACAACGTTACCGGTTGCTGCCCCACAGATCATGCCAAATAAAGCCGACGCTACAGTAGCTATCTTGGCGGGGCCTCCCCGTACGCCTCCCATTGCAGCTAATGCAAAGTTAGTAAGAAATTGACCACCACCTGATGCACTAAGCAAAGCACCGAATATGACAAAAATCGCAACATATGTTGATGAAACCCCAAGTGGGACACCAAACACTCCGCTTGGAGTAAAGTATATGTGATCCACAGTCCACATCGCCGAAAAACCGCGGTGTCCCAGTATACCTGGAATGTAAGGTCCTGCTGCCACATAAATCAGGAAAGCAACAACCACCAATGGCAGGGCAAGCCCCATCATGCGCCGGGCTAATTCCAAAAGAACTACAATCCCTATAATACCAAGCACTAATTCAAACCCGCTTAGTGGGGTAATGTATGAAAATCTATTGGATATCGCACTAGCATTCACTGCAACATAGCCAGCGGAGAGTAAGGCTAACCCTGCCAGCAACCAGTCATATCCCTTTATCTTAGCTCCTTTTACCATAGGGAAAGTCAAAAAACCAATCCCCGACGCCAGTGCCAAGTGAATAGCTCGCTGCTCAAGTGTCCCTACCATCCCAAATACAGCTGTGTAAATCTGAAACAGAGACAAGGAAACTGCTAGTATACGTAATATAAGACGTCCTGTTTCTCCTAAACCCCGTTGACTGTTACTGAGATCCTCCTGTACTAAGACCGATTCATTCAGCGACGCCAACGCTAAAACCTCCATCTGCACATGTTTTATAACAAATATGTGAGGACCTACATTACGTGATTATAGAGTGCCCTTTTCTTTGTAATACTTTTCCGCACCCGGATGAAGTGAAATACCCAGTCCTTTAGAACTTTTATCGGCACTAATATATGACAGATCTGCAACGGCCTTGGCGAGATAATCTGCATTCTTTATAAGCGCTGAAACAACATTATAAACAACCTCCTCCGACAGATCGGCTCTTGTAGCAAGCATACCCACAGTTCCCTCAGTCGTAACTTCCTTGGATAGCCCTCTGTATAGATTTGCCGGAATTACTACTTTTTGATGACCAGGATTCATCTCCCTAAGCTGCTCCATAATTTGATCATCAATCCCGAGAAGGGTAATCGGAGTCTGAGAAGCGATATCCTGAATCATAGGAAATGGTACCCTAATGGTGCTGTGAACCGCACAGAAATCTATAGTCCGATCCTTAAACATACCTGCTATGTCGGACGCAGTTCCAGATACCCACTTCACGTCCTCTTTCTTAAGACCATATAAAGGTAATATTTGCTCGAATATTCCAGTTGTAGCATAACCCGGCATTCCTGTACTAATCTTTTTCCCTTTTAGGTCGCTTATTGAATTAATGCCCGAATCCGGCCTTACCACCATCTGGAGAGCAGCCAGATAAAGCCCCATCGCTGATGAGATATTCTGCAGAGGCTTTTCAAAACGGCCTTTCCCTGCCTTGGCATCAGCTGCAGTTACACCAAATGTAATTCCAAAATCAATTTTCTTTTCTTCCAAAGCTTTGAGATTAATATCGCCGCCACCGTAGAAAATGTCGACTTTCGTTCCAGGAAATTCTTTTTCCAATACTTCTTTCATGGCTGCGGCCATGGGATACCATGAGCTGCCCGGCTCGCTTGCTCCTATAGTGAGCCTTTGTGGCATCCCACCTTTAGACTGCTTTCCACCCGCCCCTCCTGCACAACCGACAACCACACCTGCCATAAAAACCATCACGACTGCCGCTATAATACTTTTAAGTAACCTGCAATTTACCTTCATTCTTACGCCTCCGTTTCTTTCCATTTTTTCTTTATCCCTGGCTATCTCGTGCTAATTTTCTTGTAATGCTGTTTTCGGCTACCACACACCCCCCTTTTATAACATATCTCCGCACGGCCTGAGTCCGAATAGCTTCAGCTGCGCTTGTCGCATCCAATACAACTAAATCAGCTGTCTTCCCTACTTCGAGACCGTAATCCGACAACTGCATGGCGCGAGCAGCATTTAAGGTCACCATGTCGAACACAGTTTCAATTTCGTTAGGAAAAGTAAGCTGGGCGGTATGAGCAACAAACGAGGCAACTTCCAGTTGATCGCAACGTCCAAAGGGGTAGTAAGGGTCGTTTACATCATCCTGACCGGAACAAATGTTGATACCTGCTCCGAGAAGCTCCTTGACGCGTGTTATTCCCCGTCTGACAGGCTGTTTGTCCCTCCGGCCGTTAAGCACAAGGTTAATGTGAGGATTACAGCAAATGCTAATTCCGGCTTCGGCAACCATTCGAACCACGCGGGCAGCATGATAGTCGTCGTAGGCCGCTAATGCTTCACTGTGGCTCGCAGTTACCCGGCCTTGATACCCGTATCGGATTGTAGCCAGGGCAACAATTTCCAGGGTTCTCGAGGTAGGATCATCTGTATCATCAACCAACATGTGTACATCTGCTTTGAAGTCTTTAGCTATTTTAAAAACCGTATCAATATGAGCTCTTGCATCGTATTCATCGAATTCGTACCACGGAATACCGCCGACAACGTCGGCGCCCATTTCCATTGCCTGCCTGAGCAATTCTTCAGTCCCGGGTTGACGGACAATTCCCTCTTGCGGGAACGCTACTACCTGAAGGTCAATAATACCCCGGTTGAGCTCCCTGAGCTTAAGCAAAGCCTCAACAGGCCGCAGGCCACCATAAGGGTCAACATCAGCAAATCCCCTCATTGCAGTTGTACCAGCGAGGATGGCCATATCGATGACAGCCTGGGCTCTCTGGCAAATCTCGTCTACACTATAATGAAGCTTACGGTCGATGGTCAGCCTTATAGCCTCTTCAAAGGTCGCGCTCAGGTTTTTGGCTTGTTCTCCTAGCAATGCCTTATCTAAATGCATGTGAGGATTGACAAACCCTGCCGTAACCAATCGCCCTTCGGCATCGATCTCCTGCTTAGCCGGAGCATCTATTTTAACCTGAATCTCAGCTATCCTCCCTGCATTAATACCTATCTGAAACAATCCGTCCTTCCCGCGGAGCCTAGCATTTTTTATTATGAGATCCATCATGGTCCCACCCCACCTTTCAATATCATAACAGGCCAGTATTTTTACTCTGCCAATTTTAATTTAGTTCAATATAATTTTAAAGTCAATGAATTCCAATACTAGCTATTAAGGGAAATTTGGCAAATACATAAAATATATATTCCTTAGGCTTTATTACTGCTGAAATTTCATTCAAGCGTGATGTTTACTTTTTCACCACCAAAGCTCTAGGAGTCTCCATAAATTCACTTGCCAATACTACTATTATCAGGATACCACCAATTATATCTGTAATTAGGCCAGCATCCAGCAAAAGGATCCCCCCTATCAAGGCGAATACTCTTTTCCAGATAACGAGTTTTTGGGCCAGGTAGCCTTCTAGACCTGCAGCAATAAAGAATACCCCTATTGCACCAGCGATAGTTGGCCAAATGGCTTCACGTAGCGGTTCCTGTAGTAAGAGTGCCGGGTAGCGAATAAAAACAAAAGGAATTACATATAATGGTATGCCCACCTTAAAAGCCGTCCAACCAACCTTATTGGGTGGGCATTGGGCAATAGCAGCTGCGGCATAGGCAGCCAGGGCAACTGGAGGGGTTATCATAGACAACATACCGTAATAGAAAACAAATAAATGGGCGGCCAGTGCATTCACCTTCATTTGAACAAGCGCCGGTACTACCAACGCCGCCAGGACAATGTATACAGCAGTTGTTGGCATACCCATACCCATGATCAAGGCTACTATTGCAACCAGGACCAATAACAGAAAAACCTGGTCGCCAGCGATCGTAACCAACACAGATCCCAGACGGGGCCCTAATCCCGTTAATGTAATAACCCCCACAACTATCCCAGCAGTAGCCGATATGGGAATCAAGCTACTTAATTCACGGGAGGCATTTTCTAACCCTCTGAAAAGGTTTACCAGTCCGGCTACAGGTCCTTCCTTCCATTTACTTAAAAAGCAAATTACTCCTGTTATCAAAACCCCCAAAAACCCGGCTAGGGTAGGAGAAAAACCTTTTATTAGCAACAATATAATTACTATAACTGGTATCAAATAATATATCCTTAAAATTATAGTGTTGATTTTTGGTAAATTTTCCCCTTTTTCTCCTTGTAGTCCGTGGTGCCGTGCATATAAATAAATGGCTGCAAAACAAGCGAAGTAATAAAGAAGTGACGGAATAATTGCTGCTATAGCTACTTTCAGATAGGGAATGCCCAAAGCATCCGCGATCAGGAATGCCGCCGCTCCCATGATTGGCGGCACCAATTGACCACCAGTAGACGCCAAGGTTTCCACAGTTCCAGCAAAGTGTGGCTCATAGCCCCCTTTCTTCATTGCAGGGATAGTCACGCAACCGGTAGTGGCTACATTGGCTACCGCTGATCCGCTAATCATTCCCATAAGGCTGCTGGCGACAACAGCAATCATTCCCAGCCCGCCCGTTATTCGCCCTACTACTACTTTAGCAAGATCAATTAAAAATTGTGCTCCGCCACTTACTTCTAAAATGGCTCCGAAGGATACAAACAAAGTTACATATTGGAGCATAACTTGTATCGGTGTACCATATATACCCCCTTTAGTAAGATAAATCGTCGAAGCCACCCTACCTAGTTCGTAACCCCGGTGGGCAATAAGAGGCGGGAAAAGGTAGCCAAAAAAAGCATAGAATAAGAAAAAAGCGGAAATAACTACTAGCACCCATCCCGTAGCCCTACGTACAGCCTCAAGTACAAGAATAATGGCTATTAATCCCATAACGGTGTCGGCAACATTAGGCATCCCTGGTCGGATAAAAATGAGGGCTTTATAGTTGGTAATTTGATACCAGCAGATGATGAACGACAGGAATACCAATGCCAGATCTATGGCTTCCCCCCAACGTTTGGGTCGCCCATCCGAACTTTTCACAACTGGGTATCTGCAGAAGGCTAACGCTAAGAATAATGAAGTAAAAATGGGCAATTGGAGTTCCAGGATCATTAAATTAAAAGTTACTACTACAATAACATAAAGAACACCACCAATTCCGAAAAGTAAACCGGCAATTTTTCGCCATTTCATAATATAAGTACCTCCACTCTTCTTTAGATCGGGGGAGCTGTACGCTCCCCCCAATCGACTTCGCTTTTAATCTTATTTCCAAATACCTTTTTCCTTGGCGTATTTTATAACGCCTGGATGTACTTCGACTCCTAAAGCTTGCGCTTCCTCAGGTGTCAAAAGATGTTGATCTTTACCTGTACGATGAACTGTTCCCAAATAATCTAAATTGGAGAATATAGCCTTAGTTATCTCATATACAAGATCTTCCGGTAGATCCGACCGGATCCAAGCTCCTGCACTTATTCCCAGTACGGTAACGTCTTTGTCTTGGCCTTTATACGTACCAGCAGGAATAACTACAGGATATACAGGTGCCTTGAAATTAGCCTTGATAACTTCAGGGTCTGCCTGGAGTAAATTGATATTAGCCCTTGCCTGCACACCCTGAATTGCAGGGATCGGGTATGCTCCCATGCCGGCAGTTGCATCAATCAGGTGATCCAATAAAGCATCTACTGACTTCTCCCATTCCAGGTACTGTGGACTAAAGTTCTTGACACCATGGGCTTTTAGAAGATCAATAGTTAATTTATTAGCTGCTGACCCAGCAGCACCAACAGCAACCTTTTTGCCATCTAAGTCTTTAATACTCTTAATACCAGAGTCAGCCAGTGCAATGTATTCGAGAGTGTCTTCAAAAAGCCTCCATCCATACTTAAAGTATTTACCACCTTCATACTTTTCTAATGCAACACTATCCGTCGCAAAGCCAATTTCCGCTTTCTTTCCCATTAAAAGATTAGTATTCTCCACTGACCCGCCAGTCTGTTCAGTAATTGCCCTTACATTAGGTACGTTCTTATTCAGGATGTCACACATTGCTACAGCTAAAGGATAAAAGACACCGCCAGGTTGTGAAGTTGCAAAAGAAATTTGCTGAACTGATGCCTGGGAAGATGTACTTGGAGAAGGACTGGTTTTTTCTCCGGTTGCCTTCCCACCACCTCCACAACCATTCGTAATTAACATAAACGTAAAACTTAAAGTCAATAATGCTATAACTATTAAAACTTTCTTTTTCATAAGTAGAACATACCTCCTTTTTTCTTGACAATTATTTACTTAAGGAACTCTACGCAATGTCACACAAAAACAAGCTTAAAGCTAGCTTCTCTACATTGCTCACCTCCTTTCCAACAGTAGTTTGCAAAACGTACAATTAGAGGTTGATCTTTTCTCTACGTTAGCAATCTTTTTAAATAATACAACCGGATATAATTTTCCTCTTTCTAATTTTTCCATCAATGGGGGCGTCTCAAACATCTTTGCTCTAACAATTTTAATATATCTCAAGATAATTTCAACGTCAATGAAACTTAACACTGGTTTTAGGGAAAATTGGTTTAATACGCCAAGATATGCTCGCCAGGCTCTTCATTGCTACTGAAATCATATTCAATCATAGTTTTAAACAATTATGACCTGATACCCCATTGATTCCACTACCATTAGCTTCTGCCTGACCCAGTCTGACCCAGTACCGTGGGCCGAGTTCCGCAAGATTAGAGGCGGTGTCAAGCTCCACCTACGCTTAAGGTTCTTTGAAGAAGAAGTTTTACCTGATAAAGCAGTCATCACCCCGGCCCGGCCGGCAGATAAAACCCAGATGGATATTCTCGTAGTCGAGGAAAAAGATGCTTTAAACGTCTTTGACCGTGGCTACGTCGACTACAAAAAGTTTGATAGGTACTGCGAAGAAGGCATCCGCCCTCTACGAACCCTTTACATCTTCGTCCAAACCCTGCATCGTAAGCCTCAACATAGTTCCCGGGGTCGACGAAGGGTAGATTACGAAAGAATCTACCAGGAAACCGTAAGGCAGGTTTTGGCGGGCGAAGCAGGCTATCTTAACGACGTAATTTATGACCCTTTAGTTCTCTAGCAAGTTTGGTTCTCTAGCAAGTTTGATACTGGCAATATGTGGATAAGGACTACCCCTGATACCCTAAGTCCTTTGACCAGGGAAGGGGAAAGACCATGGTTGTATACACCATTACTGTTATTATGTTACATGTCCCTACTTTCCATATATTGCCTTGATGTGAGCTACAGATTTTTATGCAACGCTAGTGAAAAACAATACCTTTGCCGCTCCTTAGGCTATCCCACAATTCATTTTGTTCCCTGTTAATCCCAATTTGAGTGCCTATAATATGCTTCTACTTTGCGTTTCCTTTATCTTATAGTTCTAAACCTTCACTCCGTAGCGGAACTTACTTGTGCAGCAGCGTTAACTAGTGCCACGATAGAAAAATATCATAACATCCTGGGAAAAATAGCCAATAACTAAATAGCGTTGATTTTACATAACTCCTGTATTGATTTCCCTGCTACCATTTCATGCCATTTTATATGCAACTAATTTTGGTCCGGCACTAGATGATGCATTAGTAAAGCAACCCGGCAACGGTACGATGCTTCAAAACACGCCAGGGCCATAACCGTGGTACCGGCGCCCAGGAGGATAGTATCCCTCTACTGCGCCAATTCCGCCGCCTTCCGCGCAATGGCTAGCTTCTCCGCCGGGAACTTATCGGTCTTTCCAATAGTAGTTTGCAAAACATACAATTAGAGGTCAAAGTATTCAGTAATATTGATTTTTCTAACCACCTCCTCCGGTGGTTGCGCTATCGGCGGAAAAATTTTACCCTTAGGCTTAGTAGCATCGATAATCATCCCGGAGCCTCTTATTTCGTCGGGCAACGATGGGTCGAGCAACTGTCCTTGAATCCCTTCAATAATTTTAACATCTCGGTCAGCTTGAACTCGCGTAGCTATAGCCCACATAATTTTCTCGTTATCGGTTACATCTATATCTTCATCAACTATAATTACATGTTTTATAAAGTTGCTCATACTCATTGCCGCCATTGCAGCCCGCAATGGTTCTCCCTCTGTCCGTTTTTCCATACTGATAACCATGTGCAATGGACCACCTGTTTCAACCCAGGCTATATCCTTTACATTAGGGAACATATTTTTTAAATGGGCAAAAATACTCGCTTGTAGAGGAAAATGAGCGTACATATTATCCCTGTGGGAAGAAAATACCTGCAAAATAATCGCGTCCGGACGATGATGTACTGCAGTGATTTCAACCAGCCATGATAATCTTTGTGACCCGATATAACCGGTGAACTCACCAAACGGTCCTTCTACTGTGCGCTTCAGAGCTTTAATTTTGCCTTCTAAAACCGCCTCCGCATCCGCCGGAATAAAGAAATCCTCCCCAAGGGTCTTTGAGGGTACGACGCGGATAGATTCGCCGAGTATGCTCGCGGCTACGCGATATTCGTCTTTGTCAAGCCCCACCAGGGCAGCGCCCGATAAATAAAGTGCAGGGTGATGGCCTAGTACCAACGCTACTGATAAATCTTCACCTCGCTCCTCCGCCTCACGCGTATACTGCCAAAGGTGGCGCGGGGACATGTAAATCGCTAAATGGTTGTGATCAAGAAGCATACAGCGGTTAAACGAAAGGTTATAACGCCCTCCGGGAACTTTTGTAATAACTAAAGGGGTTAAATAGTGGCCCCCATCAAGAGCGCTTACCCGGGGGATGGGGAGAATGTTCAGATCAACCTGGGAACCTAAAAGGGAATGGCTATATATTGGCGCTTCATTTTCATCAATTAGAAGGACATCGATACTATTGCTCATTCTCTTGGTAAATTCGTTATATAACTCTTCCCTTTTTTCTCCATCAACCCCTAAAGCTGCTCCAATCTTGGCCATATTGGCAAAGCAATTAAAAATAATACGCATCGAGGTTGTTCTTTCCTCTACGTCAACAACATTTTCAAATAATACAGTCGGATATAATTTTCCCCTTTCTAATCTTTCCATCAACGCGGATGCCTCAAACTTAGGGTCAACACGTTTAGTGACCCTCCTTAATTCGCCAGCACCTAATTTTTCTACTGATCTTAACCAAGTTCGCAGATCCTTGGGCATATTTATCCTCCTCACTATTTATTTGCAGGACGATACACAATTGATCCAACTTGAGCATCAGTCATGTTTTTAGGTTTAACCAAATCGGGCACATTCGCCCCTTGAGGCACAAAATCTCTATATTCCTCCGCTTCGATAAAGGTTTCGCAAAATGGACAATAAACAGGAGCCTGCGCAGCCAATACCATTACATCACACAAAATGGGACCCCCACACTTTTTGCACTCTAACTTGAGCATTTTCATCTCCCGCAACCTCCTTTCTATTTTTTAAATCTTAGTACCCCGACATAAATCGGCAATCTCTTCCAAAGCTTCTAAAATTAAGCCCTCGATAGCAATGGTTTTATACGGCGCGGAAGCTCTCCCGACAACAGCTTTTCTAACTGCCACCACTGCTTTTTCTACCACCTCAGACCAAGATTCGATCGCAAGGTTACCGGCAACAATAATGCTTTCGGCTTCTTTTAATCGCAGCGGATAAGGTGCGACGGCACCGATGGCTAAATACGCCCTTGTAATCAACCCTCCCTGAATAAAAACCACTATGGCTACACTCATCCGGGATATGGCAAGTGCATTTCGACGACCTAATTTAAGAAAATACCCCAATGGTCGGCACTCAGCAGGAATCTGGATTTCCCTGATAATTTCCCCTGGTTTAAGAGCCTCATCTGGATTTTGCAATAAGGACTCTATAGTAACCCGACGTTGCCCTTGCCAATTCTCCACTAAGGCTTCCGCCTGGTGAGCTACTAAAGCAGGTAGGGAATCTCCGGCCGGGGAGGCTGTGGCAATATTTCCACCTATTGTTCCTACGTTGCGTATTTGTGGCGAACCCACCGTCCTAACCGCCTGAGCCAGGGCAGGGGCCCATAAAGACACCAAAGGAGAAGATCCCACCTGGCTAAAAGTAAGAGCGGCACCGAGCCGTAATCGATTGCCTTCCACAGTATGAACCATTAACTCTGGTAATCTCGAAATATCAATAAGTACTTTCGGTTGTACTTCCTCCCGTTTCATTGCTAAAATTAAATCAGTTCCCCCTGCCAAAAGGCGCGCTTGGGAATTATATTTTCTAAAAAGCTCGCAAGCCTCTGTTAACGTTTTTGGACAATAATAAGCATATTCGACAGGTAATAACAAGGCGGGAACCTCCTACTGATTTAAAATCTATTTTTATGCGCCAACAGATTACCTACTAATGCACCCCGAAGTGCTACTCTGCCACCTTTTCTTTTAACTCCTTGGCTGCTCTTTGCACGGCGCGTACTATAGCGGCATAGCCTGTACAGCGGCACAGATTGCCTGATATAGCCTCTTTTATTTGATTCTCGTCCGGATCAGGGTTTTTGTCTAACAGGGCCTTAGTACTAAGCAACATTCCTGGGGTACAATACCCACATTGTACGGCACCCTCCTTAATGAACGCTTCTTGTAAAGGGCTCAACTTATCAGCGGCCAACCCTTCCACAGTAATGATTTCTTTGCCATCAATTGTCACAGCTAAAGTAAGACATGAGTTTACGGGCTCTCCATTAATCAATACCGTACAGGCTCCGCACTCTCCGATGCCACAGCCGACCTTAGTACCTGTTAAGCCCAACTCGTTCCTGAGAAAATCAACCAGGAGAAGATTTGGTTCTATATATTTTTCCATGGCTACTCCATTTAAACTAAAAGAGATCTTATTAGCCATTTTAGCAACCTCCCAATTTTGAAGCGCGTACTAAGAAATGGCTTGTCTTTCTCTTTGCCCTAAGTAGTAAGCCAGAAGGGCATAAATTTTTGCCGCTCGCACCAGTTCCTCTATCGTGATCGCGTTCACACCACCACCAGCTCCCCCGCCAGGGCCATACGTAATCGTTGGAATATTGAATTCGGCATAGCAGTTAGTATCCCGCCACATGCTAGTTACCGGAGGATCAGCCCGAAGAGTCAATTCTTCCCCGCTAACCATCTTATAGGCTTTTTGGAGGTCAGCGATAAGAGGTTCGATGCCTTTTGCCTCGTAACCAGGACGATGTAAATAAATTTCAACCTCTCCGTCTACGCCTACTTCCTCCAGCAAGGCACAGAGTTCTTGTCGAATATCCAGAGGGTTGACCCCAGGCAAAATCCGTACATCTAAATAAAGATGACACACCTCGGGTGGGCGAATGATCTGATAGGGAAGGCCGCCCCTGATTGCACCTAAGCTAGCTTTAGGAATAACCGTACCGCCCGCATAGCTACGAGTATTTCTCTTTGAGTACTCCCGGGCCCACTTTTCTAAGGCCAAAATTAGAACTCCGCTATGGACTATAGCGTTACTACTTGCTAACGGATTTTCCGGGTGTTCTATATAAGGAGTATATCGCGAAGGTCCAGCAAATACAGTTATCTTAAAAAATGCCTTACCAGCTTCTACCCAGCCAGGCTTAAAATTAGTGGCCTCTGCTACAATTGCAAAATCCGTTGTTCCCCCATGCGTCAAGAGATAATGGGTTCCGAAATCTTTGCCAAGGTATGCGGAACCAATAAATTCATCGACGGGCTCGGGACCGATCTCCCCGATTACTGCTGCTAAAAGAATGTCTCCTTTCAGTTGCAGGCCACATTTCCGGATGGCGTCAGCTGCTATTAACCAGCAAGCCAGCGGGCCTTTATCATTCACTACTCCATTACCGTATATTGTATCGCCTTCAAGCCAGGCCTCATAAAATATTTTCTGTTCGGGCATCCGGAGCCGCCATATTTCATTTTTCCCCATAGTCACATCCATATGACTGTTAAAAGTAATGCTAAATCCTTTCCCTGTTCCCCGAAGCTTTCCCAATACGTTAGCTCTATCGGGCGAAGGACCAATAAGGCAAGGGTTAAAGCCTCGCTCTTCCATCCATCTATAGACAAACTTCATCATGTCGCCTTCGTGACCCGTTGGACTATAAATATTACCTAAAGTTAAGGTAAGGTCAACGAGTTCTGATTTACTCTTCTCGATTTCCTCCATAATTATAATTTCATCTTCTACCAATTACCCAGTCGCCTCCCCTATATCCCGGAGCTTTCTAGTATCTTATTTACATAACCAGCAAATATTTTCTCGGCTTACCTCTGCAGCCCTTTGAACCTCCTCCAGATTCAAGGGCAAGTTATAGACATCGACACCCAGGGCTACTGATAAGGCATTGGCCACTGCAGCAGCTACAGGCAATACCGCTGGTTCTCCTACTCCTTTGGCTCCAAAAGGTCCAATGTGGTCTGGTATATCCAACGTTATAGAATAAACGCTAGGCATATCGAGACTGGTAGGTATAATATATTTATCAAAATTGCAATTGCTAACCCGTCCCCCTACAAGCTGAAGTTCTTCTGTCAAGGCATAACCGACGCCCATAGCTATGGCACCCTCGATTTGTCCAGTCAGCAAGGCGGGATTAATAACGGTACCCACATCGTAGACACTAATAAACCTTTCTACTTGAACTTTACCGGTATAGGTATTCACTTTGATCCTTGCGCAATGAGTGCCGTAAGTATAAGTAGCGTAAGGAGTGCCTTGCCCTTTCTCGTCTAACGGAGTGGTAGGTGGATTATAATCCTTAAGGGTTTCGATATTTTTCCGAGAAGCAAGTTCCTGGAGAGGCAAAATAATATCATTTGGACCAGATATTACAGGACCATCGAGGCCATCGTTTAAACGGAGAGATTGGAGAGGGGTTTTTAAGATGGAAGCAGCTTCCGAGAGAATTTTCTCCCGCAATTCCCGCGCCACTAATTCAACAGCCTTTCCGACGATGACAGTGACCCTAGTTCCGGAAGTAGTCCCTGAATCCGGTGTTTGGACAGTATCACCTGAAACCACTATGACATATTCAGGGGCAATCCCTAAAGCTTCAGCGGCAATCTGTTTGAGGATAGTGTTCGACCCTTGACCAATGTCAGGCGAACCAGTGGCTATTTCCACCATACCATTACCTAATAACTTAGCCCTAGCTACGCCAGGATTAGGCATACCCGTCCGCCCATTTCCATAATATCCGCAGGCTACACCCCATGCTCTTTTCTCGTAAGGCTTGAGGGATGTTTCCTCATTTTGATCCTGCTCCTTCTTTAATAATTGCCGCGCCTTTTCCAAAGCCTCCTTAATGTGCACGCCTTTTAAAACTTGGCCGGTAGAAGTTGTATCGCCCTCGACCAAACAATTTTTCAAACGTATCTCCCAAGGGTCTAAACCGACGGCCTTACCCAAGCGGTCCATTTGTCGTTCAATGGCAAATGTAACCTGCGGGAGGCCAAAACCCCGCATAGCTCCCCCTGGAGGGTTGTTCGTGAGTGCTCCTCGCACTTCCACATAGACATTCGGAACACGATAAGGCCCTGCCCCTCCAATGAGACTACGCAGAAGAACAGTAGGCGAGTAGTCAATATAAGCGCCAGCATCCGCAATCATGTCTAACTTTACTCCGATTAATGTACCATCTTTTTTAGCAACATGGGTATACCTCATAACGGCAGAATGCCGTTTAGTAGTCACCTGAATGCTTTCTTCCCGACTATAAACCATTTTCACCGGCCGTTTTGTTTTAAAAGCAGCCAGGGAAACCATACAGTCCAGAGGCAAATCCGGCTTTCCCCCAAAACTACCGCCAATAGTTGCCGTAGTTACCCGAATCTTTTCAGGAGGTACCCCCAGAACCCGGGCAACCTCTTTTTGTTCGATGTGAGCACTCTTAGACGTCGTAAAAAGATGTAATTTATCTTCTTCAAAAAAAGCAAATGTGCCCTCGGGTTCTATATAAGCATGCTCTACCGGACCGGTCCTATATTCCCCCTGGATAATTACATCTGCTTCAGCTAGCGCCTGTTCAAAGTCACCCTTAATTATGCGACGATGAAAACAAAGGTTTGTATCTTCTCCAACAAGGGGGGCATTAGAAACTAAAGCTTCTTCGGGATCTGTAACTACAGGAAGTTTTTCATAAACCACTTCTACCAGCTTAGTTGCCAACCGGCACGCTTCCTCACTTTCACCCACTACTACGGCTACTGCTTCCCCCAAAAACCTCACCTTATCTTCAGCTAACACCCGTTGATCCTTAACCCCAGTCATACCAATACGATTTTGTCCAGGTATATCCTTAGCCGTTAATACACATACCACGCCTGGTACCTCTAACGCCTTTGTAAACCTGATCTCCTTAATAAGCGCATGGGCATAGGGACTACGTACAGCCCTGGCAAATAGATGCCCATTCCCTAAATCAGCCACGTATTTTGCTTCTCCCTTAACTTTTTGGTAAGCATCTTCTTTCGATAAATTGCAACTTATAAACCGCTTTGGATCCATCACTGCTCCCCCCGAAAGTATCAAACATAGTATCTGCACTCAAATTATAATTTTTAAGAATTGCCATATCGATGATATCTGGGCTTTCCGACAAATCTCGTCTACGCTGTAATGCAGTTTACTGTTGATGGTCAGACTTATAGCCTCTTCAAAGGTCTAACTCGGGTTTTTCACCTGTTCTCCTAGTAAGGCCTTGTCTAATTACATATAATATTATGAGATCACTCAAGATTCACCCCTATCTCTCCGCATCATAGCACGCTAACATCTTTACTCTAACAATTTTAATATATCTCAAGACGATTTCAACGTCAATGAAACCCAACACTGATTCTGATGGAATTTGGTTTAATACGTCAAGATATGCTCGCCAGGCTCTTCATTGCTGCTGAAATTGCATTCAATTATAGTTTTAAACAATCATTTGCCCTCATTCAGCACCCTGGGGCCCGGCGATACTTTGCCCGGCCGCTGGCATATAAATCATTCCCCTGGCAGTCGATACCCACAATCACCGGGAATTCTTCTACTTCCAGGCGGTAGATGGCCTCCGGCCCCAGGTCTGCGTAGGCAACGACGGTAGCCTTTTTAATGTGCCGGGCCAGGAGGGCCCCCGCACCACCGGTGGCCAGGAAATAGACGGCCCCGGCTTGCTGCATGGCCCGGATTACTTCCGGGCTGCGGCCGCCTTTACCAATCATGCCCCGCAGGCCCTTTTCCCTGATGAGCAACGGCGCGTAGGCATCCATCCGCCCGCTGGTAGTGGGTCCGGCAGAGCCGATCACTTTACCAGGCCGGGCCGGGCAGGGGCCGACGTAATAGATAATCTGGTCGCGGAGGTCCACAGGCAGCTCGCCGCCGGCCCGGAGGGTTTCCACCATCCGCTTGTGGGCCGCATCCCGGCCGGTTAAAATGGTGCCGCTAATTAAAACCTGATCCCCGGCCCTTAACCTCCGGGCCGTTGCCTCATCCAGAGGAGTTGTTATGTTAAGCACAGGCCCACCCCCTACAAAATTGCGGTAGCATGCCGGGCGGCATGACACTGCAGGTTGACGGCTACTGGTAAAGAAGCGATGTGGGTCGGGTAGATTTCAATATGGACATCTAAAGCAGTCACCCTTCCCCCCAGGCCCTGGGGGCCGATGCCGGTGGCGTTAATGGCCTCCAGCAGTTCTTCTTCCAGTTCGGCAACATGGCTTAAAGGATGGCGCTGCCCCAGGGGGCGCAGGAGGGCCTTTTTCGCAAGGTAAGGGGCCTTTTCCAGGTTGCCGCCGATGCCCACGCCGACAACAATGGGCGGGCAGGGGTTGCCGCCGGCTTCCTCCACCACCTGGAGCACATATTTCTTTATGCCTGCCACGCCGTCGGCTGGTTTGAGCATCTTTACCCCCGACATATTCTCGCTGCCGGCGCCCTTGGGAGCTACCGTAATCTTCAAGCGATCCCCGTCAACTATCTCCGTATGGATAATTGCCGGCGTATTGTCGCCGGTATTTTTACGTAGTAAAGGATCCCCCACTACCGAGTTGCGGAGGTAGCCTTCCGTATAGCCCTGCCGCACCCCAGCGTTGATGGCTTCATAGAGATTGCCGCCCGCTATATGTACCTCCTGTCCCACTTCCACAAAGACTACCGCCACCCCGGTATCCTGGCAAATGGGCTCCCCGGTACCGGCCGCCAGCCTGGCGTTCTCCTGGAGTTGTTGTAATATATCCCGCCCTAAAGGCGCCTCTTCCCTGGCCAGGGCTGCCGCCATGGCCTGCCACCAATCCGGCCCCAGCACCGAGCAGGCCTCAATGCACAGCCTGGCCACTGCTGCCGTGATTTCCTGGGCTTTAATTTCGCGCATTGTCCCACGCCTCTTTCAACATAAAATCAGGTTATATTATTACCAAAGCGATTGAAAACCTGCGATAGGCGCATAGCCACCTGCAGATTGAGCATTTGATCAGGATTGTTGAAATCTACGCCGGTCAATTCTTTAATTTTATTCACCCGGTACAAGACTGTATTGTAGTGGGTATAGAGTTTTTCTGCCGTTTCCTTAACATTACAATTAGTCTCTAAAAAAGTCCCTAGTGTCTTAAACAATTCTCCTTTCTTGCTATTATCATAAGCCAGTAGAGGCCCTAGCATTTCCTGCACAAACTCTTTTAATTCGGCCATACCTGCATGCTTTAGCAGCAAACCATAAACGCCCAAATTTCGGTAATAAATAATCGTCCCGTTGCCAAACAGGTATTTCCCCAGTTCCAAAGCCAATTTAGCTTCGCGGTAACTTTTTTTAATGCCTTTGATGCCGTTATAGCCGCCACCAATACCAATAGTAACCTGCCAGTAATTAAGAACCACCTTTAATTGATGTAATATGTTCTTCGTCCCGGTATTTCTTTCAGATAGTATCATATCAGGTTCCAGAAAAAGTGTAATACCGTCTTCATTGTTAACCAGAATATATTTTAAGCGTTGCCGCTGGCAAAAATTTTCTATTAAAATGGCGGCCTGAGTTTTTATATCTTGCTGCTTCCTACCCTCAACATTCAAGTTGCTTTCTTTTTGCGCCGGTAAAACCTCCAGCAATAAGGCGGCATAGTTACTACTAAGGTCCCAGCCAAAGGTCTTCCCACGTTCCAAAAATAGTTTTTCGTCATACTCCGAAGACGTCAGTAGCTGGCTTAAAAATTCAGCTCTATATTTATTCTCCACCTGGGTTACATTGTGCTGCCTTAAAATATCCAGGGCTGCTATCGAACAGACTCGTTCTACCGTTATTAGCTCCAATAGCGAAAAACGCCTCTCCGTAATTACTACTTTTACCCACCCATATTGCCGCCCTTCAACAATAATCGGTAAAGCGGCGCTATCCGCTTCCTGCCCGTTAAAACTTAATTGCTCCCCGTAAAAATCGCCGGCCTCATGTCCACTTATTTTCTTGCTATGGTCTTGACGCTCAAAATAACGGGCAATATATACAGGTACATCAAGGGGATAGATAACCCGCCTGAAATTTAAAAAGTCTTCCAGGCAAACATAGGCATCAATGAGTTCCGCCAGGGCCATAGCTATTTGATCAAGCTGGCCACCATTGAGGATCAGGTCGGTAAATTGTTGATGAACTCTGACACTGTGTTCTAAAAAAAAGGCCTGGCGATTAACTATCTGGGACAATACGCTTGAAATCAACTCAGAAAAATTCACTTCCACCGGTAATTCCAGCAAGGGAAAGGACAGGTTATTGGCGGCTTCAATCATATACAGGGGAATAGTTTCAATATATCTTTGGGATTTAATGGCCAGGCCTGCCGCCCCCTGCCTGGCTAATTGGGGAATAAGGCTTTTCTGGGCTTCAATGTCATCTTTAATGGCATAAGCCGTGGTTAAAATAAAATCACCAGGCTTTATCCAGGGCAAAATATCCGGCACTTCCATAACGTTAACATTAGTAATTACCCGTTTTAAACCTTCAGCTCCACCCAGCAAGCGGCATTTTTTAAAAACAGGCAGGTTAAGTATCTCTTCCACTCTAATTCCAAAATCCTCATTCATTACTTTTCCCCCTTTATCCCCTCCTTTATTTTTCGCTAAAAATATTTATGATCCTTCCTGCTCGGGTTAATTGGCAAGCATATGGCGCGGGTCAAGAAGTTCACGGGCCTGCCCTTCGGGTAGTAATTTTAACTCCCTGACAATATCAATAATGCTCTTGCCACTGGCCAGGGCTTGCTTGGCTACCCTGGTTGCCGCCTGGTAACCTATATAAGGTACTAATGGCGTCACCAGGCTCAAGGCACTGTTAACATAGTTTTCGCAGCGCTCTAGCCTGAACTTCATCCCTTTAATAGCTTTCAAAGCCAGGGAATTAATAGCTTCGCTAAGCATACCCAGGCTTTCAAAAAGGGCAAAGGCCAGGACCGGCTGCATAACGTTAAGCTCCAGTTGCCCGGCTGCCGCTGCCAGGCTTATAGTCAGGTCATTACCGAAAACCTTAAAACAGACCTGGTTGACAACTTCAGGAATGATGGGATTAACTTTACCTGCCATAATACTTGAACCGGCAGCCAGGTGCGGCAATTCTATTTCGGCCAGTCCGGCCATGGGGCCAGAAGCGAGCAGCCGCAGGTCATTAGCTATTTTTGTCAGGGTGACTGCCCCGGCCCGCAAAAGACCGGCAACCTCCACCATAACATCTAAATTTTGGGTGGCATCAATCAGATCGGCAGCGCGCCTCAACTGGGGAATGCCGCTGGCGGCCCGTAATTCTTCAATAACTATTTCACGATAGTGCGGGTGAGCGTTTAACCCGGTCCCAATAGCAGTACCACCCAGGTTAACTTCGACCAGTAAATTAATAGCCATTTCCCCGCGCCGGGCATCGCGCCGGATAGCCTCAGCCCAGGCCTTCAGCTCATCCCCGATTTTTAAAGGAACGGCATCCTGCAGGTGGGTACGTCCTAATTTGATAGCGTCCTTATACTCTTCAGCTTTTTCCCTCAAGGTACGGACCAGCAGCAAATTGGCCTCAACATAACGCTGCAGGAGCCTGATGGCAGCAATCCTGATAGCCGTAGGTATTACATCATTGGTGGATTGGCCATAGTTTACATCGTCCACTGGATTGAGCTTATCATATGTTCCGGGTCGGTAACCTAAAATTTCCAGGGCGCGATTGGCGATTACCTCGTTGGCATTCATGTTGATGCCCGTGCCGGCTCCACCTTGAATAGCCTCGCCTATGAAATACTCATGCCATTTACCATTGATAATTTCATCGGCCGCCCGGGCGATGGCTAGGGCCTTGCTGCGCTCGAGGGTCCCCGCCTTCATATTGGCCAGAGCAGCAGCCTTTTTGACTATTGCCAGGGCTTTAATTAGTTCGGGATGCAGCTTGTAACCGCTGACAGTAAAATTCTCTTTAGCCCGCAGGCTATGAATGCCATAATAAGCATTGTCAATAATTGTTTTTTGCCCCAGGGAATCCTCTTCAACCCGGCTAAAGCTAATCTTTTCTGCCAACATAAGCGCCCTCCTTCCTTAATCCAGGAAAACCAGGAAAAATCTCCTTAACTTCATTATAAGTATATTGTGTTCTGTATACAATATACTTGATTATTTTTTTTAGTAGCGAAGGGAATTTCGTCCTTCGCTACTTTATTAAAAACAGCTTATGAGTTCTTTTCTTTTAATGCAGGCATTTAACCTTTGTAAATAACTATAATCCCGACACGGTTTTTATATACTATATTACCAATAGCATTTTTCACTGACTGTCGTGTATATCTATAGTATTAGCCAGTTACCCCTCCTTTACCTGCGTTATTAAAGCGGCCTCTTTGACGGCCTTAACAATAGCTGTGTAACCGGTACAACGGCAGAGGTTGCCGCGAAGATATTCCCGGATTTCCTCTTCGCCGGGACAGGGGTTTTCATCCAGCAAAGCCTTGGCCGTCAGCAACATGCCTGAAGTACAAAAACCACATTGCACGGCACCATGATCCAGGAAGGATCGCTGCAACGGATGCAGTCGGTCATAATCCCCCAGGCCTTCTACGGTCGTGATCTCCTGGCCCTCCATAGTAACTGCCAGGATCAGGCAGGATAACATCGCCTGGCCGTTTACCAGTACTGTACAGGCACCGCACTCGCCGATACCGCAGCCATACTTGGCCCCCATAAGACCCAGCTCATTTCTGAGAACATTGAGCAGGAGTTCATTAGGCTTTATATATAGCTGTCTTTCCTTGCCGTTAACCTTTAACTTAATCCACTGTCTGTCCATCCCTATAATACACCTCCCGCCCGCTGCCAGGCTGCCCGCAAAGCCTCTTCGAGCATCACCCTGCTTACCTTCAGGCGATATTCCCGGGTAGAACGATTATCGGTTATAGGTTTAATCTCCGCTGATCCAGCTTTTGCGGCTAAAGTTATCAGATCCTCATTTAATTCCTTACCTTCCAGGAGGCTCTCTGCTTCCTGGACCCTAACAGGCGTAGGTGCCACAGAGCCAAAGGCAATACGGCAACTGGTACACGTCCGGCCCGACCGTTTTAAACAAACGGCGACATTAATTTTAGCGATGTCGGCAGCTACTCGTCCTAGCTTTAAGAAACTGCTGCCCGTATCAGCCCCTATTTTAGGGATAGATATTTCCAGCAGCAACTCGTTGGGGGCCAGAGCTGATTTGCCGGGTCCTAAAAAGTATTCTGTTATCGGGATTTCTCTGACACCATCTTGACTGGCAATCTTTAAAGAAGCGTCATAAACCAGTAAGGGTGGGGCCGTATCGGCCGCCGGCGAAGCATTGCCTAAATTACCGCCTATAGTACCCATATTTTTTACCGCTACAGCAGCCATGGAATGAACGGCTTCGTAAAGCGCACTATAATAACCCTTGATGGCTTCATGGCGCTCTATCTGGCTCAAGGTAGTTGTAGCACCTATCTTTAAGTTGCTGGCATCTAATTGGATGTAACCTAGAGAGGCAATTTTTTTGATAAAGATAATATATTCAGGTTGGACATGACCAAGTTTCATTTTTACCAGCAGATCCGTGCCACCGGCCAGGACTCTGGCTTTTTCCCGGTATGTCGCCAGCCATGATAAAACCTGGTCAAGATTTTGACCCTCTAAATATTGAAATTCCGCCGCTAAAATTTTTGTGTTAGTTTCCAACCTTACCACCTCCCTCTAAAGCCTGCAGAATTCTCTCGGGTGTTATTGGAGTGCGGTAAAATCTGATACCTATGGCATTGTAAATGGCATTGGCAATGGCTGACGCTACGGAATTAAGGGCCGCTTCCCCAATACCCTTTGCTCCAAATGGGCCGGTAGGCTCATAGGTGTGGGCAAAATAGACTTGAATATCATTAATATAAGGCATCTCGCAGGAAGTGGGGATCTTATTGTCGGTTAAAAACCCGTTGCATTTTAATTTCCCCGTTTCCAGATCATACTCCGTTTCCTCATAAAGGGCATATCCCATCCCCCGAGATAGAGAACCGATTAACTGCCCGGCAACCATATCGGGATTAATCGGCGTTCCCGTATCCGAAAGTAAAATGGCCCGTGGTATTTTGACAATACCAGTCCACGTATCAACCTCCACTTCGATAAAATGCGCAACAAAACAGGGTGGGCAATTTTTTTGCCGCAAGCTGTCGGTAGCCGCAATGGTACCCCAGCTATAAATTTGCGCCAGTTTGGCGACCTCGCCAATTGTAATTTGCTTTTGTGGAAACCCTTTAACATGAATAATAGTGGCGTCTTTTTCTTCATCATACGCCAGTTCCAGATTACCGGGATTTTCCTCCAAAATCTTTGCGGCGAATTCTAACAATTTGCCCTTCACCTGCTGAGCCACATGATATACTGCGCCACAACCACAATAGACACCGCGGGTGGCGTGGGTGCAGACATCATATCCTGTTGTTTTGGTATCAACCTGAGACAATTCCACCCTTTCATAGGGGACCTTAAGCACTTCCGCTGCTACTTTAACTGCCGCTTCGCCCGTGCCGCCGCCCAGATCCATTACTGGCGTTAGCACGTCCACAGTGCCGTCTTCATTTATCTTGATGGTGGCACTGGAATAATCGATTACCTCGCCCGGTTTGGGCCCACCGGTACCCGAAGTGTGGAAACCGCGGGCCATACCGATACCCCGCCTGTACCGTCCCGTTTTTTCCTGAGGCGGACGGCGGTTAGACCAGCCTATCAGTTCGGCACCTTTACGTAACATCTCTTCCACGCCGCAGCTTTTAATAATCGATTTAACTGTCGGGCCCTGGCCCCAGAACTCGTCGCCTATACCGACATAGTTTTTAAGCCGGAACTCAACTGGATCAAAACCGCATTCTTCGGCAATTATGTCCATGTGAGATTCAACGGCAAAATTAACCTGGGGATTGCCATAACCTTGCATGGCGCAGGCAGGAACTTTATTGGTATATATTGCCCTGCCTTCATAGTGGAAATCACCCCACTTATATAGAGAAGCGTACCATCCGGCCATACAGCCGAGCAATGGATAGGCATTAATCTGATGAGCCCCAATATCCACCAGGACCCGCATATCGGCAGCTACAATAGTGCCGTCTTTTTTAACCCCGACTTTGAGCCTGATCCGGGCTGGAAATTTAGCATGATCGTATATATCATCCTCACGGCTGCTAACCATCTTAACCGGCCGCTTGGCCTTCAGGGCCAGGGCCACGCAGATGGGAATTATCGAGTTCATCTGGATGCTAGAGCCAAACGAACCGCCAATGGCCAGTTTTTTCACGTTAACTTTACTTAAAGGAATGTTAAAGATATGCCCTAAGAGCTGGCGAACATTGTGAATAGTCTGGGTGGTGGCCCAGACGGTAATACCTCCATTAGGCTCCGGCCGGCAGACAGCCGTCTTCGTTTCCATCTGGTGATGATATACGCGGGGTAATTCGTATTCGCGCTCGACTATATGATCGGCTTTAGCAAAACCAGCTTCAGGGTCACCAACGGTAATAATCCGCTCGCAGGCAATATTATTATTGACCTCAATTTTGTTATCACCAAGGTAAATTTCATCGTAAAGGGCCGCAGCACCGGGTTCCATGGCTTTGTCCAGGTCCAGCACTGGCGGCAGGACCTTATAATCGACCTTGATGGCGCGCATGGCACGAAAAGCCAATTCTTCCGTCTCTGCTGCCACAGCAATTATAGCTTCACCGACATG
Source organism: Neomoorella stamsii (assembly GCF_002995805.1). Classification (GTDB taxonomy): domain Bacteria; phylum Bacillota; class DSM-521; order Neomoorellales; family Neomoorellaceae; genus Neomoorella; species Neomoorella stamsii. The sequence continues at coordinate 42,307 of NZ_PVXL01000040.1, forward strand.
GCGTGCTCGCCGGGGCAGCACACGGCGATCACGGTAAGTTTTTTCGGGTATACTTACGGTACGTTCATTATAAATGACATCGGGAACTTCATCCGGTGTCACGCAGATAGCGCCCATAGCTTCGGCTGCCGATGTGTCAATACTTAAAATTTCAGCATGGGGGTAAGGGCTGCGTAAAGTTACCCCATACATCATATTAGGTACCACAATATCGCTAGCATATACCTCCTGGCCACATACCTTGGCTATCCCATCTTTGCGCGGTAATACTTTGCCAATTACCTGGAAGCCCATTTTGGCTGCCCTCCTTTAAGGTACTATCCATGTACCTGATTGCCCTTCCATGGCAGCTACTATTTCTGCCGGGGAGGTTATTAAACCCTCACCACCATTATTTTTAAGGTATCGTAAAATCGCCGTAATTTTCGGGCCCATATTTCCTGGCGGGAAATGTCCTTCTGCCAGGTAAGCTTCGGCTTCAGCCGCTGTCATGCGATCTATTTCTTTCTGTTCCGGCTTGCCAAAATTAATGGCTACTTTATTTACCCCCGTTGAAATAACCAACCTGCTGGCACAAATTTCCGTAGCCAATAATGAGGAGGCGTAATCCTTGTCTATGACGGCAGCTATACCTTCCAGCTGGCCTTCGTTTTCTATTACCGGAATACCACCCCCACCAACGCAAATGACAATATAACCCTCTTTAATTAAATCTTTAATGGCTTCACTCTCTACAATTTTTTGTGGCTCCGGGGACGGGACTACCCGCCGCCAACCCCGCCCTGCATCCTCAACTACAGTCCATCCATCCTTTTCCCTATGATACATTGCTTCTTCTTTAGTCATAAAACTACCAATCGGTTTAGTCGGTTTCTGAAAGGCCGGATCATTCTTATCAACCACTACCTGAGTAACAACTGTAACAGCTTTTCTTTTGATACCACGCCGGCAAAATTCGTTCATGAGGGATTGCTGGATCATATAACCTATAGCACCCTGGGTATCAGCTACAGCAAATTCCAGCGGTATCAAGGGCAGTTCCTTCGTCGCCAGTTCCGCCCGGCGGATTAAAAAACCTACCTGAGGTCCGTTACCATGGGTTATGGCCACATTCCAGCCCCTGGCTACCAATTCAGCAATATTGTGGCAAGTTTCTTTAACGGTTGCCAGCTGGTCCATAAGACCGATGCGATTCTTATCCTTAATTAATGAATTGCCACCAATAGCAATTACTGCCAGTCTGTCCATGTGTTTCAGTTTCACTCCCTTAGTGAAGTTTGCTGGGGGGTGCCGGCACGCCGACCCTCCATTACGTACGAGGAGTAAACGTACCTGCCAGCAAACCCCCGCCATCTTTTTACCAACTTATTTTAAATACCGGAAGAAACCGTCGTTCTGTTCCAATCTTAGCACACGCTGCCGGTAGTGAGGGCTAACAGCGCCATCCGGATCGGAACACCATTATGAGCCTGCCGGAAATAAGCTGCTCCAGGGTAGGAGTCGACTGAGACGGCAATTTCATTAACCCTTGGCAGCGGGTGCAAGATGCTCATACCCTTTTTGGCCACAGCAACAATTTCATCATTGACGATATAAGAGTCCTTCACACTCTCATATTCTTCCTTGCTGGGGAAGCGTTCACGCTGGATACGCGTTACATAGAGTATATCGGCTTCGGCTACCGCTGCTTTTAAGTCTGTTGTTTCTTCTATTTTGATGCCGTCTTCTTTCAACTCGGCGGTAATCTCTTCCGGCATCTTTAGCTGCGGCGGCGCTACAAAGATCATGTCGCAGCCATAATGTTTCAGTAAATACACCAGGGAATGGACGGTACGGCCATACTTCAAATCACCCAGCAGGGCTACTTTTAAGCCTTCAACACTGCCATGCTCCTTGATGATGGTATAAATATCCAGCAACGCCTGGGTAGGATGCTGCCCCGTACCGTCACCGGCGTTAATTACCGGATGGTCTGCGGCATCCGCCGCTTCCTGGGCCGCTCCTTTGATGGGGCTGCGGACTACGATTACATCTACATACCCGTCGACTACTTTGATGGCATCGTGCAGGGTCTCCCCTTTGGCCGTGGATGAGGTCTGCATCTGCGGCGTTTCTGAAACCGTTATTACGTTTCCTCCCAGCCGCTGCATGGCAGCTTCAAAAGACAGGCGCGTGCGCGTGCTGGGCTCGAAAAACAGGGAAGCCATGATCTTACCGTCCATGTCATACAGGCGGCGCTTGTTGACCAGGGCATCTTCATAATAGGCTGCCGTTTTCATGATTAACTGCAACTGTTCAAAACTTAATTCCCTGGCAGACAAAACGTCCTGCCCTTTTAAAAGTACCATTTCTTCCATTGTGGGTTTCTTAATCATAAGGGTTAATTCCTCCTATTTTTAATTTCTATAATGGTGGTTTAGGCTAAGAGTTTACCATCCTGCATAACTATACGGCCTCCGACTATGGTCATTACGGCCCTGCCTTTTAGCCAGCGGCCGTGCTGCGGGCAGTTCCTGCTCTTGGAGGCACCCTGGTTCACGTCAACTTGCCATTCTAAATCAGGATCGATAACCACAACATCGGCATCCTGGCCAATTCCAAGGGTACCTTTATTTAATCCCAATAGACGCGCCGGGTTGCAGGTCATCTTAGCTATTGCCGCTGGTAGGGTTAACAAACCGCTATGTACCATTTCAGTCAACACTACCCCCAGGGCAGTCTCCAGGCCAATTAACCCAAAGGGAGCCTCCTTAACAAAATCACGTTGTTTTTCGGTAATGGTATAGGGCGCATGATCAGTCGCAATTACTTCGAGGGTACCATCAACCAATCCTTCTTTTAAAGCTTCCTGATCCCGCTTGCTTCCAAAGGGGGGTTTAATCTTAAAACGGCCTTCCAAGGTTTGCATATCTTCCTCGGTTGTATTTAAATAATGAGGAATTACCTCCCCTGATACAGCAATACCCCGCTTTTTCCCCTCGCGAACTAATTCCACTGAACGTGCACAGCCCACATGGCAAATGTGCACCTGGCTTCCCGTTTCTTCTGCTAAAAGAATATCCCGGGCTACCATTACGGCTTCCGAAGTATAAGGGATACCTTTTATACCCAAGCGCCGGGAGATTTCACCGTCATTAATCACTCCTTCGCCAGTAATGGTCCGGTCTTCACAGTGGACTGCCAGTACTTTATTAATAGCCTTGGCTATAATTAATGCCTGGCGCATCAAACCTGAATTGGTTACCGGCTGGCCGTCATCGGAAAAAGCAACACAGCCTGCCTCTACTAGATCGACAAAGGGAACCAGTTCCTCGCCCTTTTGTCCCTTGGTAATAGCGCCAAAGGGCAAGACATTGACGATGCCTTCGCGTTTGCTCTTAGCCAGCACGTATTCGGCCACAACAGGATGATCGCAAACTGGATTGGTGTTGGGCATGGCGATTAAGGTTGTGAAGCCGCCCCTGGCAGCAGCGCGGGTTCCGCTTTTAAAGTCTTCCCGCTCCGGGAAACCGGGGTCGCGGAGGTGGCAGTGGATATCAATTAAGCCTGGCGCTACTACCTTACCAGCCACATTAAAAATATCTGCTGTCCCTGCATCTATACCTACCCCAATTTGAGCTATCTTACCATCCTCAATCAGGACATCGGCTAACTGGTCAATTTCATTGCCAGGATCAATGACCCGGCCGCCCTTTAATAAAATTTTAGTCATATTAATTTAATCACCCTCCTCCATTAAAGATATTTAAATGTAACTAAATTAGTTCCTTTGATAAGGAGTTAAATTTAACTTCTAAATGATTCTTTTCTCGGAAAATAGGTGTCTCACCTTTGTATGCCACTCATAATTTCAAAGTATTCTTTGTGTAAACCGTTACTAGTTAGCTTGTTGCTGAAAGGTAAGATTCTTTAACAATACTATTTTCCTGCAGTTCTTTTGTTGAACCCTCCAGGATTATAGTGCCCTTTTGTAAGACATAGCCTCGTTCAACGACTGATAAAGCCTTCTGGGCGTTTTGTTCTACTAGCAGGATAGCTATCTTCTTTTCTTTTTTAATCCGGTCTATTACCGCAAAGACTTCATTGACCGTTGCCGGCGCCAGCCCAAGGGAAGGCTCATCCATTAATAACACCTGGGGGTCGGCCAGCAAAGCACGGGCAATGCCCAGCATTTTCCGTTCGCCACCGCTTAGCGTCCCGGCTTTTTGGCGGAGCCTTTCTTTTAGCCTTGGGAAAATAGTTAATACTTCTTCCAGTCGCGAGGCAATTCTGCTTTTGTCTTTTTCATAGTAAGCCCCCATCAGGAGGTTGTTTTCAACTGTTAATTTGGGAAACAATCCTTCCCGTTCAGGGACAATGGCAATGCCGGACCGGATAATTTTATAGGAGGGCCAAAGATCAATCCTTTGACCTCGAAAAAGAACTTCCCCGCTTACAGGTTTTACCATGCCGATAATAGTCTTGAGTAGAGTAGTCTTACCGGCACCATTGGCTCCGAGCATACAGACCGCTTCACCTTGATCGATCTTGATACTAACCTGCATCAGCATAGGTATTTGGCCGTATTTAGTACTAACTTGACGTAATTCCAGCATGGTTTAGCCTCCTAGATATGCAGTACGCACTTGCTCATCTTTGCTAACCTCGCTAAAAAGGCCTTCGGCAATTTTTTTACCCGCATTTAAGACAACCACCCGGTCCGTAATGCGGGCAATAACGGACATATCATGTTCAATAATGATAATGCTGATTTGCCTGTTGCTCTCCCTGATTTTGCCAATATCCCGGATCATCTGTATGGTTTCTTCAGCATTTAGCCCGGCAGTAGGCTCATCAAGCAATAACAGCCTTGGTTCGCCCACAATAGCCCTGGCAATTTCAATCCGCCGCCGGTCAATGAGCGGTATAGTGGTTATAGGATCATAGCATTTCTTAATAAGCTCCGCATTAAAATGGGCCAGTACTTGGAAACACTTTTCGATACTAGCTTTAATCTCAGCGCGACAGTAAGCTGGTTGGAAGATAGCCTGCCACCAGGTGGTTTTTTGCTGGCTGTAAAGGCCCAGCAGCATATTATCAATGACACTTAGATTTAAACACAAACGGTTGGTTTGAAAGGTACGTGCAATTCCCTTACTGCGGATGATATCCGGGCCAGCGCCGGTGATGTCTTCTTGCTGGAAAATAATTTTACCGCTTGTCGGTTGATAGATACCACTAACCAAATTGAGAAAAGTTGTCTTGCCGGAACCGTTAGGACCGATTAAACCCACAATTTCATCGCCAATTGTGAAATCGACTCCATCTACTGCCTTCAAGCCGCCAAAATTAATTGTCAGGGCCTCTGTCCTTAATACTTCCATGACTATTTACCTCCCATTGTTACCGTGACATTATATCCAGCATCACTTTCCTGCTTTATCTGGTACTTGCGGTTACGCTTGGGAAGTAGGCCCTGAGGGCGAGTAATTAGGATTATAATCAAAATCAAAGCATACATGAGCATACGGTAATCAGCAAAATCCCGGAGTTTCTCGTCGATAATTGTTAACAGGATGGCTCCCAGAGTAACACCGACAACATTGTCCATCCCACCCAGGAGAACCATACAGATCAATACCAGTGATTTACTGAAATCAAAATCTTCATTACCAATAAAACTGGTATAATGGGCATACAAGGCACCGGCAACGCCCGCGAAGGCAGCCCCCAGGGAAAACGCCAGCAGTTTAATTTTTGTTAAGTTTATTCCCTGGGTGGCAGCCACAATTTCATCCTGCTCGATAGCATTCCAGGCGAGGCCAATGCGGGAATTATACAAGCGGGAAGCAGCTAATGCCACTAAACCTAACAGTAAGAAAATCAAGTAAAAATAATTAGTCTGGTAGGGTAACTGGAAACCCAAAATTTCCAGGGGTTTGCGAAATGAGTAACCGAAAAGCTGGTAAGCAGGAATACCAGGAATACCATTGGGCCCCCCAAGCCAGCTAGTATTAATAATCATCAGCGTAAAAATTACCTGCAAAGCAATAGTTACCAGAGATAAATAATAACCCCGGGTTTTCAAGGCCGGAAAGCCAAAAACTACTCCTAAAAGAGCTGCCATGAATAAGCCACAAATCATTCCTAGCCAGGGAGATATACCAAATTTAACCGCTAAAACCGCCGAGGTATAAGCGCCCGTACCATAAAAAGCTGCCGGCGCAAAATTGACCATACCGGTACTACCCACCTGGAAGTTGAGCCCCAGGGCAATAATACTATAGATACCTCCTATAACAATGACATGGAGAAGATAATTATTGCCGCTTAATAAAAACGGCAACACCAGGGCAAAAAGCACCATAATGCCCAGGGCCTTACCTTTATGTCTTTCCATAACCCCGTAGATCTTTTCGATACCTCCGGTGCGCTCGCCATAGATGATTAATCCTAAACCTATAGCCAGGATAACCAGGGTTATGGCCAAAGAACTTATCAAGGCAATATAAAGCATTAAACAAATGCCTACGCTAACTGCCATGGCCATTAGACTATCGTTTAAACCATTACCCGCCTTATTTAACACTTTGTTCCCTGCCTCCCTCAGGCAAACCTTATTAAACCTTCTCAATAGTTTTTTCGCCAATAACTCCTTCAGGTCTAAATAAAATGAAGATGACGACCATCAGAAAGGCTACCACACTGGCATAAGCTGTTCCCCCGGGAATAAAGGCACTTACAAAAACCTCAACAAAAGCAATCAACATGCCACCCACTATGGCGCCATAAACGTTACCAAGGCCCCCTACAACAGCAGCACAAAAGCCCTTCAAACCGTACATAGCTCCCATATCAAAGCGAACAACGTCATAATAGGAAGCTACCAGGAAACCGCCAATGCCTAAAATAAAGCCGCCAATTAGAAAGGTAATCGCCACAATTTGCTGCCAGTTAATACCAACCATAATGGCTGCTTCTTTGTTCTGGGAAACAGCCTGGATTGATAATCCTGTTTTGGTTTTATTAACAAATAAATAGAGCAGGGCTACCAGTACCAGGGTAGCAACAATAATAATTACATTACGCCAGGATATTAAAGCATAATCAGCTAAAACACCGCTGGGAAGCAACTGGGGAAAAGTTTGGGGATTTCGGCCCTGTGGGTAAAAAATACCAATTAATTCTCGCAGGGCAACTCCAGCCGCGATGGTGCTTAGCAGCGGCATCAGGGCGCTTTTGCCTTCAAAGGGTTTTATTACCAGCCGGTACATGGCTAACATTAGTATTCCTGTTAAAGAAGCACCGATAATTACGATCATCACTGTACTTAAAAATTGTGGCAGTACCCCGTTTAAAGCAGCATAGAGTCCCGCGATGCTGACAAGGGCAGTAATACAAAAGGCGGCAAAGATAGCTACATCCCCCGCACAAAATACCACGACATCCATAACCCCAAAGAATAACGAAAAGCCGATGGCAACCAGAGAGTAGGTACAGCCCAGCATAATAGCATTGATGGTTTGTGATAACAAAAGCGACATACCTATTGCCTCCTTAAATCCTTGCTGGCTGGCAACAACATTTGGGGCGTTGTCACCAGCCAGCAAATTATCTCTCCGCTTTAATTTTCCTTATTTAGCGCCGGGCAATTTACGTTCACCGCTCTTATACTTGGAAGCGTCCCAGTCTACCCACTTACCGTCTTCCACTACATAGATGGTACTCACTACATTGGTCGTTTGGCCAACCTCATTAAAGGTTGTTACACCCAGCAAGCCGTTATAGCTGATCTTAGCTATAGCATCAACCAGCTTCTTGCGATCCGGTCCAACCTGCTTCAGGGCCTCGACAATAATATTGGCCGCATCATAAGCATAGGGCCCATAAGCGCCGTAGGGTTCTTTAAAGCCGGCTTTTTGATAGGCTTCCTCAAAGGCTTTACCGCCCTCAAGCTTGCTAATACTTTTACCGGGCTTAGTTGCGATTACACCCTCGGCAGCCTCTGTACCCGCCGTCTCTATAAATTTATCGTCAACTATACCGGAAATACCTACCATCAGCGTGTCTTTCATGCCCAACTCGACCATCTGGCGCCGTACCAAAGCCGCTTCCATGACTACGCCACCAAAGTAAACCCCGTCGACATTGGCCGCTTTAATTTTACTTAAAATGGGCCGGAAATCGTTTTGGCCAACCTGGATTTCGTCTATAGAGACAATTTCTGCTCCGGGATATTTCTTGATTTCAGTCTTCCAGGCTTCGGTATTGCTCTTGCCGTAAGTGGTTGTATCCGAAATAACCGCCCATTTCTTACGTCCTAAGTTGTTAACTACAAAGTTAGCCAACGGCAAGTTTTCCTGCTCCTGGGTCGGGCAAACACGTGTAATATAAGGATAATTCTCTTTACTGGTAAGGGTTGGCCTGATAGCACCCCAGATTATCAGGGGCACCCCGGCTGATTTGAAGATTGGAATAGTGGCTTCAGCCACAGGGGAATTCCAGTGCCCGCTAGCGGCAACCACATCTGGATCAGCAACTGCTTTCTGGGCCACCGATGCTCCGGTACCTGGGTTGGAGGCATCATCGAGATCTACTACTTCAATCTTAAAGGGCAGCTTGCCAGAATCATTAGCCTGCTTGATGGCCAGCTGGAAAGCGTTCCGGGCGCCAACACCTTGCATGGCGTTAGGTCCAGTCAAAGGACCCAGAAAGGCTACTTTGACTGCTTTAGTACCAGCAGCTTTGCCCTCTTCTTTGCCCTTACTGCTATTACTGCAGCCAGCTAGTAAGGTAAAAACCACTGCCATAACCATAAATAAAACTAGCCATTTGATCGTTCTTCCTTTTAACATCTGCTTTCCTCCTTCTTTTTTGTTGTTTGTCGGCTCTTACTTTTTCATCTTTAATTTTGGTTTGTTATTTAGATACGCCTTTCTCACCCCCTTCTACCTGGCTAACAGCAAATACTGTAAGCTATAATGTAAGTACAGTCTATTGCTTTTTTTGCAGGGCAAATACTATTTTTTCTGGCGTTGCTGGTAAAGAGGTTATCCGGACGCCAACGGCATCGCGAATGGCATTGAGAATGGCCGGAGCGATAGAGTTACAAGCCGGTTCGCCCACACCTTTAGCCCCATAGGGTCCCAGGCCAGACCCGGATTCCACCAAAATCGTCTCTACATCCGGCACATCCGCCGCTGTAGGTATCAAGTATTCAGATAGTGAGGGTGTTTTCAATCTGCCCTGGTCGACCACCAGTTCTTCCATCAAAGCATAGCCCAGACAATAGATAGCGCCACCCTCAAGCTGACCCTCGACGTTAAGCACATTAATCGCCTTGCCGATATCATAACATGCTACCACTTTCTGGACTTCAACAGCACCAGTCTCGACATCGACGGCAACTTCGACAGCATGCGCGCCAAAAGTAAAATCAGGATGGGTTTGACCCGTTATCAGCTCCGAAGACGGTATATCAGTAAATGGAGCATTGAACTGGGCTTCGCAGAAAAGCTCAATACCTTCGGCAGAACACTGAGCAATAACATCTTTTAAAGAAACGAAATTACCAGGCTCAACTAAACTAATGATTTTTTCGTTTTCTATTTTCAGATATGCCTTTCTAACATTGAGCATGGTTGAGGCTTTAGTTAACAACCGTTCCTTAATTTCCCTGGCAGCCTTCAAAGTAGCATTCCCTGACATATATAATTGCCTGGTAGCTGTTGTTGTGCCGGCCAGCGGGGTTAAAGCCGTATCGGAAATATAAATCTTGATTTTCTCCAGGGGTATCCCCAATTCTTGTGCCACAATCTGGCAAAGCGCCTGGGCCTGGCCGCCGCCCAGATCAGGTACGCCACAACGGATTACCGCGCTGCCGTCCAGTTCCAGCTTTACATAGGAGCGGGAACTATCATGCAGGAAAGTTAAACGACCATAACTCATCATGCCTATCGCCAGGCCCCGACCAATCTTAATATTTTTGTCCTGGCTTTTTTTGACTGGCCCCAGAGCTTGCCAGGCTTTCTCGGCAACCTCAGGCAAAGCGACATAGCGGTCAAAGGTAAATCCCGTGGCCAGCGACCCGCCCTGGCGTAAGCAGTTCTTTTGCCTGATAGTAAGGGGATCAATACCCAAAACCCGGGCCAGTTCGTCTACCTGGGACTCATAGGCCACATTAGGCTGGATAGCACCAAAGCCCCGGTTGGCGCTGGTAAAAGGATTATTGGTCAAGACCGCCACACTATCTACTTTGACATTGGGTATATCGTAGGGTCCAGCAGCATTAACAGTAGCATAGAGCAAAACCCATGGTGTTAAATAAGTATAAGCACCGGCATCAGCGATGAGTTCGGCCTCTAAGGCTATTATGCGCCCCTCTTTAGTGGCGCCGGTTTTGTATTTCATAACAAACGGGTGTCTCTTGCTGTGGGCCAGGAGAGACTCTTCCCTGGTATAAGTTAATTTTACCGGTCTTCCCGTCTTCCACACCAGCAGGGCCAGGAAACTCTCTACCGTAATATCTTCCTTGCCGCCAAAACCTCCCCCCAGCCAGGTACCAATGACGCGCACCCTGTTTTGCGGCAAACCCAAAACTTCAGCCACCGTTCGGAAATGTTCTATCACCTGGGTTGATACCCGGATGTTGATCACGCCGTCTTCATCTAACCATGCCACTCCTGATTCAGGTTCCAGATAAGCATGATCAACAAAGGGGACACGGTAGGTATTCTCGATCACTACATCAGCTGCAGCAAAACCGGCATCTATATCTCCCTTGCGGATTTTAAACCGGGAAACAATATTGCTCTCGCTCTCGCCAACAGGATAGGCCCCGGGCTTGAGGGCTTCAACTGGATCAAAAACACCCGGTAAAGGTTCATAATTAACTTCAATCAAATCACGGGCTTCTTCAGCAGTCTTCAAGCTTTCAGCCGCTACCAGGGCTACCGGCTCACCTAAAAAGCGTACTTTTTCTTCGGCAAGCACCCTGTATAACCCTTCAAACTGGGCACCAACATCCGTACTCTGGCCAAACTTAGCTCTCAAGTTATTGTTCGGTACATCTTTGGCCGTGAGGACTGCATGCACGCCAGGTAGTTGCTTCGCCCGGCTAGTATCAATAGACAGAATTCTGGCTGCCGGATATTTACTCCTTAATACTTTGGCATAAAGCATGCCTGGCAAACTAAAGTCATCAGCATAAACAGTTTTCCCTTTAACTTTAGCCCAGGCGTCGACTTTTGGCAGCCCCTTACCAATTACATTCATTTCCATCTAGTTGTTTCCCCCCTTAAGCCCTGTCGCCCGCTCTGCTTGCTGCAACTGCAGCTATAGCATCTACGATTTTCTTATAGCCGGTACAACGGCAAAGATTACCCGCAATAGCCTCTTTAATGTAAGCTCGGTCCGGCTTAAGGTTATGTTCCAGGAAATTTTTCGCTGTCATCAGCATCCCGGGTGTACAAAAACCACATTGCACGGCGCCATGGGTAGCAAAGCTCTCCTGTAAAGCCTGCATCAATGAATCTTCTTCCAGGCCCCTTACCGTCCAAACATGTCTGTTGTCGGCCTGGGCGGCCAGGACGAGACATGATTTTACTGCCTGGTCATCTAAAATTACCGTACAGGTGCCGCAGTCGCCCTTGTTGCAACCGCATTTTACTTCCGTGGCCTGGGCCCGGTAACGTAAGAAATCTAACAACGATTCTTCTGGAGATACGGCGGCCTTAATTGGCTTGCCATTGACGTTAATGGTGACGGTAATTTCCCGCATTATGTCCATTATCTTTACCTCCCTTAAGCTAGTGCAGCCTCAATTGCCCGTCTAAAAAGTACCCCCGTAAGATGCCAGCGATAAGCCTGCGAGGCCCGCACGTCGCTAATGGGCTTAACTTCTGTTGTAATCAGTTCCGACGCCCTTGCCATTACTTCATCACTAATTTGCTTTCCGCTCAAATAATTCTCTGTCTCCCTGGCACGCAACGGCGTTGGCGCCAGTGCACCCAGGGCAATACGAGCCTGGGTAATGGTATCTCCGCTAAACCCCAGCACAATACCAATACTGGCCAGGGAAATGGCCATGGCTTTTCTTAAACCAAACTTAATAAACGCACCTTTCATAGCAGTCGTTTTCGCAAAGGATACTGATGTTATCAGTTCCCCGGGTTGCAAAACGCTTTTACCCGGTCCGGTAAAAAACTCGGTTAACGGGATCTCCCTTTTGCCCGCCGCCTGGCTTTCGACATTCACTGTAGCTTCAAGGGCAAGTAAGGGGACAACCCCGTCGGCCGCCGGGGATGCATTGGCTATATTGCCGCCGATAGTCGCCCGGTTGCGCACAAGCGGGTCGGCAAAACGCCGGCACGCCTGCCATAATACCTTAGCGTCCCTGGCGATTATTTCTGACTGCAATAATTCACTTATCGTTGTCAAACTGCCAACAGTTACAGTCTCTCCTGCAGCCTCGATACCTTTGAGCTCGCGCAGACCGCTAATATCAACCAAAATACAGCCCGTGATTTTTCTTGCCCTTATATCAGGTAAAATATTGGTACTCCCGGCTACAATCCGGCCTTTCTCTCCTGTCTCATTTAAAACCATTAACGCTTCCTGTTTAGTTTTAGGCAAAATATAACCAAAGCTACTCACACCCAAACCCGCCTCCTTTTTGTCAAATCCTTCCGGAATACTTAACTAGAATTGCGAATAAAGTAGTTTTTTATTTCTCTTTTGGACTGGAAATCACCTTTGTTATCATTTACAAACAGTATGGCCAGAAGTTATTAGATGTTTCCTAAAAATGCTGTGAGACACCCTTCAAATCATAGCTAACCGCAGTTTAGCCACTCTTTACCCAGGAAAAGGCGTTTTCTTTCCAGGGGTAGAGGCGGTAAAAAAGAGTGGGCTTTCTTCAGCATTTCCAGGGCGGCCGCCCGTGCCAATGCTCCATTGGCTAATGTTGCCATGGCGTCGACAATAATACCAGAGCGAACATCGAGCAGGTCGTGGGCCAGATAGCTGAGTTTCGCTTCCTTACCAGGCCCTTTGCGGAAGAGCCGGGCCTCCGGGTCGGTGGTGGAACGATGGGTGGCGTTGCTGAACTTCATTTGTTGCCAAATACCTGCCAATTAGAATGGGTTTTTCACAACACTTCTAGTAACGGCAAAAATAAAGCCATCTATCGTGCGATAGATGGCTTCTCTGCCTGTAAGCTTCCTTGCTTATCTCTCAAGTTCGGTTTTATTATAACCTCCTGCGTTCCTTATGTCAACCCCACCCTCCCCCTTAGCGGCTGTACATATGTTCGAGGGTCAGATAGATAACGTTCCAGGTGTTTTAACGCTTGGGGGAACCTTGCCCGGTAGGCAACCCGGAGACGCTTTACCGCGGCCTGGTACGGGTTCAAAGGATCAAGATAGACTTCTCTGACCCCGGCGCCTCTTAAAGCAGCTATAAGCCTTTCTAGCGCCCCCGGGGCATCGCTCACCCCGGGAAGGACGGGCGCTATAAAAGCCCATACGTTTATACCTTCAGCAACAAGCCGTCCTGCGGCCCTGAGGCGCGCCGACGGCGGAGCGGCCCCGGGCTCCAGCACGCCCGCAGCGGCATCATCGGGAGTAGTTACTGTAAAACCGACGGAGCAATTCCTGAGTTCCTTAAGCAAATCAACGTCTCGCACTACCAGATCAGACTTGGTGAGCAGGTCAAGCTCTATCTCCGGCCTTTCTTCCACAAAAACCGCCAGGACAGCCCTGGTAAGGCCGAACTCTGCTTCTGCGGGCTGGTAGGCGTCGGTAACGGTAGAAAGAAGCACCCGGCCCGGGGGTGTCCGCTTCCGCCGTAGCTCGCGCCGCAGGACTTCCGGGAAGTTCTCTTTAGCGGCTACAAATTCGCCCCATTTCTCTGCCAGGTTGGAGAACCGGAGTACCGTGTCCGCGTAGCAATAAAGGCAGCGGTGGGAACAGCCGGCATACGGGTTCAGGCAGTAGCGATAACCCGGGATACCGGTCTTGTTCAGGGCCGTTTTACAATAGATTCGTTGCAGCACAGTTTCAGGCATTTTTAAATGGCTTCATTCCTTTCCCAAATAAATCCCAGGCCTGGCGACCGTCTGAAGAACCTCTACGGTGAAAGGGTCATCCACCGGGCGGCGTTCTGACAAAGGCGGATCTCCTCTCCGGGCGGGACTGAGGCCTGGTACCGAGGCCGGATGGGAAATAGGCCGGGGGCGGGAGGCCATGCTCCGCATCCTAGGCAAAGAATTGGATTATAAAGAGAACGGCCAGAATGCACATGGTAATACTGACTTTTTTCGTATTACCGGCTTTGCCCCAGGCAAGGGAGGAAAAAATATTGCCATTACTCCAGTAAAGTTTTACCTGAATCCGTGATAATAACAACTGGGTAGAACTCATACTAACAGTAAATGGTTGCGCAGCGGTACCTCCTTTAGCGGGAGGCTAAACTGCCCCAGAAGCCTTAGAATGTTGTAGGCGAAAATACCAAGGTGCAGCACCAGGTCATTGGTGGCAAATTTGCCACTGGGCAACCGTTCCGGGTCTAAATCGTTTTTGATTTGCAGTAACTATTAATACCGCCGAATGCTTTGGTGTCGCGCGGGACCTGGGGGCCATTGCTCCCGGCCGCTGTGCCGATATCCTCTTCCTAGAGGACCTGGCCGGCGTGGAGGTGGATAAGGTCATGGTCGACGGCCGGGTGGTCGCTGCCGGCGGCCGCAGATAAATTTTACCTATGACGGGGTCAGATTTTAGATTATTTTACAAATACACTTATACGCCCAAATAAGCCTCACGTATTGCGTCATTGTTCAATAAATCCTTGCTGGAACCTGATACCGAGATACGGCCGTTCTCCAGGACGTAGGCCCGGCCTGCCACTGAAAGGGCCAGCTCCATATCCTGTTCTACTATTAAAATTGTTATCCCTTGTTCACGATAGATTTTTTGCAGGGTTTCATAAATCCTATCCACTATAACCGGGGCCAGACCCAGGGATAATTCATCAATGAGCAGTAAAGAAGGGTTGCCCATTAAACCCCGGCCAATGGCCACCATTTGTTGCTCGCCGCCGCTGAGGGTGCCTGCCAATTGGTTGCGGCGTTTAGCAATTTCAGGAAACAAATTATATATCCATTCCAGGTTATTTTTAACTTCCGCCCGGGAGCTTTTTAAGGCAAAAGCGCCCATGCGCAAATTCTCTTCTACAGACAAGCCAGAAAATAATTGCCGGCCTTCGGGCACATGACAGATACCTCTATGAACCAATTCCGGGGCCGTATATCCTTTGATAGTCTCCCCGTGCAGTTTAAACTCGCCGCTCCACAAAGGCAAAACACCGGACAAAACCCTGAGCACCGTTGTTTTACCAGCCCCATTAGAACCGATTAAAGCCACAATTTCCTGGGGATAAAGTTCCAGTGAAACATCCCACAGGGCCTGGGCTATCCCGTAACCTGTAGAAGCATTAGTCAGGGTTACAATAGGTTTTAACTCTGTCTTAGCTGCAATCGCCATATTTCACCTTGCCTCCTTGAGCAACCCTTTATGCCGTCGTTTGCCAAGATAAGCTTCGATAACTTTAGGATCCTGGCTTATCACTTCAGGCGGCCCCTGGGCGATTAAACTGCCATGATGCATGACCAGGACCCGGTTGGAGAGCCCCATTACTGCCTTCATTACGTGTTCAATTACCAGGATGGTAACTCCACGGGCATTTAACTTTTTGACCAGTTCCATCAACCGTTCAATCTCTCTCAGGTTTAAGCCGGCCATAACCTCATCTAATAATAATAACTTCGGCCCCATGGCCATGGCCCGGGCAAGTTCAAGGTGTTTCCTCTGGGCCAGGTTTAACTCTTCTACAGGCGAATCCGCCCTGCTGTCAAGCTCTAACAAGCGGAGGGCTTCATCAACAATAGGCTTTATCGCCGAACCTTTTAAACCCTTGATGTCTGAACGAAATAATGCGCCCATCATTACATTCTCGCGTACTGTCATTCCCTGAAACGGTTTAACGATCTGGAAAGTCCGGGCAATCCCCTTGCGGGCAATGGTATGGGGTTTGAGACCTGTTATACGCTCTCCTTGAAAACGAATTTCTCCTGTGTCATTTTTAATGAGGCCTGAAATCAAATTCATTACTGTTGTTTTACCGGCACCATTGGGTCCGATAAGACCTACTATCTCTCCCTCATTAACCTCAAAGGAAACGTCACTTACTGCCTGTACGCCACCAAAAGACCGACTTACATTTTTTACTTCTAGAAGTGCCATAAAATCCATCTCCTCCATTTATCCCCTACCGGCTACCCGGGGAGGTCCGGACCATATTTAAAGCTTTATTCCGGCGCAGCGTCATTTGTCGCCATAGTCCCATAATCCCTGAAGGTAAAAATAGAGTTATTATTACTATTATCAATCCCAAAACACCCATGTGAATAAGGGTAAACTGGCTCCAGACTAATTCTGAAAGTAGTTTTAAGAAGAAAGCTCCTATCACGGGACCAAAAATGGTCCCCGCTCCACCTAAAAGTACCATTACAAAGGTTTCCACCGAAATCATAATATCAAAGACAAAGAGGGGTTCTAAGAAAGTTAACCAGTAGGCATTCAGTGAACCGGCTATCCCGGTAATTGCCGCGCTAATGCTCCAGGCCATAACTTTATAAAGGGTTGTATTAACCCCCATAACTTCAGCTGCTTCGGGTTCGGTTTTTATTGCCCTCAACCCGTACCCCAAGCGGCTGTTGGCAATCCAGTAAGTAATGGCAACGCTCACTATCAATAAAATAAACATGGTGTAATAAAAGAATAAGCCTTGTTTAACGATATCACCGGGATATAGGGGCAGGCTTATTCCTTTACCGCCTCCTGTAATCCCTATATAGGTCACAATTTCCATTACTGCCATATTAATACCGATTGTAGCAATGGCAAAGTAATGACCCCGCAGTCTTAAAACAGGCCACCCCAGCAGGAAAGCTATAGTTGCCGCTAAAAGGCAACTGGCCAGCATGGCCGGAAAAAAAGACCATCCCAGGCGGGTCATCAAAACAGCTGTCGTGTAGGCGCCGATACCAAAAAATACGCCATTACCAAAAGCTGCATAACCGGCATAACCGACAATGAGATTAAGGGCTTCGGCCATTGCACCGGACATAAAAAGCGTGGTCATCACTCTTATCCAATAGCCACGGATAAAAAAGGGCAATACAACGAGGACTATAACAGTCATTAGCAGGAAAACTACAGATACCGGAAAACGTTGCCTGGCCACAGCACTGTTGTTCATCAGATTTCTCCCCTTTTAACATTCCGAATTAAGCGCCGTAGAATTGCTTGCCCATAAGGCCCTGGGGCCTGAAAATCAATATAACTACCAGCAGGATAAAACTAACGGCATTCATCAGGCCGGGAGCAATATAGGAAGCAGTAAGAGCTTCCGTAATTCCCAAAATTAGTCCGCCCAGTACAGCACCGGATAAACTTCCAAATCCCCCCAAGACCGTAACTACAAAAATTTTGGTCATGAAGGTTCCTCCAAGGGATGGTGAAACGGTATATACCATGGAAATCAATGAACCGGCCATCCCCACCAGTGCCGCAGCCAGGCTGTAAGTTAAGGCATAGATAAATTCAGTGCGTACACCCACGAGGTTTGCGGCCAGCCTGTTCAAGGCCGTTGCCCTTATGGCGTTGCCCAGCCGTGTTTTATTTAGGAAAAAGGTTAGGAGGCCAACAAGCAATAAGGCGGCTATAAATAAAGCCAGGCGTATATAAGGAACATTGACACTACCAATGCTGAAGCCCGCCCCGCTATATGCCGGCGTCACGGAACGATAGTCTGCCGACCAGGCCACCAGCATGGCGTTCTGCAATAAAAGGTTAAGTCCATAAGTAACCACCAGCAGCATTACAAAGCCATAGCGTAATACCCGCTTAATAATCTGGCTTTCAATTAAAAATGCCAATCCGAATAAGATAAGTGCCGATACAGGTAAGGTAAGGAAAGGATCTATACCCCACAATTTAAAAAGCCAGAAGGTAATGTAGGCACCCAGCGTCAAATAGGCCCCCTGCGTTAAATCAACTATATTCATTACTCCCCAGATCAAAGAGAAGCCGACTGCGGCTAGGCCATATAAACCTCCCAGAAGTATTCCGTTGATAATCACTTGCCAGTCCACTTTATATAATCCCCCTTAAACCTGCTGAATGATTTTAAACATGAGGCGGCTCAGTTAGGCCGCCTCATGTTTTGATCCTAACATCCCTTTCTTTATGGTTTAGGGTAAAGGGGCTTATTTTGCTGTAATTCCTTGGGCCAGACGACTACAACCTGACCATTTTGAATCTGGCTTACCGCGGCACTGGAAGTACCTACATTAACCCCGCGCTCGTCAAAACGAATCGGACCCCAGAAGGTTTGAATATCCAGGCTACGCATAGCATTGCGTACCGCATCTGCATCCAGGCTACCAGCCTTTTCAATGGCTTTTTGCAGGATGATACCGCTCACCGAAGCGGCGGCGCTGTAATAAGCAGGTTCCTCACCATATTCGGCCTTGAACAGCTTGGCATAGTCTTCTGCCGACCCGAAAATATCGCCCTTCCACTTCATATTCGGGGTCCACCATTCGCCACCCATAACGCCTTCGGCATCAGCACCTAGGGACTTGCGGAAATCAGGAATGGAGGTAGCGATGGTGAAGGCCATTATCGCCGGTTTATAACCTAAATCCTTGGCATTCCGTACAGCCAGCACACCATCGGCCAGGTAGCCTGTCCCCAAAAAAATCTGGGCACCTGCACCCTTGATATTGGTTATCATCGAAGATAGGTCTTTCGTATCAGCTGGGTATTTGTCATAATAAACTACTTGAAAACCATTGGCCTCAGCATATTTTTTGGCTCCTTCGGCCACAGATAAGGAGAAAAGGGCATCCGGTGAAATAATGGCAACCTTCTTCAGGTTGGGATCTAACGTTTTCGCCAGGTCCAGGACGCCATTCAAATAGGTTGTCGCTAGAGGTAAAACACCAAAGAGGTTCTTATATCCGTGTTCATAGAGGGAAGGAGCATTGGCCAGGGGCACAATGGTCAGCTTATTATATTTCTCTGCTATCGCCGCCGTTGCTGCAGAAATACCGCTAGAATAGGGACCGAGTAAGAAGTTCACTCCCTCTTCCGTTATCAGCTGCTCGGTCAACTTGGCACTGCGCTGGGCTTCCGATTGGTCGTCTTTATAAACAATTTCCACTTTATATTTCTCACCGTTTACATTTATGCCGCCGGCGTTATTAACTGTCTTAACCCAGAGGTCGTAACCTTTTTTCGTCAGGTTGCCTTCACGGGAAAGCTGCCCGGTAAAAGATAAGGATGCCCCTATCTTTAGAACTTTTTCTCCCTTACCCTTATTGTCCTGGCTGGTCGTACCGCCGCTGCCTCCGCACCCTGCCAGCAACAATGTTATGCCTAATATAAGCGCTATTAAATAAATCAGCCGCTGGTGTTTCACTATTGATCCCCTCCAGTTTTTGTATACCTGTTTCTTGATGGTGCTAAAGGTTTCTTCCTTCAATCTGCTACCTTCTTCTCCTCAGCTCCGCCTTGCTCCCATCTTCCCCAATTTAAATTCATATCCACCTCCTTTCGTAAGCTCCGCTTTATTTTCTGGCCAGACCGACAATGTCAGCCAAGCTGATAAACCCATTCTCTTTCATATAACTCCTTATGCCTTCGATGATCTCAAGCATAACCATAGGATTGGTAAAATTCGCGGTCCCTACCTGAACAGCTTTGGCTCCCGCCAGGATAAATTCCAAGGCATCCGTCGCATTAGCAATCCCGCCAACGCCTATAACCGGGATACTTACTGCTCCCGCTACTTCCCACACCATTCTCAGGGCTACAGGTTTTATCGCCGGCCCGGACAGCCCACCAAAAATGTTTCCCAGTACAGGCCGCCGCCGCAGGACATCAATGGCCATACCGGTGAGCGTATTAGCAACAGTAAGGATGTCGGCACCTGCATCTTGAGCCTGCCGGCCCATTAACTTAATGTCAGCAACATTGGGAGACAGTTTAACGATTAATGGACGCGACGTTGCCTTCCGGATCTGTTTTACTGCCAGGTAAAGCAGCTCGGGGTCAGTGCCAAAAGGCATACCATCGCCCAGATTGGGGCAGGAAAAATTCAACTCATAAGCACCGATCCCGTTTTCTTCTTCCAGGCTACTGATAACCCGGGCAAAATCTGCCGGTGTTTCCCCGGCCACGCTGACAATCAGTACCGTATTGTATTGCTTTAACGCGGGTAAAGTATTGCGCCGGAATGCTTTTACCCCTTCAGAGGGTATGCCCACGGCGTTTAATAAACCGCAGGGTGTTTCATGTATCCGGGGCGGCGCATTGCCACTCCGGGGAACAGCGGATACGCTTTTTGTTACTATAGCCCCCAGCAATGAAGGATCAAAGGCATTGGCATCACCGCCGTAGTCGTAGGTGCCCGAAGCCGGCATGACAGGGTTTTTTAGTTTTAAACCCGGCACCAGTTCACTGGAAAGATCTAGCTGCTTCACCATATCACCTCGTTGACAAGGAAAACCGGGCCATCCTTGCACACTCTTTTATAGGTATAGCCTTCAGGTGTACTGGCATCTTTGACTTTGCAAACACAACCTTTACAGGAGCCAATGCCACAGGCCATAACCTCTTCCAGGAGAACATAGGCAGTAAAATTATACCTTGATTCCATTGGCAAAAGCCCCTTCGCCAGGCGCTTTGAACCACACGTAAAAACAGTTTTTATTTTCAACCCTTCTCTGGCAATCAGTTCTTCCAGAAGAACAGTTAAAAGGCGTCCCTCATTTTCTTCCCCGTCATCTGTCGATAAAATAACCTTGCTTGAATAGCAGTTAAATTCTCCCAGACCCAGAAGCAGTTCTCTATTTCCGGCCGAAAGAAAAGTATATACTTCCAGCCCCCTGTTAGAAGCAGTTTCTGCTATTGCCATTAAAGGGGCTGCTCCTATACCTCGCCCCAGAAGGGCTATATTTCCAGACTCCGGTAAGACAGCACCGTTACCGAGGGGACCGATAAGATTTACCTCTTCACCCGGTAATCGCCGGGATATTTCTAGAGTTGCTTTTCCTCTTATTTTGTAGAGAATATGCAGTTGCCCCTTTTCCGGGACAATACGGTATAAACTAAAGGGCCGGGGCACCACTATATCCCGGCGTTCCCACGCCTGTAACATTATAAATTGGCCCGGCCTTGCTTTTCGGGCAATTTCAGCCTGTTCAATAATAAGAATATTATATTCAGGTGCCACTTTTCTTTGCTCTATGATTTTGCCCTTAACATACATTGGTAAATCTACCTCAAATCAAAAAATCTTGTCTTTGATCAATAAACGCTAGGCTTCATCGTCATTGATTCCCGCTAAATAAACCTGTCTGCTATGCTCTACATGTTTTCGCATTAGAGTTTCGGCCTTCTCTTTATCACGATCCTTGATAGCATTTAAGATAGCACTATGTTCTTGCATTAGCCTGTCCCTTTTTTTATGCCAGGTAATACTCTCTGTCCGCACTATATAATCCTGGTACCGTTTCAAAAGACCAAGAAGGTGTTTATTCTTGGTACTGGCAAAGAGAGTTTCATTAAACTCCCTGTGTGCCTTTTGATATTTGGCCAGGTTATTATTATCAATAGCGGCCTGCATTTCATCCAACATCATTTCCATTTTTTCAAGCTCATTAGAAGAAATGTTTTCAGCCGCCAGGCGTGCGGCCATGCCCTCAAGGGCTACCATTATTGAATAAATTTCAAGCATATCTTTGGCGCCTAAATAGATAACTACAATTCCCTTCCCGAGCTCATAAGAAACCAGTCCTTCTTGCTCCAGCTTGCGCAGCGCTTCTCGCACCGGTGTCCTGCTGATTTTCAATTCTTTTGCTATTTCAGCCTCAGTTAACCTATCTCCTTTTTGATAACAACCGTCTAAAATACATTCTTTCAAATAATGGTAGACAGTATATCTTAAAGGCCGTTTCTGGCTTTCTAGTTGAACCTGAATTTCAGACAAATCATTCACATCCTTAAGGCCCTAGTCGGGATCCTGGATCCCTTTTCATTATTCTACAACGTTTGATAAAATCCTGCTGCTCCGTTAAAAAGATAAAAACCCGGTGATTTGTCAGAAAATCACCCGGGCTTTAAACCCCCAAATAAACTTGCCTTTCTGTATCCTTAAGGCATAACCGTTATTTGCCTGCTGCCGGGTTTGACGATGGGCAGCCCCTGCCGGCACAGGGGACAGTTCTCCGGCGTGTAGGTTTCGATATCAAAGGTAATGAGGGATTGAATAGGCAGTCCCAGGTCCACCCGGCCACCGCTGCGATCAACCAGAGCGCCGACACCTACCGGGATAGCCCCGTGCTGTTTTACTACCTCGATTACTTCCAGGGCAGAACCACCCGTGGTAATCACGTCTTCAACCACCAGAACCCGTTCGCCCGGTTCCAGGGTAAAGCTCCGCCGCAGGGTCATGACCCCGTTTTCGCGTTCGGCAAATAGTGCCCTTGTCCCCAGGTGGCGGGAAATTTCATAAGACATAATGATTGCTCCAATTGCCGGTCCAATGACAGTAGTAATCCCCTGGCCTTTAAACTTTTCAGCCAGCCCACGGCAAAGGAGGGTATTTTCCTCAGGATACTGCTGCACCCGGGCACACTGGAGATAGTGGGCACTATGCAGTCCGGAAGTCAGCACAAAATGCCCTTCCCATAAAACCCCTGTACGGCGAAAGATGGCCATGATTTCTTCGCGACTTAACATAAACTGCTCACCCCTTATAATCCTAGATTTACATTTGGCTTGCTCCGATCAATTCCTTGATATCTTCCACCCCCTCCTCGAGAAGATAATGTTCTAAGCCGGCAATAATTTCACATAAAGCCCCAGGGTTAACTAAACCGGCCGTCCCCACAGCAACAGCAGTAGCACCCGCCAGCAGAAACTCAACGGCGTCATGGGCGGTCATGATTCCCCCCATGCCAATTAAAGGTATTTTTACAACTTGAGCCACCTGCCAGACGGCATACAGGGCTATGGGTTTGATGGCCGGGCCGCTTAAGCCACCCACAACATTAGCCAGGGCGGGACGGCGGGTTTTAATATCAATGGCCATACCCCGGACGGTATTAATCAGGGAAAGGGCATCGGCGCCGGCATCCTCAACGGCCCTGGCTATTTCCGTTATATCAGTCACATTTGGTGTTAATTTAATTATTACCGGTAAATGGGTATGCCTTTTAACTACCGCCGTCACCCTGGCAGCCATATCTGGTACGGTACCAAATACAATCCCGCCCTCCTTAACATTGGGACAGGAGATATTGACTTCCAGAGCGGCAACACCATCTGCAGCACTTAAACGTTCCGCCAGCTCCGCATACTCATCAATTGTCCTGCCGGCAATATTGACAATCAGGGGCGGGGAAAACCGGCGTAGATAGGGAAGTTTATCGCGGATAAAAACCTCCAATCCCGGGTTTTGCAGGCCTACGGAATTGAGTAGCCCGCAATAGGTCTCCATTAAACGAGGTGGAGGATTACCAATAAGCGGTTGCAGGGTTATTGTCTTAACAACAATCGCTCCCAGGCTATTTAAGTCGATAAAAGGGGCATATTCCTCGCCAAAACCAAAGGTACCGGAGGCCGGCATTACTGGATTCTGTAAAGTTAAACCGGCCAGCTGAACTGCCAGGTTGACTCTAGGCACCTTCACAGTTTGTTCCATTTTACCTGGTCTCCCCAATACACGTTGGCTGCATCGAAAACAGGTCCACCCGTGCATACGTTTTCGTAATATATTTTGCCCCGGGCATCAAGAAGGGCTGTCACACAACCGCGACAAGCCCCCAGACCGCAAGCCATTCTTTCTTCTAAAGAAACTTCTGCCGCAATAGAAAATCTAGTCACCAGGCGGGCGAATTCCGCCAATTCGGCTCTTGGGCCACAGGCATAACTCCTGTCATAAGACCTTTCCTTGAGATAATGCTCCCATAGTTTGGTAACCGGCCCTTGAAAACCTGCACTACCATCATCCGTAGCCACGAACAGGTTAATCTTCATAGCCTTTAAAGTTTCTAACTGGTATAATCGTTCCCTGTCCTGGGCGCCATAAAAAAAGTCAATTTCATTCCCCGCCTCCAGCGCACGCCGGGCAAGAAAAAGCAAGGGAACAATACCTAGCCCCCCTGCTACTAAAGCAACCCTTTTATTGGCCGGTAAAGTAAAACCGCGGCCAATAGGGCCTAAAATATTAATTTTATTTCCTGCCCCCTGACTGGCCAGCCAGGCCGTCCCGCGACCCTTTATCTGGTATAGCAAAACTAATTCCCCCCTGTCGCCGACGTCATGGATGCTTAAAGGACGCCTCAACAGGGGATCCAGGGTCTCTGAACAACGAATATGGACAAATTGCCCCGGTTGCGCTGCTGCAGCAATTGCCGGGGCCTGCAGTTTTAAGAGAAAAACCTCCCGCCCCATCTGGTGCGAAGCCAGGATTTCCGCTTCCAGGTTCTGAATCAACAGGGTCACCCTTTACGCAAAAATCTCTAATATATTCGCCATGGATTTCGATTTTCCTGCATGAAAAAATTCTGTTTAAAAAATCGTAAGCGCTTCGTTAAAGCCGTCCAGGTATTAGATAAGCTCTTCCTCAATTTATTATTTGATAATTTGTCAATCGCTACCCTGCATGATGCCCAAAAGAAAAAGCCCCGTCACAACTAGCCGAGGCTTAAAAACTAATACCGGGGATATCTCTTACGCCTGGCCGCACTCGCCGGCCTCGCCCTTTAAGATGGCCAGGCCGTGGGGCAGGGCCGGTAGTATGGCCGCCAGGTTTTCCCGCACCCCTTTGGGACTGCCGGGCAGGTTGACAATCAGGGTTTTCCCCCGGATGCCGGCTATAGCCCGGGAGAGCATGGCCTGGGAGGTTAACTTCAGGCTTGCCGACCGCATGGCCTCCGGCAACCCCGGTACTTCCTTTTCTATCACATCCCGGGTGGCTTCGGGGGTAACATCCCGAGGGCTGAAGCCAGTGCCCCCGGTGGTGAGAACGAGATCGGCCCCCACCACATCGCAAAACTCGCGCAATTTGGCGGCCAGGAGCCGGCGCTCGTCGGGAACAACCTCATAGGCCACCACTTCGCCGAAACCCGCCACCATTTCCCGGATGACGGCCGCGCTCTTATCTTCCCGCTCCCCCCGGGAACCCTTGTCGCTGGCCGTAAGAATAGCTATCCGGAAGGCCGGGACCGGTGCTTCGTTAGCAATCCCCGTGTCTTTCACTAGCATTATCCCCCCACCGTCCAGGCAATACTCTCCTGGAAGGTATTATTCCAAAGTGTCTGGGTCTCACTCCGCTCCCGGATTAATCACTTCGATCCGGTCGCCCACCTGGACCGGCCCGCTCTCCAGGATGGCCACAAAGATGCCCTCGCGGGGCATGACGCAGTCGCCGGCCTGCCGGTAAATGGCGCAGCGGCTGTGGCACTGCTTACCGATCTGGGTCACCTCGGCCAGGACCCGGTCGCCGATTCTTAATTTCGTACCGACCGGCAGGGATACCAGGTCAATACCCTCCGTCGTCAGGTTTTCGGCGAAGTCGCCGGGACCAACTTTCAATCCTTTCGCCTTCATTTTGGTAATACTTTCCATGGCCAGCAGGCTTACCTGGCGGTGCCAGGGGCCGGCATGGGCATCACCCTCCAGGCCGTGGTTGGCAATAAGCATCCCCCGGCCGATATTCTTTTTACGCTCACCCTTGGCGGCCGAGGTGCAGACGGCTACGATGCGTCCCATGGCTCCTCACCTTCCCGCAAGAAGTGGCCGCTGCGGCCACCCGATTTTTCGACTAACCTGATGTTATCGATAACCATGCCCCGCTCCACAGCTTTGCACATGTCGTAAATGGTCAGGGCGGCCACGCTTACCGCCGTCAGGGCTTCCATTTCCACACCGGTCTGCCCGGTGGTCTTCACCCGGGCTTCGATTTCCAGGGCTCCCGTTTCCCGGTCAGGACGGAAATCGAGGCTTACCGCGCTAATTGTTAAGGGGTGGCAGAGGGGGATTAACGACCCCGTTTGCTTGGCGGCCATAATCCCGGCCACCCGGGCTACGGCCAGGACGTCACCCTTGGGCATCTGCCCCTCCAGGATGAGGTCCAGGGTGTTTCTGCTCATCAGTACCCGTCCCCGGGCTACGGCCACCCGTTCGGTAACGGCCTTGGCGCCCACATCTACCATTCGTGCAGCACCTTTGGCATCAAGGTGGGTCAGGGGATTACTCATACCCATGCCTCCATAATACACTGCTCGTTTACTTTATGCCTTTACAGATACTAACTTTTTTGAAGGAACGACCTGGTTCCCCCCACGGACATTAACCCCACCGGAGCTTAACCTGAACCAACTCCTACTTCCCATCTCCCACCTCTCACTTCTTAAACTTCAGCCGCCGATCTGGGACATGACCCGCGGCTGGCGCCAGCCGGTTTCCATATGATGTTTGGCCGGTTTCAGGCTGACGGCACGGGCAAAAATGGCCGCCAGTTCCGCCTCGGTGGCCCCGGCGCGTAAAGGCCCTTTGATGTCTATTTCCTCGTCCCAGTAAAGGCAGGGCCTGAGTTTCCCGTCGGACGTCAGGCGCAGGCGGTTGCAGCGTTGACAAAAGTGGCTAGACATGGCGCTGATAAAGCCGATACTACCTTTGCCGTCGGCCACCTTAAAGTTAACGGCCGGGCCGTTGGTTACCAGGTCTGCTAAAGGTTCCAGGGGATAGACCTGGCTGATCTGGTTTTTAATCTCATCCACGGGTACGTAATCGCTACCGGAAGCAGCAGCGGCACCAATGGGCATTAGTTCAATAAAACGGATGTGCAGGAGCTCTTCCTGCGCCAGCCGGGCAAAATCCAGGATCTCGTCGTCGTTAAAGCCGCGGGTAACGACAACATTGAGCTTTACCGGTGTAAGGCCCACGGCCAGGGCGGCATGGATGCCCTGCCATACGCTGCTGATATTGCCGCGGCGGGTGATATAGCGGTAGCGGTCTTTCTTCAGGGTGTCCAGGCTGATATTCACCCGGCTCAAGCCCGCTTCTTTAAGGGCCCTGGCCAGTCCACTCAAAAAGATGCCATTGGTGGTCAGGGAAACCTCTTTGATGGCCGGAAGTTTAGCCAGCTCCCGCACCAGGGTTACCACGTTTTTGCGCACCAGGGGCTCGCCCCCGGTAAGGCGGATGCGGTTTATCCCTGTCCTACCGGCCACCCGCGCCAGGGTGACGATCTCCTCCAGGCGCAAGATGTCCTGGTGACTCTTTAAGGGTACCCCGGTTGCCGGCATGCAGTAGCGGCAGCGCAGGTTGCAGCGGTCGGTTATGGCAATACGCAGGTAGTTTATCTGGCGGCGAAAGGTATCTTCCACCGGTCTCCCTCTTTTCTCCGGCAACGGCTTCTTCGTTATGCCGCTTTTTTATTTTAATTATAGCTACCCTTGATGGTCCTGGCTCCGGTGTGGAGTTCCTTCCAGAAGGGCTTCCCGCGGGCGCAGAAGATATACCGTCACTTCCTGGCCGGCGGCAAAGCCCTCGGCCAGGCGGGGTACTACCACAATACCGTCGGCCCGGGCCAGGGCCATGATGGTGCCGGCACCGCGGGAGGTCGGGATGGCCACCAGCCTGTCCCCTTCTCTTTCCAGGCGAACGCGGACAAACTCCTCCCGGCCGAGGGGGGAGTAAATTTTACGGGCTAGGACGGCCTGTACCCGTTCCCGCCGGGGCGGTTCCAGTCCCTGGCGGTAATAGATAACGGGTCTGGCAAAGAGTTCCGCGCACAGGGCGGCAGAGACCGGGTAGCCGGGTACGCCAATCACCGGCTTACCCTCGACTATGCCCAGGATTACCGGCTTGCCGGGCCGGGTGGCGACCCCATGGGTTAAAACCTGTCCCAGCTCAGCCACCAGGCGGGCGGTATAGTCCTCCCGCCCGGCCGAGGAACCGGCATTGATGAGGACCAGGTCGCTTCCCGCCAAGGCCTGCAACAGGCGTTCCTTTAAGAGCTGGTAATCATCAGGGGTAATGGGGTAAACCTGGGGCTCGCCCCCCCACCGGGTGACCAGGCCGGCCAGCATGGTACCGTTGGATTCCAGGATCTCGCCGGGGGCCGGATTGGGGTTGGGCGGCACCAGCTCAGTCCCCGTGGGCAGGATGGCTACCCGCGGCCGCGGCCGGACGGCCACCCGCGTGACCCCAGCCGCGAGCATCCCTCCCAGGTCGTAGGGGGTGAGGATATGGTTGACCGGCACCAGCAGCTCGCCGGCCGTGATGTCCTCACCCACCGGCCGGATATTCTGCCCTGGCACGGCCGGGCGCCGGATAACAGCCGTTGCCTTATCTTTAAAGGCTACCTCTTCAATCATAATAACGGCATCAAAGCCCTCGGGTAAGGGATCGCCCGTGTCGACAACCACTGCCTCGCGGTCCAGGGCCAGTTCCAGGGGTTCCCCCTCGCTGGCACCAAAGGTCTTTTCCGCCCGCACGGCTATCCCGTCCATGGCCGCCGCCGGGTAGTGGGGTGAGGAGATAGCGGCATAGACCGGTGCTGCCGTCACCCGGCCCAGGGCCTTGGTAACGTCTATTTCTTCAGCCGGCAGCCCGGCTAGGTAATTATTGGTTCTTAAAGTTCCCAGAAATTCCTCCAGGGCCTCCTGCCAGGGCCGGCTGGTGACAAAGACCTTGCGTGCCAATAACCAACCCTTCCTTCCCGGGTTTAATATAACTTAATTCAGCTTTCCGGACCCTCTCCGCTTTCTCGCCGCTTTCTCTCCGTTTTATGAACTATGGTATAATAAAGTAACACTTAAAATAATTTAACCTCTACCCTCGTACCGGCTTCCAGGCCCTCTTCCTCCAGGGGAATGGTTACCAGGCCGTCGGCCTGGACCATGGATGAGATCATACTCGATCCTCCCGGTACCGGTACGGCCAGGAACCCACCCGGGCCTGCTTCCAGGCGAACGCGGATATAGTCCTCCCGGCCGGGAATAGAAGTAACTGTCCGGCTTAAGATCGCCTCCACCGTCCTCCTCCCGGCCGGATGGTCGTAGCTCCCGTAGCGCAGCAAGGGTTCAATTAAGATACTGAAAACAACCATGGCTGAAACGGGATGGCCCGGCAGGCCCAGGATCATCTTATCGCCGGCCACTGCCGCAACGGTGGGCTTACCCGGGCGGATGGCCACACCGTGAAAGAGGATACCCGGCTGTCCCAGGCCAGCCAGGACCTGGACGGTTAAATCGCGGGTGCCGACGGAACTGCCGCCGGAAAGGAGCACCAGGTGGTTCTCCGCCAGGGCGGTTTTAACTATGGCTGTCAGGCTCTCCAGGTCATCGGGGGCAATACCGTAGAGGGTAACCTTGCCACCGCACTCCTGGACCAGTCCGGCCAGGGTGTAGGAATTAATATCTCTTACCTGGCCGGGTCCGGGGTCAGCCTCGGGAGGGACGATTTCATTGCCGGTAGCCAGGATGCCCACCCGCCAGGGCTCATATACAGTCACCCGGGTTACCCCCAGGCTGGCCAGCACTCCCAGGTCCTGGGGCCGCAAAGTATGGCCGGCAGGCAGGACGGTGGTACCGGCGCGGACGTCGGCACCCTGCCGCACCAGGTCCTGCCCCGGGGCCACGGGTTTAAAAACGGCGACCCGGCCCTCCGCGAGGACTTCCGTGTTTTCCACCATAACCACAGCATCAGCCCCTGGGGGCATCATACTTCCCGTAGCCACGGCCACCGCTTCGCCGGGGCCAACGGCAACTGCAGCCGGTTGCCCCATGGGCACCTCTCCTACCAGGTTCAAAATCACTGGCTGGCTTTCCCGGGCGCCAAAGGTATCGGCCGCCCGGACGGCATAACCGTCCATGGTGGCGCGGGTAAAACCGGGAACGTCGTCCTTCGCCGCCACCGGCCGGGCCAGTTCCCGCCCCAGGGCAGCGAGCAGGGGTAAAATCACTTCCTGCCGTCCCGGCAAGGGCCAGTAGCGGGCCAGCAGCCGGCGCGCTTCTGCTAAAGTTACCACCCGAAAGAGTTCCATCCATATCCCCCTGCTACTCGAAACACCCCAGCTGGCACTGGATAATCTTGATCTGCAAATCGTCGGCAGCCTGTCCCACCTCACGCATGGGCACCTGCAAACGGCGGGCCACTTCCTGGGCCACCGCGCAGGGCAGCTTGCCACCATGGTCAGCAGCCGCTTCTTTTACTGCTGCCCGGACGGCTTCCCGGTCAACCATGAAAATTCCCCCTCCAAAAAGTTTCATGCTCTATTCGCGTTGATTTATTATGGCCGGGCTTTATTCCTTTTTCGGAAAAATGTTACCTAAAAATGTATAGGCACCCGGAAGGGTGCCTGAAGTTACTAAAAACTCCTTTCCCATTCCGGGAGGCAGGCAGGTTTCCCCGCCTACCCCGTCGCTGCCTGGCAAGCAGGCAGGAGGCCAGCGGCCATAGCCTTAAAACCTTAGGCCCACTGGCTCGGAGGTATATGAGGTTATGTTTATTGTAGCATAACCATAAATAGGAGGCAAGCAGGAATTAAAACGCATTGAGCGTAGATGGTCCCTGACCTTTAGTTAATCATTTTAGCGAATATCTTATTGTATATATCTTCCGCCATCGCAATTGCTTTTTGGGCTTCATCGTTAGTTGCCTCTAGTGTATCACCCGGGTAACGTCCTTCGGTTACCCAATCGGCCAACCACTCCAGTTCCATTTCAGAAAACGCAGTCTGGTCTTCTGGGGGTAAAAGTTCAACTAGATAACTCAAGTCATGTTTATATGCAAACTTGATCCCCAACCGGATTAGAAGGGCTTTCAAGCTTTTTTCAGCGCACTGCTGTGACAGGTAGCAGGCCAAACCAAATTCGGGCTCCTCCTCGTCGTTGAAGGCCATCCTGGCCACACGCAAGTCCCTTCTTGCTTTATCCAGCCATCTTAATGCTTCCTGTTCCCTTTCCTCAGTGTTCATAGAGCACCAACCCTTCTTTGAGGGCGGGGTGGTAAACAGTCCACCAGGCGTCTTTATACTTGCTGATGTCCTCTAGATTGGCAACTATAATATCTTTCGGGACTTTAAATTCACGTAGCTCTTTTCTAATGGCTACTTGCATAGCCCGTTTTTGTTCACGACTGCAATCCATAACAATCAAAAAGTCTACATCGCTGTCCGGACCAGCTTCTCCCCTTGCCCATGAACCAAAAACGATTACTTTTTGGGGATGGAATTTCTCTACGATACGTTTAGCCATAGACTGTACTACTTCATGCATAAATGCCGACCCTCCTTTCCTGTATTATACCAAAAAATACCTGTAAATGTCTAATCTCAAAGGTCTACTTATCTTCCCTGCGGTTCTCCATTGCCACCAGGGCGCAGAGCTTCTCGGTGGCGTAGTAAGCTTCCGCCCCGGTTACTATCCCCTGGGGATCGCTTCCCGTTTTATCCAGGGGCAGGAGGCCCTTTGCCCCGGCCCGGGCCACGGCTGCCGCCGGGTCTAAAGCTGCCGTATCCTCGCCCAGGTAGGTAAGGAGGAGAAAGGCGGCTGCCCCCCGCGTTAAAGGTTTCCGTTCGAGATATGGCTCTAAGGCCGCTGCCCTGGCAGCAACCAGATCACCCCGGCCGGCTGCCCTTTTTAAGGCATTGGCCGTCATATAGTAAAAGCTTGCCTGGTTGACCGGGTCATCCAGCTTCCAGTCGTTATTATAACCGGCGACAATCAGGCCCCAGCGGTTGACGAACTGCAGGCCCACAAAGGCCCAGTGATCGCTCAAGGGGTTTTTGATGTGGTAGTCCTTCAGGTAAGCGCCGGCCTTCACCAGGAGATCCTGGATAGCCTTGATATCCCGGGAGCTGGCCGCCAGCTCCCGGAAATTCTTATTAACCTGCAGGGAATAAGCGGCTGCCACTCCGGCAGCGTCGCCGGTTGCCATGCCGATGGGTACCACCCGGGCGCTGCCGGCAGCCAGGTGGGTATAGCCGGCCGAGCGCCCAACTACCAGGAGGTTGTCAACCCCCTGGGGTACCAGGGAACGGAAGGGGATGCTGTAGACTTCCGGCCGGCCATAGACGTAACCCGTATCCTGGGGTGAAGTCGCCTGGACATCCACCGGGTAGGACCCCAGGGCAATGGCATCGGGGAAATAGCGGTTAAAGAGGACGTCATTCAGGTCCAGCTGGTAAAGGGCCTTGATGTGGCGGGTTTCCCGGACGTAGAGTTCCGGCGCCGCCCCCAGGAGCCTGGCCCCGGCAAAACCGGGCAGCCGGGAGCGCAAGAAGTCAGTAATAGCCGGCAGTTCTTTCCGGGCCAGTTCCATGGCTTCAGTTTTGGCAGCCTCGCTCAGTCCATCGACACCAAAGATCTGCAGGGCGTTAATGAGGATGGTGCCGTCATTCTGGCGGCCGATATTTAAGCCCCGCAGCCGCAAGCGCGAGGTGGAGGGCTGGTACGCCGCGCCAATGCTGGCAAAGCCCCAGGCAGCTCGGTCGGATATCTTAGCGTCTTTGATCCGGCCTCCTTTGACGGCCTGCTCCAGGGCCGCCCAGTCGATTCCCCCCAGGTGAAAGACCAGGGTCACAGCCTGGCGCCGGTCTTTCTCGCCCATGTCCTCGGCGCCTACCGTATAAGGAACGCCGGCCGCAGCGGCAACATCGGCATCCTGGGTGGCGTCGATGATCCGGCCGGCGTAGAAAGCCATTTCCTGGCCGTCCTTGACGGCTCTGATGCCCACCAGTTTATTGCCTTCCAGGATGGGCGCTTTAAAAGCAGTATTCAGGCTTAAAGCCAGGTTGGGGTAACGTTCAACCATGTCCAGGAAGACCTTTTTAGCCTCGGCGACATCAAAAATGCTGCCTCCTACCTGGCGGTAGAAATCAAGAAAAGTACCGCGTGTCAGCAGTTCGTGTTTCGGCCCGTAATTCATGTCAATAAAGTTCAGCCAGCCGTAAGTAAAGAGGCCGCCCAGGCCGTCGCGCCTTTCCACCAGCAGGACCTTCGCCCCCTGGCGGGCGGCAGAGATAGCCGCAGCCACTCCTTCCGGCTGCCCACCTACCACTAGTACGTCGTAACTCGCCCCGGCAACCGGCGGCGGCGCCGGCGGGAAAGTAGCCGGGTCGGGTGCCTGTTGGGCAACTACCTGCCCGGCCCAGGCCCGCCATATTGTTAAATAATACCTGGCCCGCTCAAAAGCAGCTACCCGACCTGGCCAGAGGCGCCACCCCATCAGGGCCGCTAAAAGCAAAATGAAGCTCAAAAAAAGAAACAATTTCCTTTTGCCCAGCATTAATTAAGTTCCACACCTTTTATTGGGGCTATTTTAGGTCCCGCTACTAGACAATTTAGAAATGGAACGAACGCAAACAAAGCCTGCCTACCGCGGGACCACCGCCTGGAACCGGTAGT
The DNA here is from genome assembly GCF_002995805.1 of Neomoorella stamsii. Classification (GTDB taxonomy): domain Bacteria; phylum Bacillota; class DSM-521; order Neomoorellales; family Neomoorellaceae; genus Neomoorella; species Neomoorella stamsii. The sequence continues at coordinate 75,833 of NZ_PVXL01000040.1, forward strand.
GGGGATCCTGCAGGCCTTCCTTGTAGGCCGCCAGGCTCCGGGGCGAAGAATCCAGGTTGTAAAGCCACTTGCCGTCCACCTGGTTAAACCACACGGCAATCTTTATATTGGGGTAGCGTGTCGCTAGGCTCCGGAAACATTCCCGGATCCAGGCCGCCTTGTCGCCGCCCACTTCGTTGCTGGAGAACTCGGTAATCATGAAGGGTTTCTTCCCGAAATAATACATATACTCGCGGTACAGGGGCTCATAGATTTCATTAAACCCGCGCCAGACGTCGGCGGCATGGCTGGTGCCGTTGTTGTAGCCCGTCAGGCCGATCCAGTCGACGGTTTGATCCCCCGGGTAATAGAGCAGGTAATTATTCCATTTAAAATTGGGAAAGGAGCGGTCGTGGGGGTTAAAGACAAAAAGGACGTTATTCGCTCCCTCCGCCTTGAAGAGGCGATAGACACGCTCCCAGGCCATTTTAAAAATATCCGTATCCTTGCCGTAGTACCAGGCCGACCAGGTGGACCAGTCGCCGTTCATTTCGTTGCCAAAACGGACGAAAACAGGGTCCTCCAGGGCTTTAAACTGCCGCGCCCATTCCCGCAAAATATGGTCATACTTGCCCTGGATGAGGTCGATGAGGGAGGTATCATCCTTTTTGCCGTACCACCAGGGCTGGAGGGCAACCATCAGCACGCGGTTATCATCGTAGATTTTCTTTAATTCTTCAAAGTTGAAGCGGGTATCAAAGGCGGCATAAGTAATGAGAAATTGAAATTTAAAGTCCAGCTCTTTTTCCAGGGGCAAGAGCTTGGTAAAATACTCCAAGCGCCCCAGCTTGTGGGGGTTAAGGATGCCCCACAGGGTTTTATCTGCCGGGATCACCAGGCGGTGACGCCGGCCTTCGATTGCGATATCCCGCTGTACCGGCGGGGCTGCCGGCAGGGCAGGTACACCTTGCGGCGGCAGGGGTTTAAAGGTCTGGATAATCCGGTTTAAATCCCGCGCTGCGGCCGTAAAATTGGCCTGGTTGCTTTTGAGCATAAAAGTATAGACAGTTTTGCCGGCGACCAGGTCATACTCGAAGTAATAGTTTAAATCCCCGGCGTCCAGTTGCTGCCGCGTCCACTCAAACCGCCAGGTATGGTAGCCCCGGATATTTAACTGCTTCTGGCCCTGGAGCTTAATGCTGCCCCACCCCTCCTGGAGGCTGCGGTTGCTGTAAAGGACGTATTCCTCGGCACTGATTTTCCCTAAGGGTTGGGCGAAGATAGATAATTTGGCGTAAGCGGGTTTGGCCAGGATGGTTGCTACCCCCGGGATAATCTCCTGCTGCCAGCCGACAGGATAGTTTAAACTGAAACCATCATAAGTATTTACTAGCTCCTGCCATTCCTGAGTATCATTATCTACCGGGGTCATACTCAAGTTACCAGGAATATTGCCGGCAACCTGCGGCTGTTGCTGCAGGCGCCCGCTACCCATGGCCAGGAGAAAAAGAACCAGGAAAACAAGCCAGGTCCAGTTGCGCACCAGTTTCCTTCCTTTCGGGGAGTGTTACTCGCACCGGCCGCCAGCCCTACATATCCTCAGGGCTCAATAATTTCCGCATCGGTGATAACCATATCCACCGGCCGATCATGGGGCTCGGGATAAACGTCAGGGACAATTTGCTCGGCAAAAGCCAGGGCAATGGTTCTGGCCCCGGGCCTTAAGAATGCCAGGAAACGGTCATAATAGCCGGCGCCGTAACCCAGGCGGTTGCCGCCCCTGTCAAAGGCCACCCCTGGTACTATGACCAAGTCGATCATTTCTGGTGCCAGGGGGCGTAAGCTTTCCGGTTTGGGTTCCAGGATACCCCAGGTGCCGGGCTCCAAATCGACCGGGAAAGCCAGGACTTCCGAAGCAATAAGACGCCGCTCTTCCCGCACGCATAAGGGAACGGCCACCCGTTTTCTCCCGGCCAGGGCCGCTTTAATCAGGGGCGGGGTAGCCACTTCACTGCCAAAGGAGACATAACTCATAATTATGCCGGCCTGCTGCCAGGCAGGTAGTTCCAGGACTTTTTTAACGATAATCTCGCTTTTAGCTTCCCTGACTGTTGCTGCCAGGTCGTTACGCCTGGCTAGAATCTGCTGCCTTAACTGCTTTTTCAAGGTTACACCCCCGGCCCGGCAAGCTGGCCTTTAGATATTAGACATAAAAGCGCCAGATTCCTTCCCTGACTCTAAGAAAACAGTCCCAGGACTTCTTAATAAAAACACCGTCCCAGCCTGTATCCACAACCTTTCCACATGTTAATACCTTGAAAATCAAGCCTTTCAGCCAGTTATCCACATTCTGTGATTAACTTAGGGCCGGAATGATTTCAAATTTATCCACAGCAAGGGAGGCCTTAATTCCCGGTTAGTCACAGATTTATACACATTATCCACAGGCTAAATCATCCACAAAAACAGCCGTTCAGGTCCCAAAAAGGTCCCAGGACGGTCCCAGGAAGCTGTTAATAAAGGGGTAAATCGTGGATACCTTTAAACCTCGGAAAACGCTTTTGGTCATAAAAATTATTCTCATGCCAGTCCAGGGCCAGCCAAAAAATTGAAAAGTATCTATATTCCTTGGCTGACTGTGCGTCACCCATTTCTGCCGCCGCTTCTTGGTTTCGGGGTCACGGGGCAAGCTCCCTGGACCTCTATCTTACCGGCTTACCGAGGACCGCCGGCTTTCCAAAAACTCTCCCCCTGCTCCAAAAATATGGTATAATGGTATCAAGAAGAAGGTGATCCCTTGCCGGAAAATAAAGGGCAACCACGGTTTCCCCACCACCCCCACGACAAGGGTTACCGGCAGCTCCTGGCCGACAAGAGAGTTTTCCTGGAACTCTTAAAGACCTTCGTCCGGGAAGAATGGGTGGCGGCCATCGACGAAAACGACCTTATCCTGGTGAATAAATCCTACGTCCTTCAGGATTTCAGCGAGAAAGAAGCCGATGTCGTCTACCGGCTCAAGACCAGGGATAAAAACGTCATCTTTTACATCCTGCTGGAGCTGCAGTCAACGGTAGACTATCTGATGCCCTTCCGCCTTTTGCTATATATGGTTGAAATCTGGCGGGAAATCTACAACAACACCCCACAGGGCGAACGGGAGAGCAAAAATTTCCGCCTGCCGCCCATCATACCGGCAGTGCTCTATAACGGGGCTAATAACTGGACGGCGGAACTATCCTTCAAAGAAATGCTAGACGGTTACCAGAATTTCAGCGGGCATCTGCTGGACTTCCGCTACCTGCTGTTTGACGTCAACCGTTACAGCGAAGAAGAACTCGTCAAAGCTGCCAATGTAATCGCTAGCATATTTTTACTGGACCAAAAAGCCAAACCGGAAAAACTGATGATACGCCTCCAAAAACTAGCGGGAGCAATAAAGACCATGACGCCCGAAGAGTTCCGTCATATAACAACCTGGCTGAGGCACGTTATCAAACCTAAAATGCCAACCGGCATACAGGCAAAAGTTGATTGCATCCTGGATGCCAACAAACCCTGGGAGGTGGAACAGATGATTAGCAACCTGGAAATAGCTCTGGATGAAATGAGGCAAGAGATTTTATTGCAAGGAAAGTTAGAAGGAAAGCTGGAAGGAAAGTTGGAAGGAAAGTTGGAAGGGAAATTGGAAGGGAAACGGGAAGTGGCCCGGAACCTGCTTTTGCTTAACGTCGACATTGATACAATCATCAAAGCCACAGGGCTTGCCCCGGAAGAGATAAACGCCCTGAAGAAACAATTGGAGCAGTGATTTTTGGCTGGCCGTAAGTTCAGGAAAAAGCCCGCCTTATCCACCGGGGCGGGCCTTTTTATTATAATTTGCCGGAGCCGTGCGGCCGCTTGCCGGGAATTATGCTCACGTCTTCCTGGCCGGACACTAAGGGATATATATCTTGAGCCTGGCTCTTTTTAAAACCACTTTAGAGCCCCAGTCAGCGGCAGAGGTTCTTCGCTCTGCCTACCACCAGGAATTTCCCTAGAGTTATTTCCCGGACATTTGATTTCATTTGCTAACGGACTATTTCCCGAAGCCTTGAAATCACTAAGTTTTTAGCTGGTTTATTTTAGACTTCCTTATTTATCAAATACAGTCCAACCTGAATTTTACTAGGTTTTTGCCCCCAAACTGGCGAGACTCTTAATTAATAAGGGGTAAATCGGGGATAGCGTTTAAATCCAGGGGGGCAAAATCCCGGCGCAGGTACTGGTAGTAGGCGGCGCAGGCTATCATGGCGGCATTATCGGTGCATAAGGCAGGTGACGGACAAAACACGGGCAGACCTGCCTCCCGTCCTGCCGCCGCCAGCTCCTGGCGTAAAGAGCTATTGGCCGCCACACCCCCGGCAAGGAGGATGGAACGGGTAGCCATGCGCCTGGCTGCCTGGATGGTCTTCGTTACCAGGACCTCGACCACCGCAGCCTGGAAGCTGGCCGCTACATCGGCTAGGTTAACCTCCGTACCGGTTTGCCGGGCATGGTGGAGGTAATTGATTACCGCTGACTTCAGGCCGCTGAAGCTAAAGTCCAGGCTACCTTCTTCCAGCCAGGCCCGGGGGAAATTGATAGCCCGGGGATTGCCTTCCCGGGCCAGCTTTTCTAGCTCAGGGCCACCCGGGTAGGGCAGGCCCAGTACCCGGGCCACTTTGTCAAAGGCTTCCCCGGCGGCGTCGTCCCGGGTAGCCCCCAGGATGCGCCGGCAGGTATGGCTTTCCAGGTACACCAGGCTGGTATGGCCGCCAGATACCACCAGGCAGGCGGCCGGCAGGGGTAAATGGGGGTACTGCAAAAAGCCGGCATAGATGTGGCCCAGCAGGTGGTGGACACCGATGAGGGGTTTATCCAGGGCATAGGCCAGGCTTTTAGCGTAGGCCAGGCCCACCAGCAAAGCCCCCACCAGGCCGGGCCCATACGTAACCGCCACGGCATCCAGGCCGGTGAAGGAAAGGCCGGCGGTGGCCATGGCTTCGGCCACTACCGGGACGATATTTTCCATATGGCGGCGGGAGGCAATCTCCGGCACTACCCCGCCAAAGCGACGGTGGGTGGCAATCTGGGAAGCAATGATATTGGCCCGTACCTCAGTACCATTAATAACGATGGCTGCCGCCGTCTCGTCACAGGAAGTTTCAATGGCCAGAATAGTAGTTGCTGGTTCCAAGGCCATTCTCCTCAAAGAAATGTTTCCACATAATGATGGCGTCTTCGCGATTATCGTTATAATAACCTTTACGTACCCCGGCGCGGAAGAAGCCAAGGCGTTCATAAAGGCGCTGGGCCGGCCGGTTGGAAACCCTTACCTCCAGGGTCATCCTGTCGGCGCCCAGACGCACGGCCTCCTGCATCAGGACCTTGAGGAGCAGCTCCCCCAGGTGCCGGCCGCGGTAGTGGGGGTGAACGGCCACATTGGTAATATGGGCTTCATCAAGGATAATCCACATCCCGGCATAGCCGATAACCTGCCGGCCGGCCAGGGCTACATAATAATAGGCGAAATTGTTGTTATATATCTCATTTAAGAAGGAGTGGCGCGTCCAGGGGGTAGGAAAGGAAACCCTTTCAATGGCCAGCACCCCGTCCAGGTATTCGCTGGTCATGGGCAGGATTTGCACTTCAACTGGGCCTGCCTCTCCGCCGGTGACGGGCGGAGGTAAAGTGGCTTTAACTGGAAAAGGTCGTCCTCCTTCCCGGCCAGGAGGCGTTCCCGCCCCAACCTGGCTATCTGCGCCGCCCGCGGCAAGGTGCTGGTGGAGGGAAGAAAGCGGGCCCTGGTGCCCAGCTGCTGCCATACTTCCCAGTAGGGTGCTACCCCATCGCCTAAAAAGTAGACCGGCATAGTGGAGGATTTTAATGAGTCGACCAGCGAGTAAGGATCCAGGGCCTGATATGGCGTTAAACGGCATAATTCTCCCTCCTGCCAGCGGTAAAGGGCCGTATATACCTCCTGGCGGCGCGCATAGAGCACCGGACAAACCAGCCCCGGTACCTCCCAGGCGTTCCAGGCCAGGCCATCCAGGGTGGGGATACCGGCCACCGGTTTTTGCGCCGCGTGGGCCAGGCCTTTGACTGTAGCCAGGCCAATGCGTAAGCCTGTAAAGGACCCCGGCCCCAGGGCCACGGCCAGGCCGTCAAGATCGGCAAGTTTCACCCCGGCCTCACGGAGCAAGGTAGCGATCATGGGTAACAGGCGCTGGGAGTGGTTTTTGCGGGTATTGAAAAACAATTCGGCTACCAGCCGGTCGCCATCGATTAAAGCCACCCCGGCAACCTGGGTGGCACTGTCAAGCCCCAGGACCAGCAATTTGTTTCAACTCCTCCAGGATACGGGCATAACGCTGCCCCCTGGCCGTCAGGGTGGCGCGGCGGCCTGCCGTGGCATCATACTCCAGGCAAACCTCCAGGTACTCCGGGGGTAAAAGTTCCCCTAGGCGCTCCCCCCACTCAACCAGCGTCACTCCCTGGCCGTAAAAATATTCCTCCAGCCCCAATTCCAGGGCAGCCTCCGGGTCTTCCAGGCGGTACACATCAATATGATAAAAGGGAAGGCGGCCCTGGTGTTCCTGGATCAGGGTAAAGGTGGGACTGGTAACCGTACCGCTCACCCCCAGGCCTTGAGCCAGGCCCTGGGCCAGGGTGGTCTTGCCGGCTCCCAGTTCCCCGGTGAGGATAACAACATCTCCCGGACCTAAAAGCCTGCCCAGGACCCGGCCCAGCTCCCTGGTAGCCCCGGCATCCTTTAACCGTATTTGCACAGCAGTCACCATTCAGTCATTCTATTGCGAGTCTCGCCCGTTCACTGCTCAAACTCCAGGGACAGTTGTTCCGCCTGCAAGGCGCGGTAAACGTCCCGCAAACTTTTAAAATCCTCCCAGACTGGCCGTTTTTTTGCAGCATCCCTAAGCAGGGCTGCAGGGTGAAAGGTGGGCAGGTAACGAATACCATCCCTGGCAATCCACCGGCCCCGCAACCGGGTGATGCTGGCCCCGGGGGCAATTAAAGTCCGGGTGGCCACAGCCCCCAGGCAGACGATAATTTTAGGCTTAATAAGTTTAATCTGAGCCTCCAGGATTGGCCGGCAGGCCTGCACTTCGGAGGCATCTGGCTGGCGGTTACCCGGCGGCCGGCATTTAACGACATTGGTTATATATAATTCTTCCCGTTTAAAGCCAGCAGCAACCAGGATGCGGTCGAGAAGCTCTCCGGCAGGGCCGACAAAGGGTCGCCCCAGTTCGTCCTCCTGGGCCCCCGGGCCCTCCCCCACCAGCATTAAGCCGGCCCGGGGGTTCCCCTCACCAAAAACCACCTGCCTGGCCCCCTGCCTTAAGCTGCATCCCCGGCAAGCCAGGGCCTTCTGTCGCAGGGCTTCCAAGTCCATCAAGCAACACCCAATACCTTACTTCTATCTTTCCGGCGATAATCCTGCCACGTAATTACTATTCCTGGCTGGCCTGGCACTGCCGCACAGCATCTATATACGCTAGTGCCGGGCCCGCCTCACGGCGGCCAGCAATTCCCGGGCGGCAGCGGCCACGTCCGGGGCACCGATAACTGCCGAGACGACGGCCACGCCGTCGGCTCCAGCCGCAATAACCTCAGCAGCGTTGTTGCTATTGATGCCGCCTATGGCGACAAGTGGCACAGTGACTGCAGCCCGGATGGCCTTTAATCCCGCCAGGCCGATGGGCTCGCCGGCATCTTCTTTACTTCTAGTAGCGTAGATGCTGCCAACTCCCAGGTAATCCGCACCATCCACAACTGCCTGCCGGGCCTCAAGTACCGTCCCCGTTGATACCCCCAGGATTTTTCCCGGGCCCAAAAGCTCCCGGGCTACCTTGGCCGGCAAATCCTCCTGGCCGATATGTACGCCGTCGGCCTCTACGGCCAGGGCTACATCCAGGCGGTCGTTAACGATAAAGGTAGCCCCCGCAGCACGGGTAAGCTGCCGGATCTCCCGGCCCAGCTCTACCTGTTCCCGGGCCGGCAGGTCTTTCTCCCGCAGCTGAATGGCTGTCGCCCCGCCGGCCAGGGCTTGGCGCACCAGTTCCAGGGTTGGCCGGCCCCCGCCCAGGTTGGTAGTAATAATGACGTACAGGTCCCATGGAGCCATAATTTTGTCCTCCTCCAGGAAGTCTAAAAGCCACCTGCCGTAATACGCAGGCGGCTTTTATACTTCGTTATTACGGTGCCAATTTCCTGCAATCCGGTTCTTCCCCGGGTAAGAGTGTCCTCACCCTGGCTTTTAATTCTTCCAGGTCAAAGGGCTTGTAGATAAAATCACTGGCCCCCAGGTGCCAGACTTCCGGTAGCGTCGCTGCATCAACGTAAGCCGACATGATAATTACTGCTGTATGCGGGGCCAGGGCCTTGATCCGCGGCAGGGCTTCCAGCCCGCCCATGATGGGCATCCTGACATCCATCACCACTACATCCGGCCGCCAGCGCTCTACCTGGCGCAGGGCATCCCGCCCGTTAACGGCCGTAGCAACCTGGTAGCCTTCTTCCTGAAAAGCAAGCTGCAATAAGGTACGCACTCCGTGCTGGTCATCAACAATGAGTATCCTTGGCAAGGCCTATGCATCCTCCGGCTTACATGGAAAATTACTTCCCCTATTATTAATTTATTCGACAGGTAATGACCTATTTCCTGCAACTATGGAAAATAATGTGTTAGATGTTATTGCCCCGGGCTTGTTCGACAAAATTTTCAAACAGCTCTTTTTGCCGCCGGTCGTAACAAAATAAATCCTCAGGGTGCCACTGGACGCCAATTACCGCTACCTCCCCCTCACCTTCCAGGGCCTCGATCAGGCCATCAGGTGCCACGGCACTGACCCTTAAACCCTTACCCACCCGGCGGACTGCCTGATGGTGCAGGCTGTTGACCCGCGCCGTAGGCCCGAAAATTCCCGCCAGCCTGGTGCCTGGTATAACCTTCATATCATGGCAGGGTTGCTCTCTAGGCCCGGCCTGGTTGTGTTCCAAGGCACCTGGAACTTCGCTTTTGATATCCTGGTACAGGTCACCCCCGGCAGCTACATTAAGTACCTGGATGCCCCGGCAAATGGCGAGGATGGGCATTCCCGCCGCCAGGGCGGCACGGGTAAGGGCCAGCTCAAAGACATCCCGTTCCGGCAGGACTTTATACAGCGTGGCTTCCGGCCGGGCGTTAAAAAAAGATGGCTCAATATCCCCGCCACCCGTTAAAAGCAAGCCATCGATTATTGCCAGGTAACCTGCCGCCAGTTCCGGGTTTACCGGCGGTAAGAGCACCGGCAAGCCCCCGGCGGCAGTAATAGCCTGGAGGTAGGCCGCCCGTAAAAAAACGCGTTCTCGGTCACGCTCCAGGTCACAAGTAACCCCTATTCTCGGCGCAGCCATAAATCTTCCCCCGTAACTTCCTCTCCCCAAACTATAGCTCTATCAAACCCAGGCTGATTTCAATAGCCCGGTTGACCTTCTCCAGGGTTTCTTCATCAAGGACAGCTACCTTTTGCTTGAGGCGGCTTTTATCAATGGTGCGGATTTGTTCCAGGAGGATAACCGAATCCCGTTCTAGGCCGCTCCTGGCAGCGCTGATTTCCACGTGGGTAGGTAGTTTGGCCTTAGCAATCTGGGAAGTGATAGCGGCGACAATGGTGGTAGGGCTGTACTGATTGCCAATGTCATTCTGGATGATGAGTACCGGCCGGGTTCCTCCTTGTTCGGAACCGACCACCGGATTTAAATGGGCATAAAAGACGTCTCCACGACGAACCAACATTTTATTTACACTCCGCCAGCCTGTCATCGTAGTATCTCTGGGCTTCATTTTCTACATCATAGTTTTCCACCGCAAGGGCCAGATTGATTGACGCCATTTCCTGGTAGCCCCGTTTCATTTGCTCCCGGATATTGCGGCGTTTACGCTCGGTAATATATAGTTTCATGGCTTCGCGAATAAATTCACTCCTATTACGCCTTTCCAGGGTCGCCAGGCCGTCAACCTCGGCCAGGAGGCTTTCCGGTAGACTGATCATGATCCGCTTGACACCCGGCAAGAAAAGGCACCCCCTATATTGGATGTGAGAAATGAGAAGTTAGAGATGGAGAGGCAACTAAACTTTTCAAATAATATTGCTGTCATGATATAACCAATTATAGCGGTAAAGGATTACCAGCGCAAGGCCGGGAGAAATCATTTTAGTGGCCATTTTTTAACTTTGCTTATATACCCGCGGTACCCTCCCGGAAATCAGGCAAAGGATCTCATAGTTGATCGTTCCCATCCAGGCAGCTACTTCCTCCACCGGTAAAAGCTGCTCTCCCTGGCGGCCGAAAAGGACAACTTCATCACCGGCGCGGGCTTCTGGTATAGCCGTGACGTCTATCATACACTGGTCCATGCAGACCCGGCCAATGACCGGCGCCCGCCGGCCCCGGATTAATACTTCCGCCCGGTTGGAAAGGAGGCGCGAGTAGCCGTCAGCGTAGCCCACCGGCAAAGTCGCTACCCTGGCGGGGGCAGGCGTACAGTAGGTGCAGCCGTAGCTAATATACGTCCCGGCCGGCACCTCCTTCACCAGGACGACCCTGGTCTTCAAGGTCATGGCCGGTCGTAGAGCCAGACGCTCCCTCCGGACCTCCAGGGAAGGATAATGGCCATAAAGGATAATGCCCGCCCGCACCAGGTTGAAATGGGTTTCTGGCAGGTCGATAATGGCCCCGCTGTTGGCCGCATGGCGCCAGGGGAAGGTTATACCATGTTGCTCCAGGTCGGTAATTACCCTTTGAAACAGGGCCAGTTGCCGCCTGGTATAGGTTTTATCGGCTGCATCGGCAGCGGCAAAATGGGTAAATATGCCTTCCAGCCGGACGTGGGGCAATCCGGCTATGGCCAGAGCCGCCGCTACGGCCTGGCCGGGCAAAAAACCCAGCCGTCCCATGCCGGTATCAATTTTTAAATGCAGCCGCGCCCGGGTACCAGCAGCAGCGGCGGCTGCATCCAGGGCCCGGGCCTGTTCCAGGCTGAAGACCGTCTGGGAGAGGTCCGCGGCCACCACCCGGCTGGCATCTTCGGCCGGGGTATAGCCTAAAATAAGCAGAGGGGCTGTAATCCCATCCTCCCGTAAAGCCAGGGCTTCATCGAGCGTGGCCACTCCCAGCCAGGTGGCCCCGCTGGCCAGGGCCGTCCTGGCTACCGGTACGGCCCCGTGGCCGTAAGCGTTGGCCTTAACAATAGCCATGATCTCTGTTTGGGGGGCCAGTATTTTTTTAATGGCGCGGACATTGTGGGCGATCGCATCCAAATCAATCTCGGCCCAAACTGGCCGTGACACCAGCCTCCACCTCCAAATTGCGGAAAACCGCTGGTAAAAAGTTTAACAAATCTCCCGCCAGGAGAGCATGCTGGCCCAGGCTAGCCCGCGCCTCGTCCCCGGCCGCTCCATGCAAGAAGGCCCCCAGGGCCGCAGCCACCCCGGGCTCCAGCCCCTGGGCCATAAAGCCGGCTATAATCCCCGTCAGGACATCACCGCTGCCGGCGGTAGCCATGCCGGGATTCCCGGTAGGATTAATGTAGGCCTGCCCGTCAGGCCAGGCGATGATGGTCCGGGCGCCTTTAAGGAGGAGGATCACCTGCCATTCCCGGGCGTACTTCCTGGCTATCTCCAGGCGGTCTTCCTGGACTCTGGCTGCCGTTGTCCCCACCAAGCGGGCCATTTCCCCCGGGTGGGGTGTCAGGACCAGGGGACCGTGGTTCCCGGTAAGGATGCCGGTATCCGTTGCCAGGGCATTGAGAGCATCGGCGTCGACCACCGCCGGAGCTTTAAGGCGGGGAAGGAGTTCCTTTACCAGTTCCACAGTTGCCGGGTCCCGGGAAAGGCCGGGACCAAGGGCCAGGACGTCACACGCCGCCAGGCGTTCCAGGATGGGGTCCAGGGCCTCTCGGCTTAAGTATCCGCCAGGTGTTTCCGGCAAGGGACAGGTCATGACTTCCGTCGTCTTCATTTCCAGGATCCCGTGGACACCGCGGGGTACGGCCGCCGTTACCAGGCCGGCCCCGGCCCTTAAAGCGGCCGTGGCCGCTAAGGCAATGGCCCCGGTCAGGCCCGGTGCACCTCCCACGGCCAGGACATGGCCGTAAAGGCCCTTGTGACCGCTGGCCTCCCGTTTGGGCAAGCGAGAACGGCACCAGGCCGGCGTCAGCAGGTGCAGGTTAAAGCGCTGGCTGTCAATGAGTTTCTGGGGGATGCCTATGTCGGCCACCTCCAGGCGGCCGGTGTAGCTCGCCCCCGGCTCGACGACCAGGCCCAGTTTGGGCAGGGCAAAGGTTACGGTCCAGGTAGCCTGAATGCAGGGGCCAAAGGCCCGGCCGGTATCGGCTTCCAGGCCGGAGGGCAGGTCAACGGCCACTGTATCCCGGTGGGCTTTATTGATCATGGTAATGACGGCTGCCGGTAAGCCCATGGCCGCTCCCTTAAAACCGGTACCAAAAATGGCGTCTACCACCAGGTCGGCATAAAGGAGGGCGATGTCAGCCCGCTGGAGGTGGCTTTCCCCCAGGAGGGGGAAGATACGGCCACCCATTTTTTGGTATATCTCTAAATTGGTGCGGGCATCGCCGCGCAGGTCTTCCGGCCGGGCCAGGAGGAAGACCTTGACCTCCGCCCCCTGGTTTAAAAGATGGCGGGCCACCACCAGGCCGTCGCCACCGTTATTACCTTTGCCGCAGAAGATTAACACCCGGCGGTTCTTCACCCGGTCTTGAAAATGGCGCCGGATGGATTCCACTACCCTCAAGCCCGCATTTTCCATGAGCACAATGCTGGGCACCAGGTACTCGCTGGAAGCCAGGCGGTCCAGCTGCCCCATTTCCGCGGCCGTTACCAGGTACATGGCTCATCCCTCTTTCAAAATAGCTTCTGCGCGGGCCGACTTTGTTTTCGTCCGCTCCAAACTAAAGCCAGCCCTTAATTTTCATGGTTTCGTGGTTGGGGCGCCAGCCCCGCGGGACTAGTCTTTCAAAGCCAGGGCTACTGCCGCGGCATAAGCCCGGCAGTGGGACAGGCTAACGATTATGGTGCCAGCTCCCACCTCGCGGGCCAGTTCCCCGGCCCGGCCATAGAGCACTACCCGGGGCCGCCCGCCCTCTTCCCGGCTAATCTCAATGTCCCGGAAGGAACAACTACCCAATCCCACCCCCAGGGCCTTCATTACTGCCTCTTTGGCGGCAAAACGCGCGGCCAGGGAAGCCCCGGGACGGTGCCGGCTGCTACAGTACTCCTGTTCCGCTGCCGTAAATAACCTGGCTAACAAACGCGGGTGGCGCTTTAAAGCCCTTTCCAGGCGCTCAATTTCAATAATGTCAATGCCAAGGCTTGCCATAGTCCCATCCTAACCATTTTACTGCTGCTTAATTCCCTTTTGCTTTATTCGGCAATAATGGTGAAAAACCTCCTGCAAATTTTGCCCCTTTTTTCCCAAAGCTGCTTAAACCTCTTTGCCTACCACTAAGACCGGCGAGACGACCTTTGGCGCCCAAAGCCTTTATTTTTCTTGCTTTCCCGCTTAAGATAGAAACACAGGAAGGGAGTGAAAACCATGAGTAAAGACACCAGGACCATCGAAGCGCTGTTAAAAGAAAACCGCACTTTCCCTCCCCCGCCGGCCTTTGCCGCTGTAGCCAATGCCAGGGACGCCGGAATATATAAGGAAGGCGAAGATATGGAAAAATTCTGGGCCAGGGAAGCTGCTCAACTCCACTGGTTCCGGCCCTGGGACCGGGTGCTGGAGTGGGAATATCCCCTGGCCTGGTGGTTTAACGGGGGCACCCTTAACGTTTCGTACAACTGCCTGGACCGGCACCTGGAAACCTGGCGCCGCAATAAGGCGGCCCTTATCTGGGAAGGGGAACCGGGGGATTCTGTCGTCCTTACCTACCGCGACCTCTACCGGGAAGTCAACAAGTTCGCAGCGTGCTTACGTTCCCTGGGGGTCAGGCGGAATGACCGGGTAACCATCTATTTACCCATGATCCCGGAGCTGCCAATTGCCATGCTGGCCTGCACCCGCATTGGCGCTGTCCACAACGTGGTTTTCGGAGGTTTCAGCGCTGCCGCCCTGCGGGACCGGATTAATGATATAGGCGCCAAAGTGCTGATCACCGCCGATGGCGGCTTCCGTAAAGGCAGGGTAGTTGCTTTAAAGGAACACGCCGATACCGCCCTGGCCGAGACCCCTACTATCGAGAAAGTCATCGTTACCAAACGCACCGGGGAAAGGGTAAATATGCAGCCGGGCCGGGACCTCTGGTGGCATGAACTCATGGCCGCCGCTCCTCTCTATACCCCGCCGGAACATATGGAGGCTGAAGATCCTCTCTTTATCCTGCATACAAGTGGCACCACCGGTAAACCAAAGGGAGTTGTCCATACCACTGCCGGTTACCTGGTAGGCGTAACCACTACCTCCCGTTACGTCTTCGACCTTAAAGATGAAGACGTCTACTGGTGTACTGCCGATATCGGCTGGATTACCGGCCACAGCTACGTCGTCTACGGTCCTCTGGCCAACGGGGCCACCGTTCTCATGTATGAGGGCAGCCCCGACTACCCCCAGCCGGACCGTTACTGGCAGATTATTGAAAAATACGGTGTTACCATTTTTTATACCGCTCCCACGGCCATCCGCTCCTTTATGCGCGCCGGCCCGGCCTACCCGGCCCGGCACGACCTCTCCTCCCTGAGGCTACTGGGAACAGTCGGTGAGCCCATTAACCCCGAGGCCTGGATGTGGTACTACAACTATATCGGCCACCGCCGCTGCCCCATTGTCGATACCTGGTGGCAGACGGAAACCGGGATGATCCTCATCACCCCCCTGCCGGGCTTGACCCCCTTGAAACCCGGCTCAGCCTTCCGACCCTTCCCGGGGGTAGAAGCAGCGGTAGTCGACGACCGGGGCGAACCGGTACCACCAGGTAAAGGCGGCTACCTGGTCATTAAAAAACCCTGGCCGGCCATGATGCGCACCATCTTCAACGACCCCGAACGCTATGTCAACCAGTACTGGAACCGCATCCCTGGCTATTACTTTACCGGCGACGGCGCCCGCGTAGATGAAGACGGCTACTTCTGGCTCCTGGGCCGGGTGGATGACGTCATTAACGTCTCCGGCCACCGCATCGGCACCATGGAAGTGGAAAGCGCCCTGGTGGATCACCCTGATGTTGCCGAAGCGGCCGTCATCAGCCGGGAGCATGAAATCAAGGGGCAGGCCATAGTGGCCTTCGTCACGGTCAAGGACGGCGTCGAGGCTACTCCCCGCCTGGCCCAGGAACTGAAGGAACATGTGGTACAAAAGATCGGCGCCCTGGCCAGGCCGGAAGCAATTTTTTTCACCGCCGAATTGCCCAAAACCAGGAGCGGTAAAATCATGCGCCGCCTCCTGAGGGATATTGCCGAAGGCCGCGCCCTGGGGGACACCTCCACCCTGGCCGACCCGGCAACGGTAGCCAAACTGAAAGCCGCTTACGCCGAGGAAGCGTAGTCCCCAGGTCAGAGGCAGGAAGTCGGCGGTCGGAAGCTCGGAGGAACTAGCTGCTAAAGCCGGTTCCACATCGAGAAGGGAGAGCCCGTGAACAGAAGGGTTCTCCTTTTATATTTGGGGCAGTGCAGTTATAGATGTCCCTGATTGACAAAGAAGCCAGTTCGTTGTAGCATGGAATTAACAAGGATTAGTACCTGCTTTCTTAATTTTCTTGCCAGCAGATGGGAGAAATGGCCATGAATTATATATTTTACCTCCTGTTTATTGCTTTGACCCTGGTAGAAACCATAGCCGCAATCATCCTTTTCCAGGCTTCACCCTTCCTGGCCTTCCTGGCCTTCGGGGGATCAAACGCCCTGGGGTTAGGGGCTTTAAAAGCTTTCCAGGGGCCCCCTTGCTCATTAACCCAGTCTCCGGTGGAAGAAGAGGATGAGATCGGCGGGACGGAAGGTATTTTCGCTTCTACCCTGCAGATTGCCCATGAGACTCTGCCGGTATTACGCGGGGGGTTAAATGAAGCAACGGCCGCCAAGACGGCCGAAATCATCCAGAATATCACCGAAGTCCCGGCCATAGCCATCACCGACCGCGAACACGTCCTGACCTTCCTGGGGGTAGGCTGCGACCAGCACCGGGCCGGTGACCGGATCTTAACGGAAGCCACGAAAGAAGTCATCGCCACGGGCAAGTTGAAGGTGGTGCATACCCCCCAGGGGCTCTGCTGCCCCAGGTATAATATGGGCTGTAACTGCCCTTTAAAAGCAGCCGTTATCGTTCCTTTAAAATGCCGGGAGGAAATTGTCGGCGCTTTAAAGCTCTACCAGACCCGGGAAGGGGTCTTCCCGCCCCAGATCATCCGCCTGGCCATTGGCCTGGCCGATCTTTTGAGCCTGCAAATCGAGCTGGCCGAGCTGGACCGCCAGCGCCAGCTCCTGACGGAAGCCCGGCTGGAAGCATTGAACGCCCAGATCAACCCCCACTTCTTCTTTAATACCCTGAATACCATTATCAGCTTCAGCCGTACCGACCCGGAGCGGGCCCGCCGCTTGCTGATCCGCCTGGCCAGCCTCTTCCGCCGCACCTTAAACCGCCGCGGTAGCCTGACAACTTTGCGGGAAGAGCTGGAATGTGTCCGTACCTACCTGGTCCTGGAAAAGGCCCGTTTCGGTAGCAAATTCCGCTACTTCCAGGACGTACCGGTAGAATTGTTGGATTATCACATTCCCGTCCTCAGCCTGCAGCCGCTGGTAGAAAACGCCATCAACCACGGCCTGTTGCCCAAAGAGGGGCCCGGGATGATCAAAATATCCGGGCGTCTGGCAGGTAATGAGCTCCATTTAACCGTAAAGGATGACGGTGTCGGTATCCCGCCTGAGAAAATCCCCCTGGTTCTCCAGCCAGGATACGGGTCTGGTAACGGTGTCGGTTTAAGTAACGTCAACCTGCGCTTCCAAAACCTTTACGGCCCCGATTACGGTTTGCGCCTGGATAGCAACGCTAACGGCACGACAGTTTTCCTGCGGGTGCCCGTTATCCGGCCGGCAGTTGTAAAAGACGCCTCAGCAAAGGAGTTGCTGGTTAATGAAGCTTAAAGCCCTGATTGTCGATGACGAATACCCGGCCCGGCAGGAACTGCGCTTTATGCTCCAGGAGTTCAAAGATGTGGAAGTAGTGGGAGAAGCGACCAATGCCCGGGAGGCTTTGAATCTCGTCAGCGCCCTTGATTACACGGTGCTTTTCATGGATATCAATATGCCCGGGATGAACGGCCTGGAACTCTCCCGGGCTATTCAAAAGCGACCCAACCCGCCCTTCATTATCTTTGTCACGGCCTATGAGGAGTACGCCCTGCAGGCCTTTGAAGTCAACGCCGTCGATTACCTTTTAAAGCCCTTCGATGAAAAACGCCTGCGCCAGGCTATTGATAAAGTCCGCCGCCTGGTGGAACAGCGCCAGCAGCAGCCGGCAACTCCTGAAGCAGGTCCCGGCAGCGACGGCAAGGGCCGCCTCAACCGCCTACCGGTAGAAAAGGATGGCAAGACCATCCTCCTGGATCAAAACGACCTGATCTATGCCTGTACCCAGGGGGATAATGTTTATTTAAAAACATTAAATGAACAATACCTAACCCGTTTTACCCTCAAAGAACTGGAAAACCGCCTGGATCCCCGGGTTTTCTTCCGCTGCCACCGCTGTTATATCGTCAACCTGACCAGGGTGCGGGAAATCGTTCCCTTCTTCAACGGCACCTACACCCTGATAATGGCCGACAAGCAGCAGAGCGAGGTGCCGGTGAGCCGCAACCAAGCCCGCAAGCTGAAAAGCCTCCTGGGCATCAATTAAAATATTTTAAGCGGGCCAGCACCCGAAAATCAGAAGGGGAAAAAGTAACCCAGGTAAGACCAAAGTAAGAAGTGGGAATTTAAAATAAGAAGTGGGTATTTGAAAAGAGGCAGGAAGCTGCCTCTTTTTTGAGCCATATAGTTTAGAAACCGTACCTGCTTGTTAATAAAACAGTTATTATTATAGCAATGGCGCTTATAATCACACCGGCTAAAGTATTCCTTTGACTCCTGCTGTACTCATGTAATTCCTGATGCAGTAAATTCAGCCTTTCCTCAAACCTGCTATATATTTCTCCCATTTCCTGGCGTAATCGGTTTGATTTGCTCTCCAAACGGTTAAGATCTTCTTTCATTTCCTGGCGCGACTGATTCAGTCTGCCTTCCAGGCCGTTAAGCCCGTCTTTAGTTTCCCGACGCACCTCATTGAATCTGTCTTCCATGCTGTCCAGTCTTTCTTTCATTTCCTGGCGCGTTTGATTCAATCTACTTTCCAGGCCGTTTAGACTTTCTTTCATTTCCTGCCGGGATTGATTTAGATTGCCTTCCAGCCCGTTTAGACCTTCTTTCATTTCCTGGCGTAAATTATCCAGTTTTACATCGATTTTCTTATCCAATTCGGCTACTTTTATATCTATTCTTTGGTCCAGGGCTGCTATCTTTCCCTCTAAACTATCTTTTATCCCATCGATGCGCTGGGATAAATTGTCTATCCTCAAGGAGAGGTTGTCCACCCGCTGGGCAAGGTGATAATAACCGAATTCCGCTATCTTAGGTTCCACGCCTTCCGAAGTCGCGGCAATCTCTTGCCTGGCGCCTTCTATTATCTCTTTTTCCGACATGGCCATCACTTCCCCTCTCCTTTCTGCTATTATTTTAACACTTTCCGGAGGGACCAACAAGCAAAATTTACCTGCCTGGTTCCTCGCAGGGTAATATGTCAAAAGGGAGGCAAATGCTTACTGCCTCCCTTTTCCTCTTCATTTCCCGTCTTATTTCCTGTTTATTTCCTCCTCGGTACAGCTCCATAGTACCGCCGCTGGAAGCTCAAGGCCACGTTCACCAGGCCGATCATCACCGGCACTTCAATCAAGGGCCCGATAACCGCCGCGAAGGCCTGGCCGGAATTGATGCCGAAGACGGCCACGGCCACGGCTATGGCCAGCTCAAAGTTATTGCTGGCGGCCGTAAAGGAGAGGGTGGTGGTTTGCTCATAGTTGACCCCCAGCCGCATGCTGAGGAAAAAGGAAATTAAGAACATAAGGACAAAATAACAGATTAGGGGAATGGCTACCCTGACCACATCCATGGGTAGAGAGACGATATACTGCCCTTTCAGGGAAAACATAACGACAATGGTAAATAACAGGGCGATTAGAGCCAGGGGGCTAATTTTGGGGACAAAGGTTTTCTCGTACCATTCTTTCCCCCTGGCTGGCATGAGGGTAAAGCGGGTGATAACGCCGGCCAGGAAGGGGATACCCAGGTAAATGGCCACGCTGGTGGCCACCTCGCCGATGGAGACGTGGACTTTCATACCCTGCAGGCCAAGCCACGTAGGCAGGAGGGTGATGAAAATATAGGCATAGACCGAATAAAAAATGACCTGGAAAATGGAATTTAAAGCCACCAGGGCGGCAGCGTACTCGGCATCACCCCGGGCCAGGCTGTTCCAGACAATGACCATAGCAATGCATCGCGCCAGGCCGATCAAAATGAGGCCGGCCATGTATTCCGGGTAATTGTGTAAAAAGATAATGGCCAGGATAAACATCAACACGGGGCCAATAATCCAGTTCTGAATGAGGGACAGGGCCATTACTCTGCCGTTGCGGAACACCTTGCCCAGTTCCTCGTACTTGACCTTGGCCAGGGGCGGGTACATCATGATGATCAGGCCGATGGCGATGGGGATGGAAGTTGTTCCCACCGACATCCTGTTAAGGACATCCGCTACCCCGGGCACCACATAACCCAGGACCACGCCGAAGGCCATGGCCAGGAAGATCCACAGGGTCAAAAAACGGTCCAGCAGGGATAACCTGGCCACGGGCTGAAAGTTATTTGCTGGTGCCATGATTTAAATCCTCCTCATGTTATTAGAGGTGAGAGGTAGAAAGTGCGAAGTGGGATCATCTGATCTCTTTCCCTAACGGTCACCGTCTTTACTACCCCTCTTCTGGGGCGGGCGGCAGGCAACCTTGGGGTTCTCCAGTAGCTGCAGCAGCTTATGGTAGTCGGCAGTAAACTCTTTCTTTTCCGCCAGGGGCACATCCAGATAGGCCAGCCAGCCCTGGAGGACAGCGGCCAGTTTTTCTTTATTAAGGTGGTAAAATACCCACTGGCTCACTTTTTCCTCCCAGACCAGGTCCGCTTCCTTCAGGACCCGCAGGTGCTGGGAGATGGCCGGCTGGGTGATGCCCAGGATCTCTTCCAGCTCGCAAACGCATAGCTCCTGTTCGGCCAGCAGGGCAATAATCCGCAGCCGCAGGTGCTGGCCCAGGGCTTTAAAGGCCTTTTCCCACTCCTTTAAAGTCACCCTCTTCACCCCCTTGGATAAGTCATTAGTTATATAATATTGGGCTAAAAGAACTTTGTCAAGTAGATTTAAGCGTCAAGCTTAATTTTATCAGTCGGTGGCCAACCCGAAAGAACAAAGCAAAGGAAAACATTCTCCATTTTTATAGATCGTGGAGGGGGGCGTTAGCCCCCCTTAGGGGGCTCATTTAAAAATAGGCTTTTGCTATCATTTTCATCCACCGTGGGTGCCACCAGCCGGCGTGAATGCCTACTGATGTTCCTCTCTGCCCTATAAGGCCTCAAAACCTTACCCATCCCCTCGCCAAAGCTTCATTTAACAATAAGCCCACTACAAAAGCCACTCCCATATTCCACATCGCAAAACCCGCCGTGACCAGCGTAACGTAAAATTCCTGCCTGCTAGCAGAATCAGGTTTCGCCGTTAAAGCCAGCTCCGCCCCAGCAAAAAACAAAATCACGCCCAAAATGGCCGGGGGGAACAGCTGAAAAAGTATATTTACCCCATGATTAAAAAAGAGGGCAACTACAATAACCAGGGAGCCCAAGATAACCAGGGCTCCGCCGGTCCGGGCACCGAAACGTACGTGGCCGGCCATTCCTCCCGCTCCATGGCACATGGGTACCCCGCCAAAAAAAGGGGCCAGGAGGTTCATTAAGCCCGTGGAAATGGCAATTTTACCCTCGGTGATACGCCTCGCAGGAAAGAGCTCGTTATTTTCCGCCACGATAGCAATAACGGCATTACCCAGAGTCAAAGGGACTTGCGGTAAGGCAAGGAGCAACGAACCCCTGACCAGTTCGGGCCAGGTGAACCGGGCCAGGGTGAATTGCGGCAGGGATAAGCCTATACTTTTCTTTAAATCTACTATTAGCACCGGGTTAGCTGCAAGGCTGGTGCCAATTCCTAACGCCAGCAACAAAAACATGACCGGAAATTTACGGTTACCCAGCAAGGTAAAGGCCACAATTAGCGCCACAGCCGCTAAGAAGTAATTTGTAGCCATGGAACGGATGCCTTCTACCATAAATGTCAAGCCCAGGCCTAGCACAATACCATGGACAACTGGTTTTTTGGCCAGGGCCGCCACCCGGTCAATAATGCCCGTCAGCCCCAGAAATAACCATACCAACCCTGTAAAAAACCCGGCACCCCATACGGCTGCGGGTGTAAAACCTCCGGGCTGGGCAACAGAGCCAATACCGATGGCCTTCATGGGTTGAATGGGTATAGGCGTCTTATAAAAAAAGCCGGTAATGATCTTGGCCAGGCCAAAGGCAAAAAGAAGGCCGGCAGGATCCATCTTTAAAATGGTTATGTAGGCCAGAACAAAGGGAATAAGGGTACCCAGGTCACCAAAAGCGCCAGCCCACTCAAGCAAATCATAGCGATTACCGGCTAAAAAGGAGGCTGCTTCTTTTTTTATGAGAAAGCTTGCCTTTGCTTTTTGAAAACCCATTGCTAAAACACCTCCAACAAGACGTTATGACTAAATAAACATATCGCTAATAAAATCATTCGCCTCTATAAACGTAATATCCTTCCTCAGGTGCCTTTTTTGCCCTTTATATCCAGCCTTGCAAATAAACCTGTAGTTCTTTCATCAGACAAAGACACCGTTGACAATTACATCCTGGAGGTTGTATAATATAATTAAACTTATATATGCCAACGACATATATAAGCTAATTACAGCATGGGGGGGATTAAATATGTGCCAGTGTCACCACAGTCATGGCTATTACTATGGAGGCCATAGCGGTCACCAGGGCGGGTGCTGCTGCCATGGCCATCACCCCGGGGGCTTCCACCGTCACTATCTAACTGCAGTGGAGAAAAAAGACCGGCTGGAAGCATACCTTAAGGAACTACAGGCCGAAGTAAAAGCCGTGGAGGAAAGGCTGAAGGAACTGGGCGAAGGGGCTTAATACCCCTTCGCCGCATCCGTGTCGTGCCCGCTAAAAAGTTTTTCATATCGCGCCAGGAAAGTTTCCAGGGCGGCTTTATTGCGCCGGATGGTCACCGCCCAGTCATGGAGGTAATCTACCCCTTCCGGGGTTATCTCATACCGGCGGCGGGCCGGTCCCGGGCCGCTGGTCGACCAGTGGGACCGCACCAGGCCTTCTTCCTCCAGGCGGCGTAAGTGGCGGTAAACGGCCCCGGCATCGGGAACGCCTTCCCATAATCCCAGGCGGTTCATGCTTTCCATCAGCTCGTAACCGTGGGTGGATTTCTCATAGAGCAGCAACAATAAGCAGGGCTGCAAAAAGCCTTCCATGCGGGCACCGCGACAATCGCAGCGACTGTGATGCCCGCCTCGTTCATAACCGCACATAGATACACTCCCTATCTGCTATTTACATATGTGTGTTAATATCCAGTAATAGGATAAACCAATAATTCCATCCCGTCAACAAGTTGCTTAACAGATAAAGGAGAGATAACATGTTTACCCTGCTTCTTTACCTGCTGGCTCTGGGTGGGCTGTTAATTTCTTTTGGGAAAGACCGTCATAAAACCCAGCTGGCTTTAATGAAAGGCTGGAAGGCCTTTACCAACATCTTACCTGACTTTGCTGTCGTCCTGGCCCTGATAGGGATCATGCTGACTTACCTGTCACCTCATACCATTGCCGCCTTGCTGGGCAAAAACAGCGGTTTCCCGGGCATGCTGGCCAGCTCCATAGTCGGCTCCGTTACCCTTATTCCCGGGTTTGTCGCCTTTCCCCTGGCCAAATCTTTGCTCGACCGGGGCGCTGGAATCATGCAGATGGCTGTCTTCGTTTCGACCTTGATGACGGTGGGCGTCGTCACCGCTCCCCTGGAAAGCAGGTATTTTGGTAAAAAAGAAACTATCCTCCGTAATTCTTTGTGCTATGTCTTTTCCTTTATCGTGGCTATTATCATCGGGATGGTGGTGGGAGCATGAACTTACTTAATTTAATTAAAACTTACCGCTACTTTTTATTAATCATTCTCTTTGACGTGGTAATAGCCTTCTTTCATCCAGGCACCGGCTATACAATTTTTAAATACACCGCCGGTAACTTTGCCGAGATGCTCTCCATTATCCCGCCGATTTTTCTTCTCCTGGGCCTGCTGGATGTTTGGGTACCGCGGGAAACGATTATCCGCTACCTGGGTGAAGGCTCCGGCCTAAAGGGCATTGTCCTAAGCATAGTCCTGGGGGCGGCCGCCGCCGGACCCCTTTACGGCGCCTTTCCGGTGGCCGCGGTCATGGCGAAGAAAGGCACTAAATACAGTAACATTATCATTTTCCTCTGTTCCTGGTCGACTTTAAAAATCCCCATGTTCCTGTTTGAAATGTCTGCCCTGGGCATAAAGTTTGCCCTGACCCGCTGGCTGGTCAACATCCCCGGGATACTGGCGATTGCTTATATTATCGACCGCCTTATAGGTGCGGAAGACAAAGCGGAATTCTACCGGCGCCAGATGGCAAATCCATAGCGGCTTACCCCAGCAACCCCTGCAAAGCGTTAAACCGTTCACTATTTTCCTCCTCCGCCAGGGGCGGGCAATCCGCCAGGGCGTTTTCACCGCTCAGCAACCTGGTGGCAAAAGCCAGGCAGGTTAACTGGCCGCACCGGCGGCAATTGGTCCCGGGCAGCCATTTATATATTTGCAGCGCTGTAGGTCCTTCCTTCTCCAGGGTTTTCAAACAGCGCCAGACGGCATTATGTTCCATAGCCGTAGTAATGACATGATCGCCGGGGTTCAACCAGCCCTTGAGGACCAGGTTGATTGCCTCGGTGGCGTTGGTGGCAAAAACGATGCGGGTGGCGTCATTAATGTTAAATAACTTCCCCAGTAGCCGCCGGCACTGGAAGACTATCTCTTCCGCCGCCAGGGCGCGGCGGTAGCCGCCCCGGCCGGCGCTGGCTCCTATATTCTTCATAAAATGCTCCATAGCCTGCCAGACTGCTGCATAGCTTTCACTAAAGCTACAACGTGAGAACAGGGCTACGGGCAGCATAGCAACCCGTGACCCCGCCATTAATATCCCAGGGATTCTTTTACAGCCTGCACAACACGGTCCAGCTCTTTGCCCGTCCAGTTAAACTCATGATTCTTCTGGATTCCCAGCCTGGTCACCATAACATAGTCCGTCACCGGAAAGCCGGCATGCTCCACAGTTGCTTTCGCACAGCCTATAGGGCAGCCGTCTATCGCCACAATCCTCCTGGCCACCTTGGTGGACTCAACAATGCTCTGCACATGACCGCCCAGCCCGGCCAGGCAAAACAACTTGCCCGCGCCTTCTTGATCCAGCTTTACCGCCGCCTGGTTGGCCAGCTGGCCTACGTTCGAACCTCCCGCGCAGGGAAAGAGCATAATTTCCGCCGGTTCGCAGGTGCATTTCGCCATTACCAGCTCATCTCCCGTTTACTGGCTTATTTCCTCCTGGATCCATTTCTTGATCTCTTCTTTGTCGGGCACCCGGCCGAACACTTTGAGCTTGTTGTTGACCACCAGTCCTGGCGTCATCATAACCCCATAATCGGTTATCTTGTTGAGGTCCGTCACTTTTTCCACATTAGCGGCCACACCCATTTCCGCCAGGGCGTTCATCACGTTTTGTTCCAACGCCTTGCACCGGGCACATCCCGTACCTAAAACTTTGATTTCCATGACCATCCATCTCCTTTTTCAATTTTTTACTTTAATTTTAGCCAACCAGGGCTCCAAATACCATCCCCGTTAAGGTGGCCATGATGACTACCAGGGAAACGTAGGCAAAGGTTTTCTTGAACCCCAATACGCTGTTGATAACGAGCATATTGGGCAAACTCAAGGCCGGGCCCGCCAGCAGGAGGGCCAGGGCCGGCCCCTGGCCCATCCCGGACCCTATAAGTCCCTGGATTATCGGTACTTCCGTCAAGGTGGCAAAGTACATAAAAGCGCCGACAATAGAAGCGGTAAAGTTGGCTAACAGGCTGTTGCCCCCTACTACCATGGCGATATATTTAGCGGGGATAATACCGCTATCGACGTTGGGCCTGCCCATCAGGAAGCCGGCCACCAGCACGCCCCCAAAAAGGAGGGGCAGGATTTTAATGCTGAAATCCCACGTAGAATCCACCCAGGCTGACAGTTCTTCCCGCTTAAACCAGGCCTTTAAAATCACCGCCAGGGCTAAGAGAAGAGCGAAAACTAAATACCATTTGACACTGTATACCGCATACCAGAAGCCCGCTTGTTCTGCCGGCTTGCCCCAGGCGGCAAAGACAAGGATTAAAATCAATACCAGGAAATAGATAACCGTCTGCCCGAGGGTCCGGGGTGGTTCTTTTTCCTCCGGCATGAGCAACCCTTTGGCCCGTTCCTTTTCTTCGCCCCGGAAGAGAAGAGCCATAATTAGGCCGATGACAACCGAAAAAACAACCGCTCCCAGGGCCCTGCCCAGGCCGATCTGCCAGCCGAGCACCCGGGCCGAAAGGATAATGGCCAGGACGTTAATGGCCGGCCCGGAATACAGGAAAGCTATAGCCGGTCCCAGGCCGGCGCCGCGCTTATATATCCCCATGAACAGGGGTAAGACGGTGCAGGAACAGACGGCGAGGATTGCTCCCGACACAGCTCCCACTCCATAGGCTGTAACCTTGGGGCTTTCCGGTCCCAGGTACTTCATGACAGCCTGGGAAGAGAGGAAATTGCTCATGGCCCCGGCGATGAAAAGGGCGGGTACCAGGCAGAACAGCACGTGTTCCCTGGCGTATTCCTGCAGCATGTAGAAGGCTTCCAGGATGGCACCCTGCATCCTGGGATGCTGGAAGGGCAGGAAGTAAGCCGCCAAAAACACAGCGACAATTAATAGCAATTTTGCCTGCTTGCTCATAGAATACATCTCCTCTTATGTTATTCTATTAGTTTATTATAATTTAACTATATATTAGTTTAGAAGCAACTAATGGTTTTGTCAAGAAGGAACAAAAAAAGCGGGGAAGGGCTCATCGCCCATCTCCGCTTCTTAATGAGGAACTTTCTTATACTTTCTCCACTTTAACCCGCGTATCGTAGAAGGAGGCGCTGCCGCCGATGGGATCGGTCAGGCACGTGGTTTTCATACGGGTGTCGAGGAGCAGCACCGGGTTGGTGCACAGTCCACCCCTGCGCCGGGCGTCGCCTTTAATGACTTGGCCGTCGATAACTACATCCCGGGCGCCGTAAGCCCAGTGGCCGTAATGCCAGGAAGCAGCAATGACACCCGGTCGGATGCCCTCGATAAGTTTAACCTTACCCTGCACCGCCTCGACGCCGGCCGGGCCCAGGTCAAGTTTACCGTCTGGATTGGTTCGGGAAATAAGTTTTACCATATCGCCGTCGCGTAGACCCAAGCGCGCACCGTCAGAGCGGTGCATCAAGATAAAGTTTTCCGGTAAAAGGGCTACCTGTCCCCAGTAATTGCCGATAGTCCGGGATTGCCCTCCAAAAATTTCTTTAAAGGTAATGAGCTGCAGGGGATAATCCGCATCCTTTACCGGCGTTCCGTCGCTGTTGCTAACCGGCTCCAACCGGGGCACGCCGCCGAATAGGCGGCCCGTAATGCTATCCCGCGTCGTTGCCACGGGCTCGACATAAAGGTTTATTAGTTTGCCGAAGGGATGCTCGACGTATTTGCCGGCAGAGCCAGTGCTCTCTTCAAAACGGCCCCCGCGGTTGAGGACATAAACGGTTTTGCGCCAGCGGTCTTCGCCCACCGCCCGCCGCCAGGCGGCTTCATTAAAGACGGCCGGCGGCAAATGGCGGCGTGCTTCTTTAAATAACGCCAGTTCGCTATCGTCGGCATCGGGGACTTCATCGCCGGGCTTGTCGCCGTAGGCCACGTTGGCCGCCGCCTTGAGATAATAATCTTCCGGTCTTTTAAAGTCCCAGCCAGGCGCAAAACCGTCTTTGCCATAACCCGGCAACCCTAAAGCCTCCGCTATGGCCAGCATCACCGCTTCCACAGAGATCGGCATCTCCTCCCCGAAAACCCTTACCGTTTCCGGTATGGGGGCGGCGATGGGCTGGCGCAGCTTGGTGGTTTTGGTAGTCGTGGAGGGCGGAGCCCCCAGAAAGGCCCAACGCTCAAGATAAGTGAGGTCAGGGAAGATATAATCGGCATACATGGAAGTCTCGCCGATGACAATATCGTCGGCGATAAATAACGGTATGCGCTCGGTATCGCATAAAATTTTAATCTGTTCCGCCCCGGCCGGCGCCGCCAGGACCGGTGTGCCCATATGCAGCCAGAGGATTTTTATGGGATAAGGATAACCCGCCCCGGCCGCCGGGATTATTTCCTGATACACGTCGGAAGTCAGGGGATACCATGGCCTTTCCGCCGGGAAACCGTTAAACAAAGTGCTGCGGTCGTAATAAGCGCCTTCACGGGTAAGCTTGATCCCCCAAGGGGTTATCTTCCCGCTGTGCATCTTACCGAGGTCAAAGGGTTGACCCGGCTTGCCCCCGCCGGCAGCCCAGGAACCGCCGCCGGCAGTCAGCCCGCCACGCCAGTCCATATTGCCGATGAGGAGGTTAAGGATGATAATCGCCTGGGCGGTGTAATAGCCATTGGTGTGCTGGACGGCCCCGCGGTAGAAGTCAATGGCGGCCTGTTTGCCGTAGCTAGTAAATTCCCTGGCGAGATTAACGATCGCGTCGGCCGGTACACCGGCCTCGGCAGCCAGTTCTTCTAGGGATTTGGAGGCGGCTTGTTCTTTAAGGATCGTCAAGGCCGATTTGACCTTCATGCCGTTAACCTCGGCGGTAACAAAGAGATCGCCTTCCACGGGATTGTCTTTGTTCTCGGGATCAACGGCTACCAGTTGACCGTTACGCGATACAACGAAGAGATTCTTACCCTTATCGCCGTCAACTAAACCGGCCTCATTTGCCCGCAGGAAGGCTCCCGGTTGGCCGTCTTGGTCGATTTTGACCAGCCAGGTGGCGTTGGTCCACGATTTTTCCCCGTCCTGTTCCGCAGCGGCCCGGTTGGCATTGGCCAGGGCTTTGCCGTCGTAACGCTCGTTAGCCAGAATCCACTGGATCATCCCCAGGGCCAGGGCCAGGTCTCCGCCCGGCTTGACGGGTATCCACCAATTGGCGTGGGCGGCCGTCTTGGAAAAACGCGGGTCGACGACGGCTATTTTTAGACCCTTTTCTGCCAGGGCGCGGGTAATTTGCTCGGCCATGGGCGTAGGACCGAAGTTGGCCTCAAAGGCGCCGGTACCCCAGAAGATGACAAACCGCGACCAGCGAAAATCAGGTTTCATGTGGTTCGGTCCCGGCGACCATTTGCCGTCGCTGTACTGGGCCGTGGCCCATTTATATGCCACGTGATGGCTCTGCTCGCAGATGGTGGTATGTTCGAACCAGTTAACCGAACCGAAGCTGTTGAGGACAAAACGTTTGGTCCAATCGCTGCGGCCCGGCTCAATACGGCCGGCCATAAAAATGAATTGATTGTTTTTCGGTCCCAGGTCCGGGTGGTCTGGATCCACGAGGAGATCGAGATTGGCGGCGTGTTTGCTTTTAAAATCGGCCAGGGACATTTCCTTCCCGGCCACTTTCGCCGCATCTTCGGCCAGGGTTTTAAAGACGGCCGCGTCTTTAGCCACAAAGACGTCCTTAAAACCGGGAACGACTCGATCTTCGCCGATATCGGAGAACAGTTTACCGCCGTTCACAATCTCTTTAACGGCCTGCTCAAAGGAAATCGTCTTCCATTTATTAGAACCGCGGGGGCCGTTACGTTTAAGTACTTTGACAAGGCGATAAGGATCATAGAGGGTTTGGACGCCCGCCTGCCCCTTGGGACACAATTTGCCGTCGACTTTCGCTGCCGTTTCCGGTGGCGTGTTATAAGGAAGCTGGGGAAAACAATTAATGGGGCTATAGGGGTTGCCGTCCAACTTAACCACAAGGCCGTTGCTGATTTTGCCCTTGATAGTACATTGGGTATTGCACTGCAGGCAGACACCGTAAATCATATTTTTCGCCTTGGCCAGTTGGTAATCTCCCTCGCCGGTATCCTGCCCGGCCGCCGCCGCAGTTCCGCTGCGGCCCGTTAACATAGCTCCTTCCGCCGCCAGCAGGGTGGCACCCCCCAGCAGGGCGGTAGTTTTTAAGAATTCCCTCCGTCCCATTTTAGGGCTCATCGACCACACCTCCCGTTCTTTTGCCTGGCAGCGCCTGAACCTTGGTTACCGGTAGAATTGCTATTCCCAGCAAGAAAATAGCCGTCCCCAGAGCTATAGTAAAGAGCGTCACCAGCCACTCATTCAACGTCGGTGCATAAATATAGTTCAATTTGGCTTCAATATAAGCCTTGGGCAGGGTAGGAAAGAGGGGCACTTCCAGGCCCGGGATGACAATGTTATAACGCACCCCCAAAAATCCCAGGACGATCAGCAGGGCACCCCACCCGATTCTGTTGGCCGATGGGTTTTTACCTGTAAGAAGCACTATAGGAATAACCGCACCGATTAAAAGATGCACCAGCCAGAAAACCCACCAATTGCGACCAAAAAGGATTAAATGGTACGGTAGAGAATGGGCCGGAGCGGTGGCATAAGTTCCCACTATAAACTCGGCCAGTTCGAATAACAGATCGATAAGCAACAAGCCGACGACCACGCGCGCCAGGAATTTTAAGGCACCCTTAAATTTCTGGGAAGTTTTGTCCGGCCAGACAAATGCCACAACAAAGGTCAGCAAAGCCGAACCGGATGACAGAGCGGAAACCAGGAAAAGAATAGGAAAGAGGGAAGTATTCCAGTACGGCCGCGCCTGGACCACGGCGAACAACGTGCCAACACCGCCGTGAAAGGTGACGGCCAGGGGTATGCCGATAATGCCTAAAATCTTGAGTATCCTTTTATCTCTGGCGCTCATTTCCTGTGAAGGGTTTGCAATCAAGTCACCGCGTAAGGCGAAAAACAGTTCGGCCAGGAGAAGCAAAAAATAGGCAGTATAAAGCCACACCATCCAGGCCATAGCCGAATGGAAATTGGGGCTGGCAAAAACCCGCCAGAAACGCCCCATCTGCCCCAGGTCAAGCCAGATGGTGACCAGGGCGGCGATTAAAGTGGCCAGAGCAGTCAATAATGCCAAACGTCCCAGGGATTCGATTTCCTTGATACGAAAAACATAAACTAGCGTCGAGAGTAAAAAAGCGCCGGCCGAAAGTCCTATTAAGAAAATATAAGTAGCCACCCACAAACCCCAGGGAATGGGACTGGAGTAACCAGCAGCCGCATGACCGAAAGCCAAGCGTTGATAAAGACCGATGCCGCCGACAACTAAAGCCGCAACCACAAACAACCACGTGGTCTTTTTCACCTTCATCACCACCTGTCATGTTAAATAATAAACTTTAGGTTCGGTGCCGAATTCTTCCTTTAAGCGCATAACGCCTTCCCTGGCCAGCAGTTCCGCCACCAGGCTGCCGGGATCGTTAAGGTCGCCGAAATTAGTTGCGCCGCCAATGCAGGTGGTGACGCAGACCGGTAAAATACCTGCCTCGAGGCGATGCAGGCAGAAAGTGCATTTGCGGGCATTGCCGATGGGCGAGTGGCCGTGACGTCGCGGCCATAGTTTGCCATATTCCGGGGAGGGGTCGCTTTCATAGGGTTCCATACGTGGCGTGTCCTCGGTATAGAAAAGGCCGAAATCAAAGGAGCGAGCTCCATACGGGCAGGCCGTCAGGCAGTAGCGGCAGCCGATACATTTGTTATAATCGATGGCGATAATACCATCAGGCCGTTTATAGGTGGCTTTTACCGGGCACACCGCAACGCAGGAAGGTTCTTCGCACTGCATACACGGGCGCGGCAGGAAATTGCGCCGCACATTGGGATAACTCCCCCCTTTTTCCTCCATAACCGGACGGTAGACAACCCCGGGAGGGAGATGGTTTTCGGCTTTACAGGCCACGGTGCAGGCCGCACAGCCTACACACTGGCGAAAATTGATGACCATGCCCCACCTGCGCTGTTCCACCGGCTTGGCTAGGGCCCGTTGCAAATCTGCCTCCATGCGGAGAATTTTATTTTGCCATTCGCCCTGCTGCGGCCATGTCTTAACACCTCCCACGTTACTGCCATCACCAGCGGGTAAAGAAGTCGCCGCCTCGGCCTGCACCGGTTTGCCATTAGTTACACCTAACAGGACGGTGCCCAGGACCGTCGCCGCCACCGTGCTTTTGATCATTTCCCGGCGACTTATTTGCCTGTCCGCCTTTGTTCCATCATTAGCCAATATTGTTCCTCCCTTCCGTTAGTACTCCTAAAGTTCGGTGTTGCTGTAATCTCTATCACAATTGTCTTTCATCTCCTTGCCGAGGCCAATCAGTACCAACCCTGAAATTAAAAAAGCCTAAGGATTTTCCCTTAGGCATAAAACTTCACCTTTATATTTTATTCCCTGGGTATCAGCCCCTGCTGCAAGGCATAACGGACCAGTTCCGCCCGGCTGTTGCAATTGAGTTTCCTGGTCATATTCATTTTGTGAGTTTCTACCGTTTTTACACTTAGGGACAACATTTCGGCGATTTCCTGGTTGGTATGGCCTAAAGCCACAAGGCGTAAAACTTCTATCTCCCTTTGGGTTAGATTATTGCCCTTCCTCGTCAGGTGAACGCCTTCGTGGGCCCCACCAGCCTTCGTTCCCTTTTGCAAGGCCTCGATTAAAGTCCTGGCCACTGCCGGATGGATGAAAACGCCACCGGCGTTTACTACCCTGATGGCCTCGATTAAGTCATTATCGGCAGCTCTTTTGATAATATACCCAGAAGCTCCAGCCTTCAGGGCCTTTTCTACATATTCGCGCTCTTCATGCATTGAGAGAATGATTACTTTAATCGAAGGCATTTCGGCGATAATTCGCTGGACCACGGTAAAACCGTTGCAAAAGGGCATGCTGATATCCAAAAGGAGTATATCCGGCATAAGCTTCCTGGCCAGACGCAGTGCCTGGTCACCGTCACCGGCCTCTCCTACCACCTGCATATCCGGTTCGGCATTGATTAAAAATCGTAAACCGGTCAAAACGACGTTGTGATCGTCGGCTATGAGCACTCGGATCTTTTTAACAGGTTCCATTTCTATCACCTCCGCTCCGACCTGCAACCGGAAGTGGGATATCCACATAGACGGCGGTGCCCCCGCGCACCACTCCCAATTGGCCACCCATGATAGGGACGGTCGCTTGATGAATTAATCCCTCATCGGTAGCCAAAATTTTCTGGTTTTCTATTTTTGTCGCCACTGCTGGGTTGTATGCCAGCAAATCTATGGGAAAACCGCCTACGAAGGTATGGGACAAGACCCTTCCCCAATTATCCTGGATGAAAATATAGCGAATATCCTCGCCGCTGGTTTGCATATCCCGCAACATTTGATGCAAGGCGTAAAGGTCACCGGTTAAAATAAGTTCGGTGCTTTGGGCCGCTACAGCCTCGGCCGTGGTCAGGGCCCGCTGATCAAGCTGCCGACTTAAAGAACCCGCCAGGATGACTCTGGTTTGCACGGTCATGGCCAAACCCATAAGCAAGATTATCGTCAAAACTAAAAATAACACTTTATGATGAAAACTGCCGCCTATTTTCGCCCGGAACACCCTCACGGATAACCCACCTTCCGGGCAATCTCGCGAACGGGATTATAGGCTTCATCCGTAATGGCCACAAAACGTTCAATGCCCAGTTCCGCCAAAATCCTGCGACCTGCCTCTGTTTCATGCATTTTTAAAAAGGTCGAGGTGATTTTTTCTTTAAGCGCCGGGTCTAGGGTCGGTCGCATCACCACCGGCGGTGACATGAAATCTTCCGATCGTTGCACAACCTTTACTTTGGCAATAATTTCGGGATGTTTTTTGGCAAATGCTGCAAACACAAGGCTGTCGACGGCGGCTCCGTCAACCAAGCCGTCAGCCACGGCCCGGATGGACTTGTCGTGGCTGTAGGTAAAAATATAGTTCCGGAAAAAGGTTTCCGCAGTCTTTCCCCTTTGCGTTATATAGTATAAGGGTACCAGCCGCCCGCTCATGGACATGGGATCGGAAAAAGCAAAGCGCTTACCTTCAAGATCGTAAAAATTCTTGGCCGGACTGGAAGCGGGAACAATAATGTACGAAGCATATGCCGCCCGTCCGTCAAATTCCGGAGCCGCCACCAGTTCCATGCCGAAATCGCGCTAGCCCTTGACGTAAGCATAGGTGCATACAAAGGCTACATCAATGTCCCCTGAATTCATCAACAAGTTTACTTCCGCATAGGTGGGACGGGTAACAAATTCAACAGGATATCCCAAGCGCTCTTCTAAATATCCGGCTAAATCAGTATAGGCCGGGTATCCTTCTTCCGGAGAAATCACAGGAGCGGCGGCCAAACGTAGGGGACGTTGCAAGTCTCCCGGTTGGGCAGAACCATTGTAACTGGCTCCCGGATAGTCGCTGCGTAAATCGTTGAGTTTTATTATCCCTTCACGGTTTGTTTTAGCGCATCCTGATAACAGTAATATGAGCAAAATAAACGCCAGGAATAAAATTAACTTTGACCGCCCGGTGGACATCAGTACAGCCGCCCCCCGATGCAACTTTAAAACAATTATAGCATAATTAATAAATCTGTACCTCTCTCCCGTCGATAAATAATCATTTTCCCTGGACCGGCGGTTTTAACGCCGGACGGCCAGAGGTGGCAAATGTTAAGCCTGTTCCGGCGGGACAGCCTTGCCGCCATACCACAGTATCCTAGTGGCGTTGAAGATAGCTGCTAGCGTGACGCCTACATCGGCAAAAACGGCTTCCCAGATGGTGGCCACGCCAAAGGCTCCCAGGATAAGAAAGAATCCTTTGACGCCCAGGGCCACGGCCACATTTTGTTTCACGATCCGGGCTGTATGCCGGCTAATTTCCACAGCCGTGGCCAGTTTGAAAGGGGCGTCCTCCATAAGGACCACATCGGCGGCCTCGATGGCGGCATCACTCCCCAAGCCGCCCATGGCCACCCCTATGTCGGCCCGGGTAATAACCGGGGCGTCATTGATGCCGTCGCCCACGAAGGCAATTTTCCGGCGGCGGTCAGGCAGAGCGGCCTGCAATTCCTCTACTTTCGCCACCTTGTCTTCCGGCAGGATCTCGGCAAAATAAGCGTCGACGCCCACTTCTTCAGCCACCCGGCGGGCCACCGCCTCCTCATCGCCGGTAAGCATCACTATTTTCTTTATACCCAGCTCCTTAAGCCTGGTAATAGCCTCCCTGGCATCGGTTTTCACCTCATCGGCAATGACGATGTAGCCGGCAAAGGTGCCGTCAATGGCCACGTGAACACCGGTGCCTGCCACGCTGCATACATCGTGCGCGATCCCTTCCCGGTGCATTAAACGATCGTTACCGGCCAGGACCCTTTTCCCGTCGACCACGGCGCTGATGCCGTGGCCGGGAATTTCCTGGTACTCGCTGACCCTCTCGGAGTCAATCTCCTGCCCGTAGGCCACCCGGATGGACTGGGCGATGGGATGGCTGGAGTAGACCTCGGCGGCAGCAGCTGCTGCCAGGAGTTCATCTTCCTGAAAACCGTTGGATGGAACCACCTGCGTAACCCGGAAAACTCCTTTCGTCAGGGTACCGGTTTTATCAAAAACCACGGTATGCAGCCCGGTCAGGGCGTCCAGGAAGTTGGCGCCCTTGACCAGGATGCCCTGGCGCGAAGCCGCGCCGATGCCACCGAAGTATCCCAGGGGGATAGAAACTACCAGGGCGCAGGGGCAGGAGATGACGAGTAAAACCAGAGCCCGGTAGACCCATGTCGAGAAGGTAGCCCCGGGCAGGACCAGGGGCGGGATGACCGCCAGGGCCAGGGCTCCCAAGACCACTGCTGGGGTGTAGTAACGGGAAAAGGCAGTGATAAACTGCTCCGTCGGGGCTTTACGGGCCGCGGCGTTTTCTACCAGCTCCAGGATACGAGCCACAGAGGATTCGCCGAAGGGCCTCGTCACTTTGACGGTCAGGAGGCCCTGGCCGTTAATCATCCCGGCCAGGATTTTTTCACCCTTTTCCACCTTCCGGGGCACGGCTTCCCCCGTCAGGGCCGAGGTGTCGACAAAGGAAACGCCCTCCACCACCTCGCCGTCCAGGGGCACTCTCTCGCCCGGCTTGACAACAATAGTTTGACCCACCTCTACCTCCTCCGGCCGTACCTGTTTTGTTTCCCCGTTTAGCTTCAAGTTGGCGAACTCCGGCCTGATATCCAGCAGGGCGGCAATGGAACGGCGGGAGCGATTGACAGCCCGCTCCTGGAAATACTCGCCTACAGCATAAAAGAGCATCACCGCTGCCGCCTCGGGTAGCTGGTGAATGGCAATGGCGCCAATAGTGGCAATGGTCATCAGGAAGTTTTCGTCAAAAAACTGGCCCCGGGTCAGATTGCGCACCGCTGTCGTAAGCACCCGCCAGCCTACCAGGAAGTAGGAGGACAAAAGAATCGTATACTCGGCCCACGAATAAGGAGTGCGATGAAGCGATTCGTTAAAAATAAATCCTACCGCCAGGAAAAAACCTGCGGCTATAAGGAGATAGAGCTGTCTTTTCTCTTCCCATGCTGCTTCCTCCTCAGCCACAGGCCTCTGGTTGGTAATATCTATAATATTCACGCAGGGTTCGACCCGGGCGATGACCTCCCGGGCCGCCGGGAGCAGTTCCGGGGGCAGGTCTAAGCTCTGGTTGGCGAAGTTAACGGTAACCTTTTCTAAGCCTTTAACTTTACGCAGTTCTCGCTCAATCCTGGCAGCGCAGCTGGCGCAATCCAGTCCCTCCAGGGTGTAACGCATACCTTGGCCTCCTATCTCCCCTCAGCAAAGTGGGCCTGAGCCTCACGGATCAGGTTTAAGATGTGCTCATCATCCAGCGAATAATAGACCATCTTGCCGTCCCGGCGATACTTGACCAGGCGTAAAGCTTTCAGCAGGCGCAGGTGGTGGGAGACGGCAGGCAAACTCGTGTCCAGGAGCGCTGCCAGATCACACACGCAAAGTTCCTGGTGGGCCAGCAGATAGAGGATTTTGGTCCGGGTTTCGTCCCCGAGGACCTTAAAAAATTCCGATAAACCGGCTACATCCAGCACCTTGTCCTTCAGGTGCTCAAGGTGGCCGGAAGGACAGAAGCTATCACAGAGGTCATTATTAGGCAAGGATAATCACTCCAAACGATTAATCAATTGTTTAATTGTAGTATATTTATCTACTCCTTCAATGTCAAGCTCAGGAAGTTCAATTATCGCACTACGTTTTATAATTCTTGGAGAAAATAGAAAAGGAAGCTTATAGCTTCCCCCGCTACATATCTTTTGCGGTAGTTACCCGCACCAGGGGTTGCAGCCCGGTCTAACTTCCCTTCCTTTCATCTTTACCCTGTAGCCCCTGCAGTTCCGCCATGGTGGTGGCTATCTCCTGGGTCAAAATACCGCCCACCAGGTCCAGAACCTCGAAGATTTCTGGGTGCTTGACCCGGTAGAGAACCTTTAAACCTTCTTTGCGGGTAATGACAATGTCCTCCTTGCGCAGCACGGCCAGGTGCTGGGAGATATTCGGTTGCTCCAGTTCCAGGTCTTCTATAAACTCGCAGACACACTTCTCCCCCTGGCGCAGTTGTTCCAGGATCCTCACCCGGGTCGGGTGGGCCAGGGCTTTAAAAAATTCCGCCTTCAGGCTGTAGAGTCTCTCAGCCAATGAATGTCCTCCTTATATGCGAATTCATGCATATATTAGTTTATGCTCTAAAATCTGGTTTGTCAAGGACCAGGGTCCAGCCGGGTGGTAAACAGGCTTCCGGCAATTTACCGAAAAAAGAGGCCTTCTGGCCCCTTCTACTGACCCTACAAACGGGCGTTATGTCTTCACTTAGCCTCTGGCCACCTGGCAGCCGCAGCGGTTGGAGACGGTCATGACCAGGACTGCCTCGTACCGGTCCGCCGCCACCTGGAAAAGCTGCCGGGCCGCCCGCCAAACGGCCTCCTCCTCACCGCGGATAATGGTGCTCATGGCATTGACCTCTACTTCCACCCCGCTCTGCTCCAGGGCCGCTACCGCTTCCTTAATTACCGGCGTATAGGCGGCCGTCCCCAGGGGGTAGAGGGACAGCTGGCAGGCAAGGAACATAACCTCAGCCTCCCTTCAATTGTGGCTAAGTACCAGGCTTCCTTTACACTCAGTTAAATGTAACTAAAACAGGTAACCGGCCTATCTCCATACCCTCTCCGCTTATACTCCGATTTATGAACCATTGTATCATAAAGTCGGATTTAATGCTACTTGTTAGAGAAAATAACACTAACACCTGAACGACAGAGCTGTTCCGCTGAGGGTTACAAGACCAGATACGCGGCGACAGCTACCGCCAGGAGTGCCGCCTCCGGGCCAACCATCATCCTGAGCACCTTGCGCAGGTCGGCCTTGAAGAAGTCCACGGTGAGAGCCAGGCAGAGGTGCATGGGGGTTAACATGTTCCCGGTAAAGCCGGCTATAAAAATGAATACCGTCAGGGGCAGGCTCATCTGGCCGCCCACAGCAGCCATGACAATGGGAAAGGCAATCCCCACATAGGCTACCGTCAGGCCGGTCAGCATGCCTACCAAGAAGCTTATGAGGCCGAAAATCACAAATTCGGACACCGGCAGCATGGCCAGTAAAGAAGGCAGGCCATCGACCGCCCGGGTATCTACCAGTACCTCCTTGAAGAGCATTACTTCCCACACCAGCAGGAGGGTCTTTACGGCTATGGCCTCCCGGCACAGGTGCCAGAATTTCAGCGGTGTATAGCGGTGCCGCACCAGCAGGAAAAGGAGTACTACTCCCACCGCCAGGCCGACCTCCACGTGGAAAACCAGTACCAGGGCCACCACCACCAGTACCGGCAGGATGCTGAGGAAGAGTTCCCGGGCCGGGGTGTGGTGACCGGCCGGTACTTCTTCCCTTACCTCATCCTCCGTTTCTATCTTTATTCGCCTGAGGGCCGGGATACCCAACAGGATTACCAGCACCCCATAAGGAGCCAGGGCAGCAATCAGGTGGGGTAAAGGGATCCCGCTGAGGCGGGAGGCCAACAGAACCCCGGGGTAAAGGGGTAGGAAGTACTCCCAGATATGACGGTAGTAGTAATTAATAAAGCTCTTTTCTTCGGCAGCTATAGCAGTACGCGCCGCCGCCTGCCCCACCAGGGGAGCGGAAAACAGCGCGCCCCCTGCCGAAGGCATAAGGCCGATAAAGGCCGGCAACAGGGCCATCACTAGCCGCCGGTTGCGTATGAGGCCCCGCAGCCCTTGCAGCATCCTCTCCAGGTAACCCTGTTCACCCAGGAGGTGTTCAAAAAGCATGATGAGAGCCAGGATAATCTCCAGCTCCAGGGTAGCGGGGCTTTTGGTGGCCTGCCAGGCCATGCCCAGGAAAGCAACTGGACCGGTGTGGTAAAGGGCGGCCAGGAGGAGCGAGCTGCCAAGCATCACCGGTCCCAGGGGCGCCCGCCGACCCAGGAGCACCATCATTATCCCGAACACCAGCAACAGCTTGAGTCCTTCCAATGTTGTCTCCTTCCCCGTACAATCAAGTTATCACTAATGATAATCACGCCGCAACAATAAATCAAGGGGTATTACTCCCAGGGAGTAGGATATTCCGGGCACCTGTCAAGGGAAGAAACCCTCATGAATGGCGTCACCCCTGCCTGGCAGCCGGGATGGCGGAGTTTATTAAGAGGCCGGAAATTTTACCGGTTTGAGGAAAAATCAGAAGTAAAAAGACGGGGCTGAGGCCCCATCTTTTCCTTCTACCTTCACGCCAGGTTTGCCTTTCGTTTGTGAAACTAGGCACGGCTATTATAGGCTATAAAGCGTGCAATGCTGCGATCATAAGTTCTTTCTATTTCCGGTGGAAAGAAACAGCCAGGCAGCTCTCCATATTTCCGGTGATAGGTTATACATTCGCAGCATTTACCCTTGCGGCTGCAGGGTTGATAGGTACAGGTGCACCTTTCCATATTGGCCTGCAGA
Source organism: Neomoorella stamsii (assembly GCF_002995805.1). GTDB lineage: Bacteria > Bacillota > DSM-521 > Neomoorellales > Neomoorellaceae > Neomoorella > Neomoorella stamsii. The sequence goes on from NZ_PVXL01000040.1 coordinate 115,316, forward strand.
TTGCACTGCGCCATTTTCTCACCCCTTACCGGTTCCAAACTCTTTACCGGCTCCAGCGGGTAATGTTGTGTTCATAGTAGAGAAGGGGTTTTTTATCGCCGCTGACATTGGCCGCCGCGACCTGGCCGACAACAATCACATGATCGCCGCTTTGATAGTGACCAGAGACCTTACACTCCAGGTTAGCCAGGGCGTCTTTTACCCTGGGAGTGGCAACCACCGCCGCCGGTTCGGTAGCCAGACCAAGTTCCTTAATTTTATCCACGTTCCGCCCCGAATGGGTGCCGCAGAAGACGGCAATATTCTCCTGGTCCTCGGCCAGGATGGAAAGAACAAACTCCCCGGCAGCATCCAACAGTTCCAACACATAGCGATCGGGGTGCAGGGCCACCATTACTTGGGGCGGGTTGGAGGATTCCTGGGTAAACCAGGCCACGGTGGTCAGGTCGTGCTTCTCCCCGTGTTTAACGCCTACCAGTCCGCAGGGGCAGGCAATTTTACCCAGGGCACGGGTAATATCGCTGCTCATAACGGTTCAACTCCTTCCTGCCAAGGAAAAGTTTCCTAACGTTTATATTTTAGCTGAAAACAGGTCGGGAGGCAACGTTGGCGGGTTTAATTCCCGCAGCTTGCCGATTTCTTCCGCCGTCAATTCCCGGTACTCCCCGGGTTTTAATTGTTCGTCCAGCACCAAAGACCCCATGGCAATCCGCTTGAGATAGGTTACTTTCTTGCCTAGAGCAGCAAACATACGTTTTACCTGGTGATATTTTCCTTCATAAATGGTGAGTTCAACCTCTGCTTCCGGTCCGGGGCAGAGAATCTTTAACTCACCCGGCATGGTACGGTAACCGTCATCTAAGATTATCCCCTGGCGAAACGCTTCCACATCTATTTCTGTAACCATTCCACAAACCACGGCATAATACGTTTTTGGCACATGTTTTTTGGGTGACAGGAGCTGATGGGCCAGCTTGCCGTCATTGGTAAGTAAAAGCAATCCCTCGGCGTCTTTGTCTAAACGCCCGACAGGAAATGGATGAAAGGCGCGATACCGGGGAGGGAGCAGGTCAACTACTACTTTCGCCAATCTATCTTCAGTGGCAGACAGGACACCCTGCGGCTTATTTAACATTAAATAGATGTACTGTCTATACTCTAAGGGTTCGCCGTCCACGTCAATGTGATCACGGCCGGGGATAACATGTAATCCCGGCTCTCTGGCCAACTCGCCGTTGACCTGCACTCGTTTTTCTTTAATCAGCTTCTTAATCTCTTTACGCGTACCAAACCCCATGTGGGTCAGCAATTTATCCAGGCGCTGCCGCTCTTTTACCGCCATTTTTCTTACCTCACCGCTGTTTCCTAAACGCTGGCTATGCCAGTCATCATGGCATGGTCAGCCTCTTGATAAGCATTGTACCGTAGCTCCCCCGCGGCAGTTTGAAAAAAAGGCGGATTTTCTGCCTGCCGGGGTAAAGGTCATCAGGCTCCGCGGGCTGCAAATGAAAATCGCCGGGAAAAACTACGGCTTCCCTGGGCGTCGACTTAAAAAAGGCCTGCCGGACTTTACGCAGGTTGAAACTGCTGCGCTTGATACCTCTTTCCTCCATGATGGCCACAAAGAGCTGCTCGGTGCGGGCATCGGGAAACTCCATGCGGCTGGCAGCCAGCGGCAAGAAAAGGGACTTCAAACAGGCAAGCTCTTTTCTTTCCAGGCGCCGGTAAAAAAGGTAGGGCCCGGCTACTCCGGGTACGGCCACAAGATCAAGCCCCAGATCCTGCAAAATCCTTCTTAAAAGCTCGTTAAAGAGAAAACTCTGGTAGGCCGAAAAAAGTAGCGAAAGCTCTTCTCCGGGGATCATCTGCAAAGCCTCTATGTAGGCCTTTGGTTTCTCTGCGAGCAAGGAAAACATTCTACTTTCCATGGTGGTTTTAGCCCGAGAAAGGCAGGTCGCCCAGTCACCCCAGTGCTCGCGGAAAAAGAGCTTGCGTTCCCTGGCTTCTTTTTTTTCTTCCGGGTAAATACCGGTAAGGTAGATCTGCAGGCTGCCGTTATAGTGCCTCTTCAGCAGCCTTTCGGCCATGAGGCCCATCTGGCGGTCCATGCTGCCGAAACGCTGGTCGTCGTAGTAATTAGGATAGCCGAAACCCCGCACCTCATCAACCCGGCGGGTGATGCGGGATACCTCTGCTGCGCTGAGGGCGCGGAGGGTGATGGCAAACTCGTTTCCCTCCAGGAGGTCGGGCCCCATGGGCCGGTCCATATAGCCAATGCTCCGCAAGGAAAAGTTTTTGTCTTCAGAGGTTAAATCAGCGGGATGCTTTACCGTAACGTATTGATAGGTATGGGCATGCCTGTCCTTCAAGCCCCCGTAAGCAAAAAGGCGGTAGGGAAGGTCATGGGCCCTGGCAAGGCGTATTAAAAGATCAATGGTATTCCAGCCCTTCTTTTCCAAAAGGTACAACCGGTAAGGACCCTTTTCCCGGGCAGGGAGGCGGGCCAGTTCCCTTACCACGAAATCCTCGGGGGTCACCTTTAATTTCATAGCCTTACTCCTTATGCCTGTTTATCGCCTCCTTAATATGTACCACAATCCCTACCGCTTTGCAAATGTGCCGGACCGAAAACCAGAGTCGGGACACCATTATTACCACTTCCTGTATCTTAAAGCACCAATATTTAAAAAATTATCCTTGCTCCCTAATACCTTCTCAGGTAAAATAAAGAAAAAGCTGGTAGATAATATAATTTTGCAAAGGAGGATATATTGCATGATAAGAAGAGCTCAGGAAATGAAAGAGGAAATAATTACCGGTTTAAGAGGTGGCAAAGGTAACGTCGCAATGGTTCATATACTAGAAGAAAGCAAAAATGAGTTCAATGGCAAGGGACGACTATTTGCCCGGTTAACCCTTAAACCTGGTGCATCAATCGGCTGGCACCAACATAGCGGCGATTCAGAAGCTTATTACATACTTAGCGGCCAGGGAATAGTAAATGACAACGGGACGGAATCTATAATTAAGGCAGGCGATATGGTTCTAACAAAAAATGGTGAATATCACTCGATAATCAATAACGGTGAAGAAGATCTGGTTTTCATCGCGTTAATTTTGTTCGCATAACTGCCCTTGATACCGGAGCCCCGACCCATCAAAGTAAAGAGTTCGTTGCGGGACTCCGGGCTAATGTATTTGCCGCCGCCCGGCCTCAGTTTCGCGCTGCAGGCGCGCCAGCACGGCAACGACCCGGAGCTCGCTTTTGCCCACCTTCATGCTGTCCGCCAGGCGGCTGGCGGCATCTGGAATAGACTTTCTCGTCTTGAAAGGGGGTACGAAACAGGTGGATACCTTGGTGCAGGAGGCAGCTTTAACTTACGATACCGGCAAGCTCTTACCGCCAGGCAAAATGACTTTCGAGGAGTTCCTGGCATGGTGCGACGAGGACACCTGGGCAGAGTGGGTGGACGGGGAGGTCGTGGTCTTGGCGCCAGCAGCGAGAAAGCACCAGGACGTTAAGGGTTTCTTATATAGCTTTATACGTGAGTTCTTATATTACAAAAAAACTGGACGAATTCTGGATGCCCCCTTCCTGGTGCGACTGCCGGAAACCTTACGCCGGGGGCGCGAGCCCGACCTCCTTTACGTCAGTAACAAAAGGATCCACCTTTTAAAAGAAACCTACATGGACGGCGCTCCCGATTTGATCGTTGAGATTACTTCTCCCGAAAGCCTAGCCCGGAACAGGGGCGCTGCGGTCATGCAGGCCCGCCATTTCATTTAAACGGGTTTTACCATGGGCAATAGCCCTCAGCACAGCAAAATAATTGGCCGGTTCCCGCAGTTCCTGCATAAGAAGAAAACGAGGTTCTTCATAAAGGAAAGTGCCCCGGCGTAACACCCGGCGGGCAATGCCGGCAAAAAGATCATCTTCATCCATAAATTCCAGCAGGTATGCCGGTACTCCACCGAGCACGGCGTAGGCTTCCACAAGCCATAGAGAATCCCTCCCCGGGAAAAAGCCAGCAATATTGTGAAAATGCAGGGGCTCAATCAGGTATTGCCCGGTGCGCCTGCCATAGAGAGCACTTTTATATCCCAGAACCCCCCTCTCCATCACCTCCACATAGGAACCACACAAAATACATATTACCCCAGTATTCCTCAATCCCTCGTCCCAGACTTTCTGCAAAATGGAAGGAATAGCCGGATTGGTTTCCATAAGATAGGGAAATTTATCCAGCACCACGAACTAAGGTCAACATATCTAGTGTTGGTATCAATATAGTTTTCTTGCTGCAACTTATCTTCCTCGATGTGTATATACCTTATAATTTCTTTCGGGAATCTTTCACAAAAATCTTTCACAATTCGCTCACTAACATGGAATGGAGCCTTGTAATCTCCGTAACGGTCGATAAAGGCGTGTGGTTCAGAAAGAAGTTCTTCTCTCCTAAGGCCCAATTTGCAAACCGATTCTTCAAATTCACTAATGATTATTAGGTTTTTCTCTATTGCCTTCCACCCGAAGAAGATAAGCTCCTCGCCAAACAATTCGGCGATAGCCCCGAATACTTCTCCAGCAGCCTTATATATAATTGACCCTTGGACATCACCGGAAGCTGTTACCGCATTCAATAGCCTCCGTTCGTCATCACAGAATGCATTTGCTTCCTCCCATGGAGCGACTAGTCGACTTTTGGGGACCCACTCTTCGAAGCCCTCGTATTCACCATCGAGGTAGCGGATTCGCCCCTTTTGTGATCGCGGTGGCCCCTCTTTTACAACTATTACAGGCACAACTGGTTCACCTAGCATTCGCGCACGTTCTCGATAAGCATATCGCTGTCCTACGATTGCCATCTGGTTACCCCCAATCTTCTCCAACATTAGAAGTGCTGTGAGAAACCCTTCAAACTACAGTTACCCGCAGTTAAAGTGTACGACCTTCAAATTTTCCACTCCATGCAGCCACAATGGTCCGGGTGCGGCTGATGTGTTGAAGCAGGCGTAAAGGGTCCTGCTGGAGAGCAGGGTCAAAGAGTATCTCAATGTTATCCAGTAAAACAGTGTCTCCCACCGTATCATCAATAATTGCTTCGACGATTCTTGGCAACCGCAACGTCCGTATCCGGTGGGGGTATTCAAGCAGCTTCTGGCTAAGGACAAGGCTCAAATTAATATATGGGCAGCCGGCGTCCTGGGCTAATTGAAGAAGAATTTGGGTCTTTCCGGAATGAAACGGTCCCACGATTAGTAGTAAGCGGTAATATCTTGACCGGGCTGCCTCTATCTGTTTTCTAAGTTCATCTGTTCTCATGGCTATTTTTAACACCAGCCTTTGTCCTGGACAGGTTAACTTTCATTGGCATGTCGCAATTAATTCTTTTTACCGGCAGGCATAATTATTGCTTTTTCCAGGACAACCTTCCCATCCGGTTCAACCTTGAGCAAAACCCGGTCACCCTCTTCCAGATCAAGGGCAGCCCGTATTTCTTTCGGCAACGTCATCTGGCCTTTTGGTCCTTTAAAAAACTACCTCCAGTAAACCTGAATTATGGGTATAGTAACCATTTTGATAAAACTCAACCTAAATCCTGCTGAAAACGGCAGGTGTTGCTGCAGTTAGAAAGATAGAAACATCCTTAAAGTCATTATATAGAGCGAGTTGGAATCCATGCGCTGTTCATAAGTTCTAGTTTGTAGGGATTTCGTTATAAGACTGGCTGAAATAAAAAGCATTGTATGATATACTAAAGGCCAGGAGGGTATTTTCTGGAATAGAATTTCCGGTTCTGAAAGGGAGTACGAAACAGGTGGATGCCGTGGTCCGGGAGGCAGCTTTAACTTACGATACCTGCAAGCTCTAACTGCCAGGCAAAATGACTTTCGAGGAATTCCTGGCCTGGTGCGACGAGGACACCTGTGGAGTACGAAGTTGCCGGCGTCAGGGAATACTGGATCATTGACCCCGACCGGCAGCAGGCGGAATTTTATCGTCTGGGAGATAATGGCCGTTACCACACCGTAGCACTTAACGCCAGCGGAATTTACCGGCCAAGTTAATCCCACAGTTTTGAGTTAAAATTGTATGGTTATTCCGGGACCCTCCCCCGGCAGCAATAGCCTGCCTTAAGGATAAAGGATTTTTTCCTAAACTGTACATACCTAAGGTGTTCTTTATTTTCAGGCAGTGGTTATAATATTAACCAGGGTAGAAATTTATATGGAACTTTATGGTTATTACATCCAAAATTCCAGATAAATGTAAATTTATAACATTAGCGAGGGTACCTTATGATAACTTTGATTGAAGTATTAAATTTCCGCTGCTTGAGGTATATCAAGCAACCTCTCGGCCCTTTTCACGTTTTAATCGGCCCTAACGCCAGCGGGAAAACTACGTTCCTGGACGTAATCTCCTTTCTGGGCAGCCTTGTTTCGGAAGGCCTGGATGCCGCAGTGGGCGAAAGAACGAAAAATTTTCAAGACATGGTCTGGATGCGAAACAGGAATAGTCTTGAACTGGCCATCGAGGCCAGAATTCCTTCAGATCGACGGGCACAACTGGGCAAACAGCCCTATGACTCCGTACGCTATGAAGTTAAGGTGGGGAATGAGCATGGCGAAACGGAAATACTTGCTGAAAAGGTTTTGTTAAAAAAGCAACGCCAATTCCTTATAAAGAAAGGACTTTGTTTCCTGATTATATTGAGCCGCCGCAAACAATTCTAACACCTAAAGGAAAAAAATACGGCCGTACCGTTGTTAACAAAGTTTATGGGGGAAATGATAATTATTATTCTGAAGTCTACTCTGAACCCGGCAAGGGATGGTCGCCTGCATTTAAGCTGGGTACACGTAAATCAGCCCTGGGAAACCTACCTGAGGATGAATCCAAGTTTCCTGTAGCGACCTGGTTAAAAGGCTTATTGACAGAAGGTGTGCAACAGTTTATCCTGAACAGTATGCTTTTGCGTAAAGCCAGTCCTCCCGGGCAGGTGCGTGGATTCAAACCGGATGGTTCCAACCTGCCCTGGGTGGTGACCAATCTGCGGGAGAAAGCACCTGAAAAGTTTAAAGACTGGATCGCCCACCTGCAGACAGCGCTCCCGGACCTGGAAGACATTCAGACCATAGTGAGGGAAGACGACAAACATTGCTACCTGGTGCTGGTTTATCGTGGCGGTTTAAACGTACCGTCATGGATGGCGTCGGATGAAACGCTGCGCCTCCTGGCGCTTACACTACCGGCTTACCTACCTGATTTTAAGGGCATTTACTTGATTGAAGAACCGGAAAATGGCATTCACCCCAGGGCAGTGGAAACCATGTTCCAGTCCCTGTCTTCCGTTTACAATGCTCAAATCCTTCTGGCCACCCATTCTCCGGTTATTTTAAGCCTGGCTGAACCAAAGAAAATTCTTTGCTTCGCCAGGACCGCCGAAGGCGCCACCGATATCGTCTTGGGCAGCGAACACCCGGCGTTGAAACATTGGCAGGGAGAAACCAACCTGGGTGTCCTTTTTGCCGGGGGTGTGCTTGGATGATTAAGGACCTGGTGGTCCTCGTGGCCGATAAAAACATGGAGTACACAATTAAGGGGTTGCTGACACGCCCACAGTCACTAGGGATACGTCAACTAATCTATGATTGTTTCGTTCATCCCGAAAATGACCCCGGGTGTCTCTTGCGAGGACACGATTTTTTACGTTCTATAGCGAGTAACTATACTTATGCACTAGTAATGCTTGATCATAAGGGCTGCGGCCGCGAACGTCTATCTAGAAAACAACTGGAAAAACAGATTGAAGAACGTCTGAGGCAATCCGGCTGTGGTGACCGGGCCGTAGCCATTGTTATCTCTCCGGAACTGGAAATATGGGTGTGGAGTAATTCTCCCCATGTTAACCGGATAATCGGGTGGACCGGCAGAGAAACGGATTTAAGGTCCTGGTTGATCCAGGAGGGTTTTTCAGAAGATCGCAAGGGAAAACCAAATCGACCGAAAGAGGCCTTTGAACGGGCTTTGAAACTAACCGGGAAGGCTCGTTCTTCTTCATTGTATTATCAATTAGCCATATCTGTAAGCCTGGAAAGCTGCGCAAACCCGGCGTTTTTAAAGTTAAAAGCGACCCTGAAGAAATGGTTCTCCACAGAATGAGCATCAGACCTCTTAGGGTATCGAGGTTAGTTAATGTTCAGCCAGCTCGATTGGATGCGGCGGTGTCTCTGCTCTGGTGAAGCTTTCCGGTGCACGATTTTCTGTAAAATAAGAAACCTTACACCTGATAATCGGGGTGTGATATTGTGGTCAGATTGAGCCGCAAATTAGAAAAAATAACCCTTTCTCCCAAGCAATTAAAAAGCTTGGCGGATTTCGCCGGCAGGCAGGCGGAGGTCCTGGCCTTGTATTTATATGGCTCCTACGGTACGGAGTGGCAAACGGCACTATCGGATATTGATCTGGCTGTATTGCCAATGCCGGAAACCTCGTGGGACTATAAGCGCGAATTGGAGCTGCTGTCCGAATTTTGCCATATTGGGCGGAGCGACGATATCAACGTGGTGAACCTGCATCGCGTTCCGGTGACCCTGCAAATGCGGGTATTAGAAACAGGGCGCCTCCTGTATGTTAAAGATGAAATACTCTTGGCCGATTTCAAGGAAGGGGTCATTCGCCGTTATTGTGATTTTGAACCCGACTTGAAGAACCTGTACCAGGATTTTGATGCTAGCCTGCGGGAGGAATTTCTGTGACGGTTGATAGGGAAAAAATCCGCCAGAAGTTGCAGTTTATGCGACAAGAATTGAGGGAGCTAAAAAAGTTCCAAGGTATGGATTTAAGCTAGTTCCAATCAAATAGCTTGTACGAAGCCGCCGCCACAAGAATGCTGCAGGTAGCCATCGAAGCTATGCTGGACATTTGTGCTCATATTATCTCCAGAGAAGGGTGGGGATTACCTAAGTCCTACGTCGAAACGGTTGAGCTGGCGGCCCACAACGGCTTGATACCGCAGCAGCTGGAAGATACCTATAAAGCCATGGCCCGCTTCCGCAACCGGGTAGTCCATCTTTATGACGAAATTGATGCTGCTGAAATCTGGAATGTCATTCAGAACCATCTCGATGATTTTAGACCATTTATAGCTGCAGTAATACGGAGATACTTGAGTTAGCCTGTTATTTTGGATGCAGGTTAACCCGCTGGCGGCCGTATAACACCAGCAACTGGGCACAACCGCTTTTATAAACTTCCTCCAGCCAGTTCAATTCAGTTTGGCGGTTTACAAAAACCATTTTTAGTACCTCGCATCATTAGTCTAATCATGATTATACTATGTTCGCAACATGAATTCAAAGGAAAAGGCCCTCTTCCCAATCTGGAAAGAGAGCCTTTTTCTTGGCAAGAAGAACCAAGGTCAACACATCAGGATAACAGAATTATTCTATCTTGCTACTCCACCGTCACGCTCTTGGCCAGGTTGCGCGGTTTATCGACGTCGCAGCCGCGGGCGACGGCGGTGTAGTAGGCCAGCAGCTGCAGGGGTACTACCGTCACCACCGGCGCCAGCAGGGACGATACCGGCGGCAGGTAGAGGACGGCGTCGGCCTCGGCAGCTACCGCTGTGTTGCCTTCCTGGGTCAGGGCCAGCACCCAGGCGCCGCGTGCCTTAACTTCCTTGATGTTGCTGAGCATCTTCTCCAGGAGTTCCGCCTGGGTGGCCAGGGCCACCACCGGCGTGCCTTCTTCGATCAGGGCCAAGGTGCCGTGCTTCAGTTCACCGGCCGCATAGGCCTCGGCATGGAGGTAGGAGATCTCCTTAAGCTTCAGGGCTCCTTCCAGGGAAACGGCATAATCAAGGCCGCGGCCGATGAAAAAGGCGTGTTCGTGGGCAGCCATGCGGCCGGCCAGCTCGCGTATCCGGGGCTCCAGCTTTAATACTTCCTCCACGCGGCCCGGCAATTCCTTGAGGCCCCGGGCCAGCCCGGGTGCCCAGGGAGCCGCGCCGCGCCTTTCTCCCAGGTACAGGGCCAGGAGATAGAGGGCCGCCACCTGGGTTAGATAGGCCTTGGTGGAGGCCACGGCGATTTCCGGCCCCGCCCAGGTGTAAATGACGTGGTCGGCTTCCCTGGCCACCGAGCTGCCGACGACGTTGGTAATGGCCAGAATCTGCGCCCCTGCTTTTTTAGCCTCCCGCAGGCTGGCCAGGGTATCCGCTGTTTCGCCGGACTGGCTGATAACCAGGCCCAGGGTTTTTTCATTAAGAATGGGGTCGCGGTAACGAAATTCGGAGGCAATGTCATCTTCCACAGGCAGGCGCAGCAGCTTCTCCATGAGATACTTGCCGACCATACCGGCATAATGGGCGGTACCACAGGCAATAACGGCTATTTTTTCAATAGAAGCAGCCATTGCGGCTGTTAAATTCACGCCTTCTAACTTTACCTTGCCGTCAGGCTGCAGGCGGCCGCTCAGGGTATCGCGTAATGCCCGGGGCTGCTCGTGAATTTCTTTGAGCATGAAATGGGCATAGCCGCCTTTTTCGGCCGCCTGGAAATCCCAACCTACGTGATATATCTCTTTGGATTTGGGTATTCCTTGAGCATCAAAAACCTTTGCGCCTTCGGGTCTGATATGCACAATTTCCCCGTTTTCTAAAATATAAGTATCACGCGTATAAGCCAGCAAGGCCGGTATATCTGAAGCCAGATAAGTTTCCCCATCGGCCAGGCCTACAATCAAAGGGCTGTCCTGGCGTACCCCAACCAGCTCCTGGGGGTGGTAGGCGCTGGCCACGGCCAGGGCATAGGAGCCGCGTAAGCCCGGCAGCATCTTGAGGACCGCCCGGAGCAGGTCGCCTTCATAAAATTGTTCCACCAGGTGGGCCAGGACTTCCGTATCCGTCTCGGAAATAAAGCGGTGACCGGCGTCCACAAGCTGCTCACGCAGTTCCTGGTAGTTTTCAATGATGCCGTTGTGGACGACGGCAAACTTGCCCGTGCAGTCCAGATGGGGATGGGCGTTGACGTCGGACGGCCGGCCGTGGGTGGCCCAGCGGGTGTGGCCGATGCCTACCCGGGCCCCGTTAAGATTGCCATTGAGACGGCTCTTCAGGACATGGAGCTTACCCGCGCTCTTTTCTACTACCAACCCCCCGCCGTTCAATACCGCTATACCGGCAGAATCATAACCCCGGTATTCCAGCCTTTCCAGTCCCTGAACCAATATAGGGACCGCCGGGCGCGGGCCCAGATAACCAACGATACCGCACATATAGAGCTCACTCTCCCTGTATTTTTTTAACCAGGGAGAGATAAAGGGTTACCCGGCGCCCTTTGTCCCCGGGATTACTCCCGGGTTTTGTAGCGCCTTTGACGGTCGTAACCAGACCGGGGGGCACCCGCCGATGCCTCGATCAACCCCCGCCTCGTCAACCCTCCGGCACCCGCCTGCCTGGATGGCCCTCCTGGCTCACCCGGGCATAAACGGCGGGCCGGCTGGTCCCGGCGCTTGCCTTTGTCCTGATCCTTTATCTCTCCCCTTGAACCTGCTGGATAACCAGGACCTCCTGCAGCCCGGGTAAGAATCACCCCCTTTTCCCAGAACGGATTTCCTTATGCCCCGGCGCCACCAGGTAGTAACGGCGGTGATAAGCCGGCTTAAAACAGCCTGGCCCTTTCGTACCCTGGTGCTGCCGAGTAACAGCGGCGGCATCCGGCAGTTCCTGCGCTCCTTTGCCGACAGGGCTCACAGCCCGGCGGCAGCTCGCTGCAGGCAGGCCATAATAGCCTCCAGCTCTTCCCTGTCCGGGCCTTCTACCATGAGGCGGATAATGGGTTCTGTTCCCGAAGGCCTGACTAAGACCCGGCCCCGGCCCGCCAGCTGCTCCCGGGCCGCCGCTACGGCTGCCAGGAGGGCAGGGCTGGCCATGGCGGCCTCTTTATCCGCCACCGTTACATTGACCAGCAGCTGGGGCAGGTGGGGCATGGCAGCCGCCAGTTCCGACAGGGGCCGGCCGGTGGCGGCCATGACCTGTAACAGCTGCACCCCGGTAAGCAGGCCATCACCGGTAGTATTATGTTCCAGGAGGATAATGTGGCCCGACTGCTCGCCGCCCAGGACGGCACCCGTCCTTAGCATCTCCTCCAGGACATAGCGGTCGCCGACCCGGGTCTGGTGCACCCGCAGGCCCGCTGCCGTCAGGGCCTGGTGGAGGCCGAAGTTGCTCATGACCGTCACCACTACCTGGCCGCCGGGCAGGCCTCCCTGCTCCTGGCGGTACAGGGCCAGGATGGTCATGATGGCATCGCCATCGACCACCTGCCCCTTTTCATCCACGGCAATCACCCGGTCGGCGTCACCGTCAAAGGCCAGGCCCACATCGGCCCCCCGGGCGACAACCTCAGCCTGGAGAACCTCCGGGTGGGTGGAACCGCACCCGACGTTTATATTAGTCCCATCGGGGGTATTATGCAAGAGGTAAATTTCCGCCCCCAGGCGCTGGAAAACCGCCGGCGCGACCCGGCAGGCGGCACCATAGGCGCAGTCCAGCACCACCCGCAGGCCGGCCAGGCCCCGCCCGGCGGTACTGCAGATATGGGCAATGTAGCGCTCGGCAGCCTCCTCCAGCTCCCGCACCCGCCCCAGCTCCACGCCAACCGGCCGGGGCAGGTTATCTTCCGCTTCCAGGACCAGCCGTTCAATCTCTTCTTCCACCGGGTCAGGCAGTTTGTGCCCGCTGGCGCTGAAGAATTTAATGCCGTTGTCCGCCACGGGGTTGTGGGACGCCGAGATCACTACGCCGGCATCGGCTTCCAGGGCCCGGGTCAACCAGGCTACCGCCGGGGTAGGCACCACCCCTACCTTCAGGACGTCACCCCCGACAGAACAAATGCCGGCCACCAGGGCGGCTTCCAGCATATCGCCGGAAATACGCGTGTCCCGGCCCACCACCACCCTGGCCCGGCCTTCCGGCCCCGCCAGGACGGCAGCGCCGGCGCGTCCCAGGCGAAAGGCTAACTCCGGGGTAAGGCCGGCGTTGGCCACCCCGCGGACTCCGTCAGTACCGAATAACTTTACCATGCTCTCACCTGTTTACTGCATTATATGTTCTTGCTGGAAAATCGCTACTGTCACGGCGTGCTGGCAGGATTGGCAGCCTTGCCTATCTCCACTACCACCCTTACCCGCGGGAAGCTGCTGACCTGTACGCCAGCCGGTATTTCCAGGTTCGTCTCCGCCGTAACATTCTTCATAGCCCCGGCAATATTAATTGGGGCCGTATTGATATAATCCAGGGCCGCTAAATGGTTGTAGGGAGCAAAGACCTCCACCACTTCCGGCTGGAGAATTACCCGCTGGACGGCATAGCCTTTGGCCGGCTCGCCTGCCAGCTGGGGACGCACCGCCAGGAACTTGCTGGGCATGTCCTGGACTACAGGTACAAATGTTTCTACCACTTCCGGGGAGACGGTTAACCATTCCTGCAAAGGACGACCCTCCCGGTCAGCCAGCTTTACCGGCAGCTGGGCCAGGAAGTTGCCGCTGGCCTGGTCGATTTTGGCCTCCACATAGACCCGGCCGATGCTTTTCAGGGTTTCAGCAGAACCGGAAACAACTACCTGGGAAGGCTTGATGACCGGTTCCAGCGCCCGGTAGCCGCTGACCGGCGTGCCCAGGAGGTTCACCTGGACCGGCAGCTGTACCTGCTCAATTTTATCTAGTTTTATCGTCACCTGGGAAGGGTTCACGTGAATTACATTTATCCCTTCCGGTACCTCGACCCGGACGGGTAAAAGATTATCACCGACTTTAGCCTCCCGCAGGCTAACAAAGGCATGGACGTCCCTGGACAGCAAAGTATTTACCGCGGCCTTGCGCCCCTCCACCCGCACCTGGACTTCCGCCGGGCGGTCGGCAACCACCAGGCCCTCCCTCAAGTTTTCTGTTTCCAGGGGGACCCGGACCACCTTTTCCCCGGTGGGGTTCTGCTCGCCGGTTACATACATCCAGAGAATAATGGCCAAAGCGACTGCCAGCAGGCGATAAATCCAATCCTGGCGAAAATGCTCCCGCATTCTTACGACCTCCAGGGCCAGAAGAAAGTACTGTGGTTAACCTGCGGTAATAATAAACTCTGGAGGAGTTCCTTCAGGTTTTTCTCATCCAGGAAGCGGGTCAGCTTCCCCCCCTCGGCAACGGAAATGGCGCCCGTTTCTTCCGAGACCACCAGGACCACGGCGTCGGATATTTCACTGATGCCCAGAGCCGCCCGGTGCCTGGTCCCCAGCTGCTTGCTTAAATAGGGGCTTTCGGAAAGGGGCAGAAAACAGCCGGCGGCTACCACCCGGTCCCCACGAATAATGGCTGCCCCGTCGTGGAAGGGCGTCAGGGGTACAAAGATATTAATTAACAGCTCGGCGGAAACTACGCCGTCGACGCGGATGCCCGTCTCGATATAATCATTGAGGCCCGTCTCCCGCTCGACAACTATCAGGGCGCCGGTACGGTTTTTAGCCAGCACCTGGGCGGCCCGCACCAGCTCATTAATAAGCTTTTCCATATCTTCGGCGCCCAGGACCGTCAAGGGACGGGCAAAAAACTTGCCCCGGCCCAGTTGTTCCAGGGCACGCCGCAGTTCCGGCTGGAAGACTACCGGCAGGGCCACGACAATCACCAGGCGCAACTGGCTTAAAAGCCAGTTAATGGTGGTCAGGTGCAGGCGCTCGGCAATGACCGAGGCTACCACCAGCACCACCAGTCCCTTGATCAGCTGGACGGCCCGTGTGCCCCTGATGAGCATGATGAATTTATAAATGACAAAGGCGACGATGCTGATATCAAGGATTATCCGCAGAAGGTCGATTATGTTTAACGATAACAAGTAGCGCCACAGGGCCGCCAAACCAGTCACCCCAAATTTTCCCGCCAGCTTTAGTTAGTATATGATGGTCCAGTCACTTCATTCGACAGGTAGAGGCTAAATCCCTTCTTTTTATGGCTGCCCGTTTTTACTAGTTGCCACCGGGCAAGACTTCATATAAAATAGCGCTAAAGGAGGAGTCCCTAGTGCGTAAAATTTATCTTTCCCTGCTCCTCATCAGCCTTTTTTCCGGGCTCCTGGTAGCCTGGCAGTGGCGTTCCCACCAGGCCACCGCGGCTATAGAACGGAAGGATCCCGAACTCATTGATATTATTCATTCCCTGGAAAAAGAAGACGCATCCCTGGAAAATACCATCGCCGACCTGCGCAGCCAGATTGAAGCCCTCCAGAAGGATCGCGCTCAAGGAAAGGGCCGGCTGGCCCAGCTGCAGCAGGAAATAGAAGCCCTGAAACTGGCTGCCGGCCTAACTCCCGTGACGGGACCGGGGATAACCGTTACCCTGGATGATAATAACGCCGGCGCCCAGGCGGCTAAAAACAGTTCACCGGCAACCTATAATCCGGAAGATTATATAATTCATGATAAGAATGTCCTCTACCTGGTCAATGAATTAAAGGCTGCCGGCGCCGAAGCTATTGCCGTCAACGGCCAGCGGATTGTCACCAGCTCGGACATCCGTTGCGTCGGCACCGTCATCCTGGTGAATTCCACCCGCCTGGCCCCGCCTTACGAGGTTCAGGCTATAGGCAACCCCGATAGCCTGGAGGCAGCCATTCAGAAGGCAGTTGACTTTTCTTACTTAAAAAGCCGCGACTTCCCTGTCAAGGTAACCAAATCCCAGAACCTAACCCTGCCCGCGTATAAAGGCGGTTTTTCCCAGGACTACGTCCGGCTGGTTAAAGCAGGGGGGCAGTAATAAATGCGAGGAAAATACTGGCCTGTTTCCCTGACCGTTGTCTTCTTAATTCTGGGCCTGCTTTTATCGCTCCAGTTTCGTACCCAGCGGCTGCTGGCCAGCTCCCTGGAAGCCCAGAAAACCGAAGACCTGGTGGCCATGTGGAAAAATTTGAGCAGCAAGCGCAGCCAGCTGCAGGGTGAGATTGCCCAGCTCCAGCAGCAGCTCTTCACTCTTAAGACCGGTTCCGGCCAGGATAGTGACGCCGAAACGGCTCTGGAAAAAGAGCTGGCCCGCCTGCAGATAAGCACCGGCCTTAGTCCTGTCAAAGGCCCGGGGATTACGGTTACCATTACCGGCGACGCCCCTCTTCTCTATGAGGATCTGGTAGACATCGTCAACGAGCTCTGGGCCTCCGGAGCCGAAGCCATCGCCATCAATGACCACCGCATCGGCGCCTTCACTGCCATTGCCGATAAAGAAGAGGGGTCGCGGGTTTACATCACCATCGACGGCCAGAAGCTCCTCTATCCCATTGTCATCAAAGCCATCGGTGACCCCCATACCCTGGAGAAGGGTTTAACCTTCACCGGCGGCCTGATTGAGAACCTCAATAACATGTTCAATATTTACCCCGACATTAAAAAAGAGCAGGACCTGCAGTTGCCGGGAACTTCCCTGCCCCGTTGGCAGTATGCTAAACCCCTGCCCCCTGATAAACAAGCGCCAAAGCAAAGCCAGGCAAAATAAAAAGCCTGGCTTTTTTAAGTGGCTGCCGCTTTTTTGTTTAACTCCCGGGACTGCTTTAAGAGGGCGTATTCCATGCTGTCCAGCAGGGCTTCCCAGCTGGCCTCGATGATGTTGGTGGAGACGCCGACGGTATTCCACGAGCTGCTGCCGTCCCGGGACTCAATAAGGACCCTGACCTTGGCGCTGGTGGCATCCTTTTCATCCAGGACCCGCACCTTGTAGTCCGTCAGGCGCATGCGGCCGATGGCCGGGAAAACTTCCTCCAGGGCCTTGCGCAGGGCGTTGTCCATGGCATTGACGGGACCATTGCCTTCGGCCGCCGTATGGACTACCTGGTCACCCACCTTGAGTTTAACAATGGCTTCGGCGATGGCTTCCTGCCCGGGCCGCTTTTCCACTAGGGTCTTGACGTACTCTACTTCAAAGGGCTGCCGGTATTCCCCCGTTGTTTTCCGTAAAAATAATTCCAGGGAAGCGTCGGCCCCTTCGAACTGGTAGCCCTGGCGTTCCATTTCCTTAATGCCGTTCATGACGGCCCGTTCCTTTTCCGGGGAAAGCTCCAGGCCCATCTCTTCTACCTTACAGCGCAGGTTGCTGGCCCCGGCCTGGTCCGACATTAGTATGCGCCGTTCGTTTCCCACCAGCTGGGGACGGATGTGCTCGTAGGTGTGGGAGGCCTTTAAGACGGCGCTCACATGGATGCCGCCCTTATGGGCAAAGGCGCTGTAGCCGACAAAGGGCTGGTTACCGGCCGGTACCACATTGGCAATCTCGCTGACATAGCGGGAGACTTCCGTGAGAAAGCTCAATTGCCCGGCGGGCAGGCACTGGTAGCCCATCTTCAGTTCCAGGTTGGGCAATACAGAACACAAATTGGCATTGCCGCAGCGCTCGCCTAAACCGTTGATGGTTCCCTGCACCTGGCGGCAGCCGGCGGTTACGGCGGCCAGGGTATTGGCCACGGCCAGGTCGCCGTCGTTATGGGTATGAATGCCCAGGGGTACCTGGATCTCCTGGCGTACCCGGGCTACGGCGGCGGCGACATCACCAGGCAGGCAGCCGCCATTGGTATCGCACAGGACCACCCAGCTGGCCCCGGCAGCCGCCGCGGCCTTCAAGGTAGCCAGAGCATAATCGGGGTTGGCCTTGAAGCCGTCAAAAAAGTGCTCGGCATCAAAGATTACTTCCAGGCCCGCCTCCACCAGGAAGGCGATACTGTCGGCAATCATGGCCAGGTTTTCCTCCAGGGTCGTCTCCAGGGCCGCCGTTACATGGAGGTCCCATGCCTTGCCGAAGATAGTGGCCACCTTCACCCCGGCCCGCCTGATGGCCAGCAGGTTGGCGTCTTCCTCAGCTTTCCCGCCGGGCTTGCGGGTGCGGCCAAAGGCCGCGAGTTTAGCCTGCCGCCAGATAATCTCCCTGGCCCGGAGGAAAAACTCCATATCTTTGGGGTTGGCCCAGGGCCAGCCGCCTTCGATATAGTCCACGCCCAGCCGGTCCAAGCGGGCGGCAATCTTTAATTTGTCTTCTACCGACAGGCTGATGCCCTCGCCCTGGCTGCCGTCCCGGAGGGTAGTGTCATAGACATAGATCTTTTCCGGCATAGGCTATCCCTCTTGCAGCTCCCGCCGTACCAGGGCACCCATTTCGGCCGTACCTACCAGGCTGGTCCCCGGCACGTAGATATCCGCGGTACGGTAACCTTTAGCCAGCACCCGGCCGACGGCTGCCTCCACGGCTGCCGCTGCCTGGTCCATCTTGAAGGAGTACTTGAGCATCATGGCTGCCGAGAGGATGGTCGCCAGGGGATTGGCCTTTTGCTGCCCGGCAATATCCGGGGCGGAGCCGTGGACCGGTTCATAAAGGGCCACTTGACCGCCAATGCTGGCCGAGGGCAGCATGCCGATGGAGCCCGTCAGGACGGAAGCCTGGTCGCTTAAAATGTCGCCAAAGGTATTTTCCGTCACAATCACATCAAACTGGGCCGGCCGGCGGACCAGCTGCATGGCGCAGTTGTCAACATACATGTGCTCCAGGGTAACCTCGGGAAACTCGCCCTTAAGCCCATCTACCGTGTCCCGCCACAGCCGCGAGCTGGTGAGGACGTTGGCTTTGTCAACGCTGGTTAAATGGCAGCGGCGGCTACTGGCTATCTCAAAGGCCAGGCGGGCGATGCGCTCTATTTCCGCCGTGGAATAGAGCATGGTGTCGTAGGCTACCTCGCCTGCACCCGCCTTTTCCCGCTTTTTCGGGCCGAAGTAGAGGCCGCCCGTGAGCTCCCGGACAATGATCAGGTCGGTACCGGCAACAATTTCCCGTTTTAAGGGCGAAGCCTCCGCCAGGGGCTCAAAGAGGTAGGCCGGCCTTAAGTTGGCGTAAAGGCCAAGCTCCTTGCGCAATGGCAGGAGGGCGGCCGTTTCCGGGCGTTCCTCCGGCGGCAGGGCATCCCATTTAGGACCGCCCACCGCCCCCAGGAGCACGGCGTCGCTCTGGCGGCAGAGGTCCAGGGTTTCCGGTGGTAAAGCCTGGCCGCGGGCATCAATGGCCGCTCCCCCTACCAGGGCCTCGGTAAACTGGAACTCTATCCCCGTGCGGCGGCCGACAACCTCCAGGACCTTTACCGCCTCCGGGACAATCTCGGGGCCAATGCCGTCACCGGGCAAAACGGCAATTTTATACATGCGCCTTCACCTTCCTGGCCACGTAGGGCATCAGCCCCCCGGCGGCAATGAGTTCCTGCATGAAGGGCGGGAAGGGCGCCGCCTGGTAGGTTTCCCCTTTAGTAAGGTTCACAATTTCGCCCTTCTCGGCGTCAATCTTTACTTCATCCCCGGCGGTTATCCCTGCCGCCGCGGCCGGGGACTCAAAGATGGGCAGGCCGATGTTGATGGCGTTGCGGTAGAAGATGCGGGCAAAGGAGGCGGCGATGACCGCCGCCACCCCGGCGGCCTTGATGGCTACCGGCGCGTGCTCCCGGGAACTGCCGCAGCCGAAGTTTTTCCCGGCCACGATAATCTCCCCTTTTTGCACCCGCCCGGCAAAGGTGGGGTCGGCGTCCTCCATGCAGTGGCGGGCGAGTTCTTCCGGGTCGGAGGTATTCAGGTACCGGGCCGGAATGATGGCGTCGGTGTCGATGTCGTTGCCGAAGGTGTGGCATTTACCCTGGATGATCATTTTACTACCTCCTCGGGGGCGGCGATGCGCCCTTTAACGGCGCTGGCGGCGGCTACGGCCGGGCCGGCTAGATAGACTTCGCTTTCCGGATGGCCCATACGGCCCACGAAGTTGCGGTTGGTTGTGGCCAGGGCCCGCTCGCCTCTGGCCAGAATCCCCATGTGACCGCCCAGGCAGGGGCCGCAGGTGGGGGTGGAGACGGCGGCGCCGGCGGCAATGAAGGTTGCTATCAGCCCTTCGGCCAGGGCTTCTGCGTAGATCTTCTGGGTGCCGGGTATGACGATGAGCCTTACTTCGGGATGGACCTTTTGCCCCTTGAGGGTCTGTGCCGCTACCCGCAGGTCCTCCAGGCGGCCGTTGGTGCAGCTGCCGATGACCACCTGGTCGATTTTAATTTCGCCTATTTCTTTGACGCTCCTGGCGTTCTCGGGCAGGTGGGGCAGGGCTACCTGGGGTTCGATCTTACCGGCGTCAATGTCTATTTCCCGGGCATAGCGGGCATCAGGGTCGCTCCGGTAGATGTGGTAGTCGCGTTTAAGGCGACCCTGAATGTATGCCAGGGTCTTTTCGTCCACCGGGAAGATGCCGTTCTTGCCGCCGGCTTCGATGGCCATGTTGGCCATGGTGAAGCGGCCGTCCATGGAGAGGTTGGTAATGGCTTCGCCGGTGAATTCCATAGCCATGTAGCGGGCGCCGTCGACCCCGATCTGGCCGATGGTATAGAGGATGAGGTCTTTGCCCCCAACCCAGGGCTGGAGCTTGCCGTGGTAGCGGAAGAGGATAGTCTCGGGTACTTTAAACCACAGCTCGCCGGTGGCCATGGCGGCGGCGAGGTCTGTAGAACCGACCCCGGTGGCAAAGGCCCCGAGGGCCCCGTAGGTGCAGGTGTGGGAGTCGGCCCCGATGACCAGGTCCCCGGGGCCGACCAGGCCCGCCTCCGGCAGCAGGCAGTGCTCGATGCCCATGCGGCCGATTTCAAAATAGTGGGTGAGCCCCTGCTCCCGGGCGAATTCACGCAAAATTTTAGCCTGCTCGGCGGACTTGATGTCCTTGGCCGGGGTGAAGTGGTCCGGCACCAGGACGACCCTTTCCGGGTCGAAGACCTTCTTTATCCCCAGTTGCTTGAATTCTTTTATGGCCAGGGGCGCGGTGATGTCGTTCCCCAGGGCCAGATCTACCTTAGCGTTGATGAGCTGGCCCGGCTCGACATGTTCGAGGCCGGCGTGGGCGGCCAGGATCTTTTCGGTGATGGTCATGCCCATGGAGTTTACCTTCTTCCTCCGAAAATAACTTATCTTTGGCTGGCCATGTTTGCGCTCGCTCCGTGGTCTTCGCGGAGCGGCCTGCACTCAACTCGTTTATAATAGGTGTCACTTCGCGAACAAAACTGTTGCCGAGTTGAGTGCTGGGTCAACCAGGGCTCGGGCACCCAGCACTCACTAAACTCAGGTACCTCCAAAGGTAGTACGACTGCATAAACCGAAGAACTGGTTGCTGTAACTTGGTTACTGTGAGTGCTGGGCGGCCTATTCGGCATCCTTGCCTCAAAGGCCGGCCTCGGACCTCCTGTCCTCGGCCCCGCCCTCGCTCCTCGGCACAGCCTGCGGCCGCTTCGCCGCTCAGACCAAGTCGCTCGCTGCAAACAAATGCCAGCCCCAAACTATTATGGTTCGCTCCATCCTCTGTTCCGACTTCAGACTTCCTGTTTCATGCTTCCAAAACCTGCAGGTTCTCTTCCCCAATCTCGTAAACGACTTTATTAATCGCGTTCACGTAGGCGCGGGCGCTGGCTTCGAGGACGTCGGTGCTGATGCCCCGCCCGATAAAGACCCGGCCGGCATACTCGACCTTGACGGTTACCTCGCCCACAGCGTCTTTGCCGCCGGTAACGGCGTTGAGGGTGTAGGATTTAAGACAAACAGGAATGCGCGTTATCTTGTCGATAGCCTTGAAGGCAGCATCCACCGGTCCTTCGCCGCAGGCCGCCTCTTCTTTTAATTCCTCGCCCACCCGGAGACCGATGGTGGCCGTTGGTACCACCCGGTTACCTGTGGAGATGTGGATATGCTCCAGGGCGAATTTTTCGGGGATCTGTTTAACTTCGTGCTCGACAATGGCTTCCAGGTCGCGGTCGCTGATCTCCTTCTTGCGATCGGCCAGTTCCTTGAAGCGGGCAAAGGCTTTGTCGAGTTCCGCTTCATTCAGTTTAAAGCCCAGTTCCTCCAGGCGACTACGCAGGGCATGGCGGCCGGAGTGCTTACCCAGGACAATATTGCTCTGGACCACGCCGATCATGGTGGGGTTCATAATCTCATAAGTGGTGCGCTCCTTCAGGACGCCGTCCTGATGGATACCGGCCTCATGGGCGAAGGCGTTTTTGCCCACGATAGCCTTATTGTACTGGACGGGCATGCCCGTCAGGCTGCTCACCAGCTTGCTGGTACGGTAGATCTCCTCGGTAACAATGGCGGTGTGGCAGCCGTAATAGTCACGGCGGGTATAGAGGGCCATTACCAGCTCTTCCAGGGCCGTATTGCCGGCCCGCTCACCGATGCCGTTGATGGCCCCTTCTACCTGGAGGGCTCCGTTCTCAATGGCCGCCAGGGAATTGGCCACCGCCAGCCCTAGGTCGTTATGGCAGTGGACGCTGATTTGCACCTTCTCAATCCCCGGTACCCGCCGGCGAATCTCGGCTATAAGATGACCAAACTCGGCCGGGGTGGCATAGCCGACGGTATCCGGGATATTGAGGACGGTGGCCCCGGACTCAATGGCTGCCGCCAGCACCTGGCACAGGAAGTCGATGTCGCTCCGGGAAGCGTCTTCCGGGGAAAACTCCACGTCCTGGCAGTAGCTTTTGGCCCGGGCCACCCCTTTACGGACGGCGGCCAGGACCTCTTCCCGCGTCATGCGCAGCTTGTATTTTAAATGAATGTCGGAGGTAGCAATAAAGACATGAATCCGCGGCCGCCTGGCTTCTTGCAGCGCCTCCCAGGCGCGATCGATATCCCGGTCATTGATGCGCGCCAGGCCGGCGATCACCGGGCCCTCTACTTCCCGGGCTATGGCCCGCACGGCTTCAAAGTCGCCGGGGGAGGCAATGGGGAAGCCGGCTTCAATGACGTCAACCCCCAGGCGGGCCAGCTGGTGGGCAATTTTCAGCTTTTCCTCGACGTTGAGGCTTACCCCGGGCGACTGCTCGCCATCACGCAAGGTAGTATCAAAGATATAAATCCTTTTGCTGGTATCCGGCAAGACACATCAACCTTCCTTGGCCAGTTTATTCCGGTAGGAGCATTTCGTTCAGGGCGGCTCCATTCAGGACCATAGGGTAAACCATTTCCTCTTCGCTGATCAGGCACTCAATAAGGGTGAGACCATCATTCTGCATGGCCTGCGCCAGCACCGGTACCACTTCTTCCTGTTTAGTAATACGCAAGCCGGTTGCCCCATAGCACTCTGCCAGGCGGACGAAATCGGGGTTACCCGTGAATTTCACGGCTGTATACTGGCGTTCGTAGTAAAAATGCTGCAGCTGGCGCACCATGGCCAGGCTCTGGTTGTTAAAAAGCAAAATCTTTAAGGGTAATCCCTGCTCCACGGCCGTACCCAGCTCGGCCATCCCCATTTGGAAACTGCCGTCGCCGGTAATGACCCACACCTGCCTGTCCGGCCGGGCGAGGGCGGCGCCGATGGCTGCCGGCAGGCCGTAACCCATAGTGCCCAGGCCACAGGAGGAAATAAAGGTGCGGGGCTCAGTATAGCCGTAAAAGAGGGCCGCCCACATCTGGTGCTGGCCAACGTCGGTGGTAATGATGGCCCGGCCGCGGGTCATTTCTCCCAGGCGTTCGATGACCCACTGGGGCCGCACCTCACCGCCCCGGCCGTAAGTGAGGGGGTAATTATTGCGCAGGGTTTTAACCCGCTCCAGCCACGCCGGGTGCCCGGCCGGCTCTACCAGGAGCAGGAGTTCCCTAAGGACACAGCTAATATCCCCCACCAGGGGCAGGTCTACCCGCACGTTTTTACCGATTTCTGCCGGGTCAATATCCACATGAGCTATTTTAGCCTGGGGTGCAAATTTTTCTATTACCCCCGTCACCCGGTCATCAAAGCGAACCCCCAGGCCTACCAGCAAATCACATTCCATAACGGCGTGGTTGGCACAGGGTTTGCCGTGCAGGCCGACCATTCCCAGGGAAAGGGGATTATCTTCAGGAAAAGCCCCCAGGCCGGTAAGTGAAGTAGCCACCGGCGCCTGGATTTTTTCTGCCAGTTCCTGCAAATATCGTTCCGCCCCGGAAACCACCACCCCGCCACCGGCAAACAGTACCGGCCGCTCGGCTTCCTGGAGGAGCTTTGCCAGGGCGCGGAGCTGGCCCGGGTGGCCCTGGTAGGTAGGTTTATAGCCCCGCAGCTCAACCTTCTCCGGAACCGGTGCCTGGCAGGGAGCCAGGGCTACGTCTTTAGGGAGATCCACCAGCACTGGCCCCGGGCGACCGGTGCTGGCGATATAAAAGGCTTCTTTGACAATACGGGGCAGTTCCTCAACATCCTTGACCAGGTAATTATGCTTGGTAATGGGAATGGTGATTCCCGTAATATCGGTTTCCTGGAAGGCATCACTGCCGACCTGAGAGGTTGGTACCTGGCCGGTAAAGATTACTACCGGCACGGAATCCATGTAGGCCGTAGCAATCCCCGTTACCAGGTTGGTGGCCCCGGGACCGGAGGTGGCAAAGCAGACGCCCGTCCTACCGCTGGTGCGGGCGTAACCGCTGGCAGCGTGGACGGCATTCTGCTCCTGGCGGACCAGGATATGACGGATGGAAGTCCGGGCCAGTTCATGGTACAGGGGCAGGACGGCGCCGCCGGGATAGCCAAAGACCAGTTCCACGCCTTCGGCCTGCAGGACCTCCATCACAGCCCGGGCACCGGTGCGTTCCCTAGTCTCCTGTCCCATCGCCGCTGGCCTCCATTCCCCTGGTTTTCG
Organism: Neomoorella stamsii; assembly: GCF_002995805.1. Lineage (GTDB taxonomy): Bacteria > Bacillota > DSM-521 > Neomoorellales > Neomoorellaceae > Neomoorella > Neomoorella stamsii. The sequence goes on from NZ_PVXL01000040.1 coordinate 140,020, forward strand.
CTCCCCGGAGCATGGCGATTTTACCTGTGCGTACTACTTCCCTGATACCAAAGGGGCGCAGGGAGTTTTCCAGGGCATCAATCTTGTCGGCATCGCCGGTAGCTTCGATAATCAGGCTGTTGCGGGCAATATCGACGATCCGCGCCCGGAAGATGTCAACTATCTGCATAATCTCGCCCCGGACCGCCGGCTCGGCATTAACCTTGATGAGCATCAATTCCCGGCCCACATGGGGATCATCGGTTATATCGCTGAGCTTGATGACATCGATGAGCTTATTGAGCTGTTTGCAGACCTGCTCGATAATCTGCTCATCGCCATCCACCACGATGGTCATACGGGAAATAGATGGGTTCTCCGTACGGCCTACGGCCAGGCTGTCGATATTATAACCCCGGCGGCTGAAGAGGCCGGCCACCCGGGTTAAAACCCCGGGGCGATTTTCCACCAGAACCGAAAGGGTGCGTTTCACTCCTGCCTACCTCCCGTCACCATTTTGTTCAGGGTACCACCCGGAGGCACCATGGGGAAGACGTTTTCTTCCGGGTCGATTAAGATATCCACCAGGAAGGGACCATCTGTCTCCAGGGCCTCCTGCAGGGCCGGGACGACTTCCTCCCGGGCAGCCACCCGCCGGGCCGGCAGGCGGTAAGCTTCAGCCACCTTGACAAAATCCGGGTTACCTGCCAGTTCGGAATAAGCGTAGCGCCGGTCAAAGAAGAACTCCTGCCACTGGCGCACCATACCGAGATAACCGTTATTGAGGAGGATAATTTTCACCGGGATGCGATAATGGCTTAAGGTGGCCAGTTCCTGGATATTCATCTGGAAGCTGCCGTCCCCGGTAATGGCCACGACGGTTTCATCAGGCCTGGCTACAGCCGCCCCCATGGCTGCCGGGACGCCAAAACCCATGGTCCCCAGGCCACAGGAGGAGAGGAAGGCCCGCGGTCGATCCAGGGGGTAATACTGCACCGCCCACATCTGGTGCTGGCCTACGTCAGTGCTGACAATGGCCCGGCCCCTGGTTAAGCGATATAATTCCTCAATTACATACTGGGGCTTCAAGCCGCACTCATCATAGCGTAAGGGATGCTCTTCCTGCCAGCGCCGTATTCTTTGGCGCCAGGCCGGGTGCTCCTTTTTCTCAGGCAGTCTGGCCAGCAAGGCCTGGAGGGCCTGGCGGGCATCAGCGACGATGGGGATGTGGGCCGGGACAACTTTGCCGATCTCGGCCGCATCAATATCAATATGAATGATTTTCGCTCTCGGGGCAAAGGCCTCAATTTTCCCTGTCACTCTATCGTCAAAGCGGACACCGACACCGATAATCAGGTCCGTCTCACAGACGGCGTAGTTGGCGGCGGCCGTACCATGCATCCCGACCATACCAACAAAGAGGGGATGGGTTTCCGGGAAGGCCCCTTTGCCCATCATGCTCATGATGACGGGAATATCCTGCTCTTCGGCCAACTGCCATACTTCTTCATGGGCCCCGGAAGTAATCACCCCGCCCCCGATAAAGAGCAGGGGTCTCTCGGCAGCTTGAATAGCAGCAGCGGCCTGGGCTACCTGCAGGGCATGGGGTTCCACCCGGCTGCGGTAGCCGGGCAGGCGTAACCGCGGCGGGTAGTGAAAGGCCGCCCGCTGGGTGGTGATATCTTTGGGAATATCAATGAGGACCGGCCCCGGCCGGCCGGTAGTTGCTACGTAGAAGGCCTCATGGATAGTTGCCGCCAGGTCCCTGATGCTTTTCACCAGGTAGTTGGCCTTGGTAACAGGCATGGTGATGCCGGTAATATCGGCTTCCTGGAAGGAATCCCGACCAATCATGGCCAAGCTGACCTGGCCGGTAATGGCTATAATGGGAATAGAGTCCATATAAGCATTGGTTATCCCCGTTACCAGGTTGGTTGCCCCGGGACCGGAGGTGGCGATGCAGACACCGGGTTTACCGGTGGCACGGGCATAGCCTTCGGCAGCATGGGCGGCTGCCTGCTCATGGCGGGTTAAAATATGGCGGATGCTGGCTACTGCCAGTTCATGGTAAAGGGGTAAAACCGCCCCGCCGGGGATACCAAATACAGTATCCACACCTTCCGCCTGCAGGGCTTTAATGATGATTTCGGAACCGGTTAATTTTTTCGTTTCCACGCGATCCCCAATGGTTGAAGCACTCCTTTGCGCTTTAGGATAGATTCTTTCACTTTTTCCTGATTTAGAAGGGTTTGTTTTACGCTCGTTTCCAAACAAACCCTTCCTGGTTCGCGGTCAACCAGAACTTTACTCCAATACTGCGCCCCTGGCCCCGGAACTCACCATCCGGGCATAACGGGCCAGGTAACCACTGGTAATTTTGGGCGGCGGTGCCTGCCAGCTGGCCCGGCGGCGGGCAATTTCTTCTTCCGGCACTTTTAATTCTAACTTGCCGGCCTCAATATCAATGGCAATGATATCTCCCTCTTCCACCAGGGCAATGAGGCCCCCTGCCGCCGCCTCCGGCGAGACATGGCCGATGGAGGCACCGCGGCTAGCCCCCGAGAAGCGACCGTCGGTAATCAAGGCCACGGAGCTATCCAGGCCCATACCAGCCAGGGCCGCGGTAGGACTGAGCATTTCCTGCATACCCGGGCCACCCCTGGGGCCTTCATAACGGATAACGACGACATCGCCAGGCTTAATCCGTTGCCCCATAATGGCCGCAAAAGCCTCTTCCTCGCTGTTAAAGACCCGGGCCGGCCCTTCATGCTGCATCATCTCCGGCAGGACGGCACCCTTTTTCACCACCGCTCCTTCCGGGGCGAGATTCCCGTACAGTATGGCCAGGCCACCTTCAGGGCTGTAGGGATCCTCCACGGGCCGGATTACTTCCCGCCGCTTTACCTCCCGGCCAGTAACGTTGTCCGCCACCGTTTTACCGGTTACCGTCAGGGTGCTGCCATCAATCAGGCCATGGCGGTAAAGCTCGTGCATCACCGCCGGGATGCCGCCGGCTTCATCCAGGTCCTGGATATGCTGGCTGCCAGCCGGGCTCAACTTGCAGATCTGGGGCGTCCGCCTGCTAATGGCGTCGAAGGTGCTCAAATCCAGTTCTAAACCTACTTCCCTAGCAACGGCCGGCAGGTGGAGGCAGGTGTTGGTGGAACCCCCCAGGGCCATATCTACGGCTACAGCATTGTGAAAGGCGGTCGTCCTCATAATGTCCCGGGGGCGGATATTTTCCTTTAGCAATTCCATAATACGCATCCCGGCCTGCTTCGCCAGACGCACCCGGGCCGCGCTGACAGCCGGTATGGTCCCGCTGCCCGGCAGGGCCATCCCTAAGGCTTCCGTCATGCAGTTCATGGTATTGGCCGTAAACATCCCGGCGCAGGAACCGCAGCCCGGGCAGGCACAATCCTCCAGTTCGGCCAGTTCGGTTTCCGTCATTCTACCGGCCTGGGTGGCTCCTACAGCCTCAAACATGGTGCTCAAGGAGACATCCCTGCCCCGGTAGCGACCGGCCAGCATGGGGCCACCGCTGACAAAAATAGCCGGGATATTTAAACGGGCCGCCGCCATCAACATGCCCGGGATGATTTTATCACAGTTAGGGATAAATACCAGGGCATCAAAGGGGTGGGCAATGGCCATAACTTCAATCATATCGGCAATGAGTTCCCGGCTGGCCAGGGAATACTTCATGCCCACATGATTCATGGCCAGGCCGTCGCAGACACCAATGGTGGGAAACTCCAGGGGCGTCCCGCCGGCCAGGCGAACCCCGGCTTTAACTGCTTCGGCCAGGGTATTTAAGTGAATATGACCGGGAATAAGTTCGTTATGGGCATTAACAATTCCTATTAGCGGGCGTTCTATTTCGGCATCCGTCAGGCCCATGGACTTTAAGAGCGACCGGTGGGGGGCCCTGGCCAGACCCGTTTTCATAGCATCACTGCGCATGGTTGTTCTCCTACCCTTTATTTATTCAAAAATTTCCGGGCCATCTGTTTTCGTTAACTCCCGGAACCTGGCAATGAGATCCCTGGTAATGGGGCCCGGCTGGCCGTCACCAATGGGGCGACCGTCTACCTTTACCACAGGAATGACTTCTGCAGCCGTGCCTGTCAGGAAGCATTCGTCGGCCGTATAAACATCATGCCGGGTAAAGACCTTTTCAGAAACGGGTATTCCCGCCCCAGCAGCCAGTTCCATCACAGCATTACGGGTAATGCCTTCCAGCAGGCCGACATGGGGCGGCGGGGTAAGCAGCTGGCCGTTTTTGACGATAAAAATATTATCGCCGGTGGCTTCGGCTACATAGCCTTCTTTATTGAGAAACAACCCTTCCGGGGCTCCTGCACGGGTAGCTTCCATTTTAGCGATGATATTATTCAGGTAGTTCAGGGATTTAATCCGTGGGTCCAGGGCGTCGGGGGCATTGCGGCGGGTACCCAGGGTAACCAGTTCCAGCCCTTTTTCATACAATTCTGCCGGGTAAAGTTCAATGGCTGCGGCGATACAAAAAACCGATGGCCTGGGACACTTGCGGGGATCCAGTCCCAGGTCCCCTTTGCCCCTGGTAACTACCAGGCGAATGTAGCCATCTTTTAAATTATTACGCCGACAGGTTTCCAGGACTACTTGCGTCATTTCCTCCCTGGTCAGGCCCGGGTCAAGGTTAATGGACCGGGCGGATTCATAAAGGCGGTCAATATGGGCCTTCAGGCGGAAGACCCGCCCGTGGTAGGCGCGTATCCCTTCAAAGACCCCATCGCCATAGAGTAGACCATGATCGAAAACAGACAACTTTGCCTCTTCTTCGTCCACATACTGGCCGTCAAGATAGATAATGAGCCCCACGCTTCTTCCTCCTCATTTCTACCGGTCAGTGGCAGTTTTCAGGCCGGCGCGACAGGAGCCGCAAAATATGTTTATGTTTCAGTATAAATAACCGTAAATTAAGTGTCAAGGATTTTTCGTTGCCGGGAGTATTAAGTATTGGTTAAGGAATGGCTCCTTACTGTTGCCAGGGCCCCACCATAACTGCAGCCATTGCCGGGAAGCTAATTAACAGCACCAGGTCCAAGGTGCCATAAAATAAAACCGGCCCCGCCGGCTATTCAAAATCATATGGCGGGGCCGATTAATTTATAAAACTTGCCGTAGCGATAAACCTTAGAATTTCAGACCAAAGAACTGGGTACCAAAACCGATAACAGTAAAGGTCCCGTAGAAGAGGATTAAAACTACTAATACTAGCTTCATCCAGATAGGCGTTTTGAGTTCTTGCGGGTAAATCCGGTCCAGGAACAGGAGCTGGATACCGGCTACGGTAAAGGCCAGGTTGGCAGCATTGGCCATGAAGGCCACCAGGAAGAGGGGCGAACCCTGGAAGAAGAGCCAAATGGACCAGATCGTGAACAGTAGGAGAATGCCGTAGTAGATGCGGCGGATGTCATTCCGGGAAAGCTTCTCCCGGGCCCAGGGACTGGTATTCCAAAGGACGTCAGTTACCTGGCGTACGAAGGTTTCACTGTTGGACAGCTGGGAACCATATAGGACCCAGAAACCAATCATTAAAACCCAAATCCAGCCAAAACCGCCTAAAACCTTACCCACGCCTTCGGCCTGGTGGGCTGCTGCGGCCCAGCCGTCGATCTTGGTGCCGCCGGGGACCATGGCGTAGGCCAGCAAGACGCAGAAGAACATGCCGATAAAGGCCCCTAAGGCCCAGACGCCAATCTGGTCCACCAGGGAATAACGCCACCAGTCTTTAAACCGCTGCAGGGTCGTCTGGTTCAGGGGCGGAATTTTACCAGTCGAAGATACATGGACTTCTTTACCACCGATGAGGGAGGGGATATAGCCTACCGCCGCGCCCATACCGTAGCCCTTGTCACGGTACCAGTTGGTAACACCCATATTAAGGATGCCACCGGCGCCGGCATAGCCGGCCAGCCCGGCCAGCAGGAACCAGTTAACATTCCCCGCCGGCAACTTGCCAAACTGGAAGAAACCGGCGGCCACTTCCACCCATTTACTGAAGGGCGCAAACATAATTACCAGGATTAACAAACTACCAAAAATAAAGGCTACGATCCATTTGTTAATTTTTTCTAGCAGGGCTTCAATTTTACCGCCAAACATAAGGATAATAACTACCGATAAGAAAAGGATGATCCCGGCCGTCATAACCGCTGGCTTATCAGCAGTCTGGGGCATGCGCCTTAGGAACATGGCCGCCAGGGCCGTGGCCGAACCGGAGGCCCAACCTGGACCAATGGAAATAAAGGAAATGAAAATCCAGATGGGGGCCCACAGCTTGGGGCCGGGCATGAGCCTGGTAAATCCGACCATAATCGGTTCGCCGGTATAGAGGGTATAACGGATACAGGTCATGTTGAAGACAGCCTGAGTGAGGATACCGATGGTAACGATCCAGAGGACAAAGGGACCATACTGGAGAACACTGGCTGGCCCCATCAACCACTCACCGCTACCAATGGATAGAGAAAGGATAATAAAACCAGGGCCGATTACCTTCCATAAATTAGACCAGTTAAAGGGTAGCGTGGCCGGCATTTCTTTAGCCTTTTCCCACGGCGTCCCATAAACTTCGGGCACCTCGTGAACAACTTCATCTACCCTGGTGCCAGGAACATTTGTTGCCATATTAACCCTCCTTTTCCCATCAATATTTAGTTAAATAATCAATACCATCTTTTAGACCCAAATAATCAAAATACCCCCTTCTCAATATCTTCTTACTGCTTTTCTTCCTCACCCTTTCTTGTTAATTTTAATTACTCTGAGGACAATTTCTCTATCACCCCTTTTGCTAGATAATATGCTTTCCCCGGGCAATCATGACTTTTTAGTCACGAGCACTGCTGTTTGATGGTTAGACCGGAGAACATTTTATTTATTCGCTACCGAATATAAAATTTCCTGCTTAAATGGACCAAAAATTTTTATTTTACTAAAACCTTGTGACAACTATAACATACTTCTATAGTATAATTAAACACTCTCTGGAACAAAATAAGTTAAAAATAAAGGAAGGAGTTAATTGCACATGGCCAGATTAGAGGAATTAGATCTTGCCCTGTTAAATGACGAACAAATCAAACGCCTGCAGGAAACAGAAAAGCTAATCAACGCTGCCGGTAACCAGGATATTTATTTAATGGCTTTAAAGAAGAAAAAATAGCCATCTGCAGCCATGACCCTAACACAGGCTTACTCCCTCCCTGGCTTCATAAAGCCTAAAATAATAACCCGGGCCATTTCCCGGGTGTAGTGGTTGCCCCTGACCGGGGCTTTTTTAATGACAACCGCTGCAGCTGCTGCAACTACCACCGCTGCAGCTGCTGCCGGAAGTAGCCGCTCCCGGCTCACCTTTGCGGACATATAAAAAACCGGTAAAACGCTGGCTTACCTCGCCGCCGCACTCCGGGCAACGGACTTTATCTTTATCCTTAATGGGTACAAACTGGCTGAACAGGTGCCCGCATTCTTTGCACTTAAAATCATAGGTCGGCATGGCTTCATCTCCTTCCCCTAATGATTATAACACCCGGTAACCCTCGTTGTCACCCTCAGCAACCTTGAGATCACAGGTTAAGGGTAGTAAAGCCTCTGCCGGCAGGAGATGGCTGACATAATAGTCCATTTCTACCGCCAGGTCAAGGGTAAGTTGTTCTCTATAAGGTTCTCCGGAAGGCCGGTAAAGGAGGCGTACCCGGGGCCGGTGGGAATGTCCCCGGGCCGTGCCCGTTACTACACCGACATCACCGCTGTTAAGTTGCACCAGGGTCCCTACCGGGTAGGCAGCCACATTGGCCAGGAAGGCTTTAACTATCTCGAAATCATGGGTAAAATTGCCCGACCCGGCCAGCATTTCATAGGCCTCATGGGGTGGGTAGGCCCGGCGGTAGACCCGGTCGGATATCGGTTAGATTAAGCATAAGTTCTTTGCGGTCTAAAAGGTCCTCGAGTAATCTGCTGACTATCCGCTGGATGCGACCCGAATCTACCAGCAGGGACACATGGCTCTTTTCCCAGCCCTGGTAATTGCCGAAGAGTTCCTTCACAGCCCTGACGGCTGCCAGGCGGGTCTGCTCACTGACCATATCTTCTACTTCCAGGTCCCCCAGGAGTTCATCGCGAATATATACCGCCGGCACGCCCAGTTCTTTTAAGCGAATTATGTAGCTGGGCTTTAAAACTACCCCTTTATTCAGTAATACCTGCCCTTCGGCACTGTAAATGGACCGGGCCACCACCATCCCCGGTTTTAAACTATCTACCGACAGCTTACGCAATACCGGCACTCCCCTTTTCCCGCCGCGCCGTTATTTCGACACCGGTAACGTAAAATCCTTCCTGTAAGGGCCGACCTGGCCTGTCTGCCAAAGAGACCAGCAGTATGTAATATCCACCGGAGGCATCCTGACTTAAGCAGGATAATAACACCCGGCAGTGGCGGCAGTTTGCCCCGGAAAAACGCAACCACCCTTTGTCAGGGTGGTTGCGTTTTTATCGCGATTGCTGGTTATGGGGGAAAATGTTATAACCCGGGTCTTTTTGCTGGCGGTAAAGGTAATAGCCCAGGGCCAGTACCGCCCCGCCGAGGATTACTATCCCATAAATCATTTCCTTTCACCACCGACCTTTTTTTGCCTCAAGCTACCCGCCATTTTTTTAAAAGCAGGCATCTACTTTATATTATAAAGAAAATACCTTGCTTTAGTATAAAAAACCTGCCCCTGGGTGTCAACATTTCCAGGAAAACAAAAAACTCCATCATCTATCATCTAGAGAAAAAGTATTCCCATTAACACACTTAAAATCTAAGGAAAGGGGCGGTATCCCACCCCTCTCGCCTTTACTGGAGGCCCAGGACATATATGGCTATCATCCCATATATGCCGACAGCAGCCAAGTAATAAATAGTCGGTAAGAAGGTACGACGCAGGATAAGACCTTCTTTGCCGATCATACCGACTACGGCGGCGGCGGCAACGGCATTGTGAACACAAATCATGTTACCAGCAGCGCCACCAACAGCCTGAATGGCTACTACCAAACGCTGGGAAACACCAATAAAATCGGCAACCGACCACTGGAACAAAGAGAACGTCATATTGCTGATAGTATTAGACCCAGCGATCATGGCGCCCAGGGCTCCGATGACGGCAGCAAAGGCCGGCCAGGCACCTCCGACCGCGTCGGCCACGGCACGAGCCAGGAGGATCGGCATGCTTTCAAGTCCACTATTATTGAGGTTTGACATGATGAAGATACGAACCATAGGGACAGTAAATATAAGGGCCGTTGAGGCGTTGACTAACTGCCCGCTTGACTCTTTTAAAGCAGCTTTAATTTCTTCACCCTTCATCTGGTACAGGAGCCAGGTAATAATGGCTACAAAAGAAATCACTGCACCGGGCGAATAAACCCACTCCCATTTGTGGCTGATAGAGGTTCCCAGTATATTAAGATGATTTATGGTAATCTTGGTTAAGGCACCTTTCAAACCGGGGTTCATCCGGGTAAGCAATAAAAAGAGACCGACCAAAACATAGGGAATCCAGGCTTTAATTAAGGACATGTTTGCCCTCACTTGGCCCGGGTCCCCACTCACGGTTCCCATCCATCCCGGTTCCCACTCTTTCTCAGGCGGGAAGTCCCAAACCTTCTTCGGTTGGAGAAAACCTTTACTGGCAGCAAAGCTAGTTATTCCAACAGCCAGCAAACCGCTAATCATGGAAGGGAATTCCGGGCCAACGAAATTGGCCAGCAAAACGTAGGGAATAGCAAAGACAATCCCAGCAAAGAGGGCAAAGGGCCAGACTTCAAGTCCTTCTTTCCAGGATTTGTTCTTTCCGAAAAAGCGGGTTAGCATCATGCAGATGATCAGGGGCATCACAAAACCGATTATGGCATGGAAGATACCGGCCCGCGCCCCAATGCTAGCTAGATATTGGGGCCAGGTTAAACCCAGGGATTTAGCGTGCGCTTCAACAACGGCCGCTCCGGTTAAACCGGTGTTTACACCAACCAGAATCGGCGTACCAACAGCACCGAAAGTAACCGGCATGCTCTGGGTAACCATACCGACTATCACGGCCGCAAAGGCTGGAAAACCAAGAGCTAACAAGAGGGGACCCACAATGGCTGCTGGAGTCCCGAAGCCGGAAGCCCCCTCAATAAAGGAGCCGAATAAGAAACCCACGATGATGGCCTGGATACGGCGGTCCGGGCTGATTTTCATAAAACCGGCCCGGATGGTAGCGATGGCCCCACTATGTTTCAGGGTAGCCAGTAATAAGAGGGCCCCAAAAATAATCCACAACAGAGTGGCGGCGATCCATAATCCTTGGATTGTAGCTGCCAAGACCGTAGTTAAACTCATCTTCCAAATAACAATACCAACAATAAAGACCACCACGTAGCCAACTGGCATGGCCTGCCGGGCACCCCATCCCAGTCCAACCAAGAGGAACATTGCTACTAAAATAGGTAAAAAGGCTAAAAATGCAAGAAGATACGTGTTCATAGTTAACCCCCTATAAATTCAGGCATGGTCTATCCCTACCAAACAAATTACTTACCTATGATTCTTTATCTTCCTTTTCTAAACAATTTGCCACAAATGCAAAAACTACTTCCTCAGAACTACTCCTCGTATATTTACCTAACTCTTTGTTAAAAAATAACATTCCTCTTATAAGTTTTGTTATTGGCCATATTTTTACTAAAAGTCTTTTTAACCCACCATTTTCACCTCCTTCCTCTACATTTTTTCGTTGAAGTTCTACTGTTCAGGTGGTTAGGCCATCATTCCATAGCAATATATTCAACATTAAAGCAAAAAATCCTCCTCGATATAACAATTTTCTTGCAAGTGTTTATGTACACACATTCACTATTGTTTGCCGTAACATGGCTTAAATAAAATAAGCCGCAAGCAAAATGCCGCGACTTATTTTTATTTTCTCCTTAAGTCAAGCTAGTTCCGCCCGGTCAGCCTTTTCATGCTCTATAATACTCACCGTATCCTTGAGGATGCGGATGAATTTCAGTTCCGGGTCTTCCGGTCCCTGGAGGTCGGCATGCTCGTTCTTAAGCAAGTTGACATAGTCTATAATCTCCCGGGTGATGACTTCTCCCGGGCAGACCAGGGGAATACCCGGCGGGTAGGCCGTAATGGCTTCGGCGCTGATTTCCCCTTCGGCGTACTCCAGTTCTATGCTGCGCGTCTGGCTGTAAAAGGCCGCCCGGGGCAGCACTGCCATCCGCGGAAGGGCCGGCAGGGGTGGACAAAAACGAATCACGTTTTTTAAAGAGCGTTTCCTGGCAATATCCTGGAAGGCAGCAACCAGGCGGCCGGCCGTTTCCCGGTCATCACCAATGGAAACAAGCAACAGGACATTGTAGAGGTCGGAAAGCTCTACCTGGATCTTGTATTCCCGGCGCAAAATGGCTTCCATCTCATAGCCAGAAAGGCCCAATCCCTGGACGTTGACGGTGATTTTGGTCGGGTCCAGGGCGGTACAGCCGGGCAGGGAGGTTACTTCGTCTCCCATAATGTTCAGGCCTTCGATCTGGGAAAGTTCCCGGCGTATCCACCAGGTTATTTCTAAGGTGCGCTCTAAAAGCTCCCGTCCCCGGAGGGCCATCTGTTTGCGGGCCACATCCAGGGAGGCCAGTAAAATATACGAAGGGCTGGTGGTCTGGGAAAGGTTGAGGACGGCCTTAATATGCTTGGGGTCCAATCTCTCCCCCTGGAAAAGGAGAAAAGAACTCTGGGTCATAGACCCGGCTAATTTATGGGCGCTCACGGCCGCCAGGTCAGCCCCCGCTGCCATGGCTGACAGGGGTAGCGCCGGGTGGAATGGTAAATGAGCACCGTGGGCCTCATCCACCAGCACGGGCACGTCAAACTCGTGAGCTACAGCTACTATTTCCTTCAGGGGCGGTACTGTACCGTAGTAATTGGGGCTAATGACAAAAACCGCCTTGGCGTCGGGGTGGTCCTTTAACGCCCTTTCCACCTTCTCCGGCGTTACCCCCATGGAAATGCCGTAATCCTCGTTAATCTCCGGTTCGATATAAACAGGGTGAGCCCCGCTTAAAATAAGTCCGCCCAGGGCTGAGCGGTGGGCATTGCGGGGGATAATAATCTTGTCTCCCGGCTGGCAAACGGCCAGGATCATGGCCTGGATACCGGAGGTAGTACCGTTTACCAGGAAAAAGGCATAATCCGCCCCGTAGGCAGCCGCCATCAGAGCTTCTGCCTCCCGGATAACATCCCGGGGATTGCAGATATTATCCAGTCCGGGCACACAGGTCAAGTCCATGGCCAGGACCCGCTCGCCGACATATTCTTTAAATTCTGCCAGGGCCCGGCCCTGTTTGTGACCGGGTACGTGAAAGGGAATAACTCCTTCTTCAATATACTGCTTGATAGCCGTAAAAACCGGTGTCCTGGTCTGGTCCAGCATGGCAAACGCCCCCTATCACGCGCTGCAACAGAATTTATTACACCACAAAAGGCGCTGGAATGCAAGCAGAATCTTTACTTTATATTTCTATGGGCTTTAGCCATGCCGGGTTACCCCTAAAATAAAAGGGAGCCACCACCCGGTGACTCTCGCATTTGCCGGCTTTTGTTTTCGCATGGCTCCATGGCCCTCGCGGAGCGCCCAGCACTCAGCCTAAAATTTTGCATGCTTACTTTCAAGTTGGCCGGGATAATTAAAGGGCCAGGTTGAGTGCTGGGTCAGCCGTGAGGCTCCGAGCTCCCGATCTATTTCGCCCCCAGTTCATCAACAAACCTTTCTTTCGTCACTTCCCTGCCCACTTTAACAAAACGGTTCTTCAGTTTAGCCATAACTTCGGGCATGGTGGTATATTCCATATCCTCCAGGGGCAGGCGGTGGGGTTCGAAGGGCCCCAGGGAACGCAGGTAGCTGGCGATTTCATTGGCCGTCTGGCGGGCCTTATCAAAGGCTACATCGGCAAAGAGATCCTGGGGACCCACCAGGCGTCCCTGGGCCAGCTGGAAGCCCATGGCTACCACCCGCGGTGGCCCGTCAAAGCGTGTCGGCGCCGATTGGTTAAGGCCCACAGGCATGAGGGGTCCGATATGGGAACCGCGCATCCAGCCGGCCACCAGGTGGGGACTGGCAAATGGTTCCAGGGCTTCTCCTACGGCCGGCAGTCCGCTCTGGCAGCGGACAATGCACACCGGGTCATCCTTACCCACATAACGCCCGGCCATGAGGTTCAGGCGCTGGGTACTGGACACGGCGGCGATTTCGCCTGTGGTTTTAGAATAAACAGCCTTGATACAGTAGCGTCCCGGAGCACCAATGAAGACCAGGAGATCGTAAAGTTCTTCGGGTAAAGAAAACTCCACCCGTTCATTTTTAATCAGGTCGTAAACCTCAAAGCGGAAGCCCTGGTGCATCTTGGGGTCGATAACCAGGCCGATGGTATTGAAGGGATCGGCAAACATCTTGTAGAGGGGGAAGTTCCAGGCGCCGGGCTCGGTCTTGTCGGCAGCGAAGACAATCACCGGTTCGCTCTTGCGTTCCTCAAATTCCATTTCGGCAACGCCGGGACCCATACCCTTGACATTACCTGAGAAGGCATCAGAAAGGAGATCCTGACCGGCACCGTAAAGTTTCAGCTCCCGGGCCACCTCGGTACATTGTAGAAAAACATTCCAGGCCAGATGGTGAATTTCTGGGCAATCAACGCCATATTTATGGGTCATGATAAGGTTAATATCATCACCCACATGGGCCACCCGATAATCTATCAACAGCTTGCTAGCGGCCAGGCAGCGCTCAGCCGTTTCCAGAAGTCGCGGGTGGACGCTGGAATGACCAACATAGCCACCAATATCAGCCTTAATAACACTTAAAGTAATCTTCTCTCCCAAGACATACGTCCCCCTTTTTATATTATAAAACATTTATGTTATACTATATGTAGTTTTACTAGAAATAGAATAGCATAATTGTCTTTTGAAGTAAACATTTTTGGCAAAAAAATATGCCCCTTATAAGGGGCACAAATGTTATCTATCTATAACTTTTTTACCTGCGTGTCTTACTGGTTACCTCTGCGTCCCTATCCTAATTATGAAAACCTCCTGCTCAACTAGGGTCAAAATATCTCAGGCCAGCTCATCCTACTACTATTTACTAAGGCAAAGTTCAGGTCGCTCGCCTGGTAGCAATTTTATCTTTGATAGTAGGACCAAAGAGCATTGCCAGGGTTAAAAGAATAAATACGGCGCTAATGGGATGGGTGAAGAAAGCGGCATAAGTCCCTTCTGCAATTATTGCCCGCCGCATTTCTGTCTCCAGGGTCGGGCCGAGAACGATGGCCAGGATAACCGGCGTCGTCGGAAAATCATAGCGCTCTAAAAAGTAACCTATTACCCCAAACACAGCCATTACATAGACATCAAAAAGGTTATTACGTACTGCAAAGGAGCCAACTATGGTTAACACCATTATAAAGGGCAGCAAAATTGTTTTGGGCACCTGCAAGATCTTCACAAAAAGGCGAATGCCAAACCATTGAACAATTAAAGTGAGGATATTGGCAATAAACAAGGCGGCAAATATGCCATAAACAATATCAGCATTTTTCTGGAAGAGCAGAGGTCCCGGTTGTAACCCGTGAATAAGCAAGGCTCCCAACAAGATTGCTGTACCCGGGTCGCCGGGAATACCCAGGGTCAACATGGGAATGAGGGCACCCCCGGTAACGCCGTTATTGGCCGCCTCCGGGGCTGCTACCCCTTCCAGGATACCCGTTCCCCACTTTCCCGGATACTTAGACATACGTTTATTGGTTTCATAAGAGAGAAAGGCTGCGATAGGACCTCCTGTCCCCGGAATGGCCCCTATCCCGGTTCCCATTAGAGCGCCACGTACCATGATTCCAAAGCAATTTTTAATTTCTTGCCAGCTTGGAAGCTGGTTAGCAATACCCTGGTCTTTTATTTTAAAACCAGTATCAGCGTGACCCCTTGGTAAATCTTTGATAATCTGGGGCACAGCAAACAAGCCGATCATGGCCGCCAGCAAATCTATCCCGGCTTGCAAAGGTTCATAACCGAGGGTAAAACGATGGACCCCCATAATGGGGTCCAGGCCGATTTCCATGGCCATTAACCCGATAATCCCGGCAATTAAACCTTTAATGATGGAACCTGATGAAACGCTGATAATGGTCGATAAGCCAAACAGCACCAGGGCAAATATTTCCACCGAACCAAATTGCAGCGCTACTTTAGCAATCAAAGGTGCCACCAGGATTAATAAAAGTAAACTGACTAACCCGGCAAAAATAGACGCGATTACCGCCATCCCCAGGGCCTTACCAGCCATTCCCTTTTGTTTTAGAGGATAACCATCGATTACCGTCGCTGCTGCCGAGGGCGTACCCGGGATGCCCAGGAGGATAGCCGATACTGACCCCCCGGTCATGCCGCCGATAAAGACGCCGACTAGCAAAGAAATTCCTGTAATTGGGTCAAAAGCAAAGGTTACTGGCAGGAGCAGGATCAGGCCGGTTGAAAAAGTAAGTCCTGGCATGGAGCCAAAAGTTATGCCTACAATGACGCCTATCAAGTTAGCTACCAGGGCCGTCAATTGAGAAGCTTCCCCGATGCCGGTCACGATACTTGCCAGCAAACACATTCACCCCTTAAAATATGCTCCCCATGGGCAGAGCCATTTTGAGCAACACCCTGAAGATGAAATCTACTCCAAAAGCCAGGACAACTGTAATCAGGGCGATTTCCAGGATGTTGCGCAGGCGGAAACTTATAAACAGGAAAAAGGGCATCATTACCAGGGTACCCCAGCGGAGCCCGATCAGATCTACCATCCAGATATAAACAAAAAACATAGCCAGGGTGCCTAAACCTATCCAATCGATACCCTTTTTAGCTTCACTGGCCCCGGCCTTAACCTTCTTTTCCCTGGCTGGCTGCTGCCAGCTTTGCCCTAACATAACTAAGCTTAAAATAACCAGCCCTGCTACCAGGAGCCAGGGAAAAAACCGTGGTCCCGGGGTACCCGGTACCGTTGCTGGTGGTATTTGTAAGGTAAGGTAGCCCCATATAGCTGCCAGCAGTAAAAAACAGATGGCTACCAGGCGCTCTTCTCTTGGTTTTGGCATTTTTCTCACCCCTGGATGTAAAAAACATCCTTTCTAATCGCAGCTGCTATAACTAAAATTTTGGTAACGGGGCGGTTTTTACCACCCCGTTACCGCTTATACTTATTGCTTTTTCATCCCGATCTGTTCCATTAAGTCCGCCAGTTCTTTGTCTTGTTGGGCGATGAACTTGTCAAAGTCGGCAGCCCCGCGGAACTCTATATTGGCACCCATCTGCTTGGCAAAATCCTTGAATTCCTGATTTTCAGCCACCTTTTTAAAGGCCGCTTCTAATTTTTCAATTACCGGTTGCGGCGTGCCGGCCGGTACGGCAATACCCCGCCACAGGGAAAGGGTCAGATCGATGCCTTTTTCTTTAAAAGTGGGCACATCCGGCAGGGAGGCCAGGCGTTGTTCACCGGTAACAGCCAGGATACGCACCTGCCCGGCTTTAACCTGAGACATAATCTCCGCCGGTAACTGGGAGCTGGCCTCAATTTTACCCCCCAGCAGGCTGGACACGGCCAGGCCCTGCCCAAAGGGTACATGGGTAAATTTAGCGCCAGTTTTATTTTCCAAGGCTACTGCTGCCAGGTGGGTAAAGCTGCCCAGGCCTGAGTTACCAATTCTCACTTTACCCGGATTCTTTTTAGCGTAGTCGATGAACTCGTTAATATCCTTCCAGGGGGCATCGGCCTTGACGGCTATGCTTACCGGTTCGGTTGTTAATTCTGCTACACCGGCAAAGGCCTTGTAATCAAACTTCATATTACCCTGGTGATAAGCTGTGTTAATGGAATTGGAATTCCAGACAAAATTATAACCATCGGGTTTCTGGTCTTTAACATAGGAGTATCCTACAGCTCCGGCAGCACCGGTACGGTTGACAACGGCAATGGGTTGGCCTAATTCCTTGCTGGCCAGGTCTGCTACCTTACGGGCCAGAAGATCGGCACCGCTACCGGCGCCAAAGAGGACGGTCATTTCCATGGGTTTGGTCGGAAACTCTACCGCCGCCTTATCGCTCTGTTTTCCACCTGCATTTTTCGAGCTGTCATTTGCTTGCTTGCTCCCGCCACAGCCAGCCAGGGACAAAGTAAGCACCAGTAGCAGAGCACCCAGGCCTAGAGCTACACCCTTTAACCTCCAGTTTTTCATGTTAACCCTCCTTGAATTGATTTTTATTAATGCAGCGGTATTTCCGCTGGCATTAACCTCCAAGAAAAGCTTACCCTCCTTCAAACATAAGGCACTAAGGATTAATAACTACCTTCATGGCCCCGTCTTTGCGGTTGACGAAGTAGTCCAGGCCCTTATGGAACTCTTCCAACGGGAAAGCGTGGGTCATGATAGGTTTGGCGTCGATTTTACCCTGAGCCATTAAGGACAGGGCGCGCTTGCAGTTCTGGTTGCCTTCACCGCGTACCGTTAAAAGGCTGATCTGGTTCATGACCACATAGTCCAGGTTGGCAGTGACCGGTTCTTTGTAGAAGGATACCAGCACCATAACGCCGCCTTTTTTAGTTGACTTGATGCCGTATTCAAAGGCCTGGGAGTTGCCGCCGCACTCAAAAACCCTTTCGGCACCTTTACCACCGGTGATGGCCATGACTTCGGCCACAGGATCGGCAACCTCGCGGATATTGATGGTATGGGTTGCCCCCAGCTGGCGGCCCTTGGCCAGGCGATCTTCCCTGGTGCCCATGAGGATGATTTTCTCGGCTCCTAGAGCCCGGGCTCCCTGGACAACGGACAGGCCAATGGGACCGGGGCCGATCACCAGGACCGTATCGCCGGCAATATAGCCGCCGCTCTTATCGATGGCATAGAGGGCGCAGCCGGCAGTAGTCACATAGGTGGCCTCGTTAAAGGAAATATTATCAGGAATTTTATAAACAGAGTTCACGTGCTGGACGGCATACTCGGCAAAGCCGCCGTCTACCGTCATGCCGGCAGCCCGATGGCCTTTATCCAGGCGGCCGTAGTTTAAACAGGCAGTATACTTGCCGTCAATGCAGTTCTCGCAGCGACCGCAACCCTTATGGGCCTCAATGGCCACCCGGTCGCCTACCTTGAATTCGTCCACCGTTTCCCCCAGGGCCACTACCGTACCGGCCCACTCGTGGCCGAAGGTAAATTCCCCATAGGGCGGCATCTTGGGCATTCCTTTGGTTATGATTTTTACATCAGTCCCACAAATGCCGCAGGCGGCTACCCGGACCAGCACTTCTCCCGGGCCGGGTTTGGGTACCGGTTTCTCCACCAGGCGCACGTCATTGGGACCAAAAAGAACCAGGGCTTTCATTTTCTCGGGAATTTGATATTCCATTTTAATGAATAACCTCCTCCGAACGATTATGCCGGAATATCTGCTGGTTGGGGACATATCCCCATCCTAACGCCCAGGCAAATTTTTAGGGTTCGCTGACGGCAGAACTTTCCTGGCCCGCCAGCCATACTTCCATCAACTGGTGCATAACGGCAGCCGCGCTGGCAGCAAAGACCGGGTCGTTGATATTGGCGTCCAATTTCATTAACTTTACCCGGGGGTCCAGATTGGCCTCCAGGGCCGCCACCAGGGCGGCATCGGCCTCCGGGTCGTGGAGGGGGCCACCGGCGCGGCCGTTTTCCGACCAGCCTTTAAGCGGCACCATAACGGCCACCGGCCCGCGGGCGGCATTTAACCTGGCTGCCAGCACTTCGCCCACCCGGGTTAACTCTTCTTTAGTTGCCCGGACGTTAGTGTTGTAAGGATTATGGTAATGGGTCGGGCGGCCCCGGTAGGCTGGCGGTATGCTCTCCGCCGGGCCGAAGCAGAAGTAATCCAGTCCCCCCAGGGAAATCACCTGAGGGATACCCCTCCGGCCCGCTGCCTCCAGGCGCGGCCGCATGGGGGTATAGATGTCGCCGGCCTCACCAAAAACCTCGCCGATTAATTCATGGGTAGTGAGATCGAGAACACCCTGAATCAGGCCGGCCTCGATTAATTCTTCCATGGCCGAACCGCAGGCCCCGGAAGCGTGGAAGGCAATCACCTCGTAACCCTGCTCTACTAGCATCTCCCGGGCGGCCGTCACTGCCGCGTTGGTATTGCCAAAGGCGGTGGTGGCGATTGCCGGCCGGTCACTGGCCTGCAGGTGCTCGCCGTGGGCAGCCATGCCCATGACCGCCCCGGCAGCATTACTGAGGATGGTACGGCTGACGGTATTGGGGCCTCCCAAAAGGTCGGCTACCGAGAACATCATGATGATATCCTTGTACTCAATATAGGGGCGGATGTTACCGGAAGCCACCGTGGAGACAATTACTTTGGGCAGCCCGATGGGCAAAGCCCGCATGGCAATGGCCGCTATGGCCGTACCCTGGTTGCCGCCGATGCCCAGTACGCCGGCCAGCTCGCCCCGGACATAGAGGTCGGTTAACACCCGGGCCGCTCCCAGCCCCATGGTCTGCATCATGGCATCGCGGCGCAGAGCCTTTAAATCCTTAAATTCCACCCCGCCCCGGCGGCAGATTTCTTCCCGCGGGTAGGCGGCCTTAAACCCATGGGGGAGATAAGTGCTCACATCCAGGACCGGGGCCTGCCAGCCCCGGGCGGCGATGAAGTCCTGCAAAAAACGAGTTTCAGCTTCTTTGGTATCGACAGTGGCGATAATAGCAATGGCCTTGCGCGGCACGCTTTTCTCCTCCTGGTTACTTTAAGCCAGGGCCCAGGCTTCTTTAATTACCCTTTTGGCATTGGCCAGAATTAATTCCGAAGTCTCGCCGGGAAGCAGTGGGCGCACTTCGGCACTCAGGACCGGCCGCTTTTCCGGGCCGATAAGGCCCATATCGGCCAGCAGGCGGAAATAGGCGCTGACCTCGCCAGTGTCGATCTCCCCGTCTTCCACCCCGAAACGGGGCTGCAGGTCGCCGTACAGGGGATGGCGCCGGTCCTTCATGACGCAGTTGCCGATATGAAAAGCCATTAAATAATCCTTTACCAGGGGCAGGGCTTCCTCAGGCTTTTCCCGGAGCAAGGGGAAATGGGAGAGGTCCGCCAGGAGCCCGAATTTAGGATAGCTGGGCCGCAGTTCCCTGGCAATATCAAAAGCATCCCTGAAATGGCCAATCAAGGATTCTTTGTCAATATCCCGGTCAAAGATTTTTAAGGTAATGGCCGGGTCGCCCATTTCCCTGGCATATTCGCAGATCTGGGCCAGGGAATCTACCAGCAATTTCTTGGCCTCTTCCCGCCGTTCCGGGCCAGGGTCTTTGCCGGCCGGGATGCGCACAGCAACAGCGCCCAGGTCGGAAGCTTCCTTAAGGCAATTGAAAACCTGCTTGATGGCCCGTTTCCTTTCCCCGGGATCGAAGGAGTTAAGGTTTAATTTCTGGGAAAAGATGGCCGGCTGGCAGGCATAGCAAACCTCCAGGTGGGCAATCCTTAAAATTTGCGCCGCCTCGGTACGCTGTTTGATGTCCTTGATCCAGCCCACTTCCACGGCTGTAAAGAAATCGTCTTCGGCAATACGGCGCAGGGTTTCTACTACCGGCCCGGTACCGTTTACTACCTCTGGAAAGGCTTTAAAATGGACGATGCCAACCTTCATGAACTCATAAATAGAAGCCCTCATACCTTAACCTCCCCTTAATTTACCCCATTTTCCCCACTCGCCGGAAGTGTGGATCAATTCTGGCTAGCCCTTGGAAAAAAAATTAACTTAACTGAGATAGCAAAAAAGCTACCTTAGCATTATCTTCTAAAACATCCGCCAGGTAAAAAGCCCGGTGGATATTTTCTCCCACCGTGACAAAACCATGGCGCTTAAGGACGGCGGCTTTGATGGTAGGATCCTCAAAAGCTTTAATCACCATTTCGGCGAGTTCCACCGATCCCGGCGGGGCATAGTCAACAACCCCCACTTTGTTAAGACCGGCTTCGGCGGCAGCCGTAACAACCGGCAATTCACCCCTCACCGACACGTAAGCTGTAGCATAAGCCGAATGGCCGTGGACGACGGCCTGGACTTCCGGGCGGGCCTTCAAAATACCCAAGTGAAAACGAATTTCCTTGGATGGTTTACCTTGGCCTGCCAGGATATTACCTTCCAGGTCCACCAGGATAAAATCTTCCGGTTCCACATCTCCAAAGGACTTGCCGCTGGCTTTAATTAAGACTTGATCTGGATGCCCCGGGACGCGGGCGCTGGTGTTGCCACTGGTAGCCGAGGTAAGGCCGCGGGCAAAGATTTGCCGGCTGACCTCTACCATTTCCTGGCGCAACCTGGTAACTGCATCTAAATCGATCATTTTACCTTCCTCCCAGCCTTGCTCGTGGGTACAAGCCAGGCTTTAAAGCCGGGCTTGTACCTTGAGTCAAGGTGATTACGCGCGTTATGCCCTCTCGGGGAAATCGCGGTTTTCTACTTTGAAGGGGAACTTCTTGACCTCTTCAATGAAGGCGGCCAGGTGCTCGGCTTCTTTCTCAAAGAGCTTCAAGCCTTTTTCGGCGGTGCCCCGGAAGGGATTACCAATAGTGGCGTGATCGGAATACTCATGGTGTTCCATGGGGACAATGATGTTTTCGGAACCCCGGAATTTAACGGTAGCAGTGCCGTCGATCTTGGAGAATTCCGGTCCCATCCACCGCGGCGCGTGGGCACGGTCATTGACCGCCCGGCTCATATCAACCAGGTCCATGTTGTAAGCCATTACCTGGGCCGTTTCCATTTCGCCGGCGTGCCAGCCGGGGGTCTCCTCGGGAGGTCCTTCGAGGATACCTTTAACTACTTCGCATTCCCTCTCGGTGGGCGTCTTGTACCAGGCCACAAAGGCACCGGTATGGTAGCGGAGTTTCCGCAGGAGTTCATCAATGGGTTTGGTGTTGGAGCCATGGTGGGAAACAAACACTATTTTATTGGCGCCGTGGAAGATCAGGCTCCGGGCAATATCATGGAGGACACGGCGGAAGGTTTCGGCAGCCAGAGTAATGGTGCCGCAACCTTCACCGACTTCGCCCATGTGATGGGGAGAGTAGCCAAAGGGCAGCAGCGGTGTGTGGGGAACATTAGCCAGTTTAGCGGCCCGCTCGGTAACGGAAATGGTAGTAATGCTGTCAGTTCCCAGGGGCACATGGGCGCCGTGCTTTTCACAGCTACCGACTGGTACGAGAACGGTATCAGTTTCCTTGAACCATTCCTGGGCATCAACGAAGGAACATTCCAAGAGGTTGTAACGTTTTGCCATTTCATAAACCTCCTGCCAGTTATTATTTTAGTATAGAAGATTCCCTGACCTCAAGGTGGGTTGCCAGGGTGGTAACCGGCGGCACCTCCCGGCCGGCAAGGAGCTCGGCCAGTACCCTCATGGCAGTCACCCCCAGGTCATAGACCGGGACAGCTACAGTAGATAATGCAGGCGTAATAAAGGATGCGAGGGGAGTATTGTCAAAACCCACAACAGCAACATCTTCTGGTACCTTGATTCCCCGTTCTTGCAGGGCTTTAATAACGCCTATGGCCATAAGATCGTTATGGGCGAAAATAGCAGTTATCTTCCGTGGACCGCTAAGGGGCAATCGGCCAACGGCTTGATAACCGCTATTAAATTCAAAGTCCCCTTCGATGACCCACCCGGACTCTATACCTGCCCCTTCAGCCTCCATAGCAAGGCGGTAACCTTCCAGGCGGTCCCTGGCTGTAGTTGAAACCGCAGGGCCAGTCACCGTGGCAATCCGCCGGTGGCCGAGACGTAATAAATGCTCAACAGCTTCCCGGGCAGCCCGTACATTATCAACCTGCACCGCCGGCAGGTCGGCTTTATGGCGCCCGATGACCACCGTCGCCACCGAGCCCTGTTCAAAAAAGTGTTCCCGGCTGGCATCCTCTACAGCTCCACCGCCGGTAAAGATTACCCCGTCCACTCGTTTTTCCCGCAAGACACGGAGATATTCTTTCGTGCGTTCCCGGGAACGGTCGGTATTGCAGAGGATAACTGTATAGCCCTTTTCATGGGCTACATCCTCCACCCCCCGGACAATCCCCGGGTAATAAGGGTTAGCAATATCCGGGAGGATCAGGCCGATGGTTTTTGTTTCATTCAGCTGGAGGCTGCGGGCCATGGCGTTGGGGTAAAAGCCAAGTTCTTTGATAGCTGCCAGGACTCGCTCCCTGGTCTCAGGGTTAATGGGATGCTGGCTGTTGTTAAGGACGCGGGAAACAGTTGTCACGGAAACGCCGGCATGTCTGGCTACGTCTTTAATGGTGACCATGGCTTTCACCCCTCTGCGGAAAACGTTTTCCTTAGTTATAAATCTAGCATGGTTTGGCTCCTGTGTCAATAACTAATTTTAAATCGCGAGTATTTTTTTATGGCAACCGTTTCCCTCTGGCATTATATGTTATGGCAAACGTTTTCTATTTGTTTTTCCGCACCCCTTCCTGGAAAGCCATGAAATATGAAGCTGTACATTTTGCCATAATCTGCTGCCATAGTAACAAACCCGGTATTCATACGCCTCTCAGATACCGGGGCGGGAATTGAGCCGTAAAGAGTCTGGAGATTCTTCCAAAAAATAAAATCTCCCCGCAGGGTAACTAAAAATTTACGGGGAGTTTCAGGAAAGCAGTATCCCTTATTCAGAAGAGTTGTTGGTGAAAGGCCACTAGTGCAAGATAGGAGGCACTTCCTACTTCAATTGCCGGGCTACAAAGCGCAGGTGTTTACCCATGGCCCGGCGGGCCGATTCCGCAGCCCCGGAAATAATGGCCTGGGTAATTTCACTGTGCTGTTCAAAAAGCACCCGGGCGTTATCCGGATCAGAGTAAAGCCGGTTGCGTTTATTGGCCAGGGTCTGGGCAATGGTATCAGCAATGGTGTACATCAAACGGGAAAGGATGGGATTATGGGCCATGCCAGCAATGGTTAAATGAAATTTGACATCCGTATCCTCCTGGAGAAATCCCCGGGCCAGTTCGTTGCCCATCTGCTGGATTATCCCCACCAGCTTTTCTTTGTCTTCCGTTGTCGCCCGCCGCGCTGCCAGGTAAGCTATTTCCCGCTCCAGGATTTGCCTGGCTTCCAGCAAATACATGACCTGTTGTTCTTCCAGCAGCAAGGCCATGACCAGGGGCTGGACAATATCGCAGTTCTGCACCTTGCGGACAAAGGTCCCTTCGCCGGGCTTTACCTCCAGGACACCCATGGTGGTCAGGGCGCGAATGGCCTCCCGGACAGACGCCCGGCTGACGCCCAGTTTCTCCGACAGCTCCCGTTCAGAATAAAAACGCTCCCCCGGCATGAGCTTGCCTTCGCTGAGGGATTTTTTCACCTGCTCGACAATTTCTTCGTAAATCTTTTTCGTTTTAATAGGCTGCAGTTCCATCGGCCCCTACCTCGGAGTTCTTTTTAGATTATTATTGCACTTTTTCAGGCCGATGGCAACCGGCTGTACCTGGATCAAAAAATAAAAAAATAAAATCTGTTCGATCTCCCTGGCTCTATAATCTACCAACCAAGTTGACTGCTTAATCTCAATTCCAGTTACCGGGCCGGGAATTTTTCCTTTGAGGTTGTTCATTGCAGTTCATACCCGGTTAGCAGATTTTTTACCAGCTATTACTTTATTGATCTCCATCTTCAAAGGGAGGGGTCCCTTTAGAATATTTAAGGAACATCTCCAGAGCAATGCGTTTCTGCTCAGCCATGACCTTTTCGGCTATTTCAGGCTGGCCTTTGGCCATGGCCTCTACGATAGCACGGTGTTCTTTTAAGGATTCTTTAAACCGGGTACGATTATAGGCGAATAAAGCCCGGGCCCGGTCAGTGCGGACTGTTAAATCATCAATAATCTTTTTTAGCTGTTCATTACCACAGTGGGTATAAATGGTCTGGTGAAAGCGACGATTTAAGATACCATAACGACGGTAATCATCATTCCGAACGCAAGCTTCCATTTCCTTTATTTGCTGTTCCAGCTCGGCTAAGATTTCTGGCGTAATCCTTTCTGCCGTAAGGCGAGTAGCATAGGCTTCCAGCACCACGCGGATAGAACTCAGCTCGCGAAAATCCTTTTCTGACAACCTGCTGACCGTAACCTCACTGTGGGCTGATACATCTACCAGCCCTTCGGCTTCCAGCTGCTTAATGGCTTCGCGTACCGGAATAGCACTGACGCCCAAGTCGCTGGCAATCTTACGTAATACAATTCTTTCCCCAGGTTTTAATTCGCCGGAAACAATGGCTTCCCGCAGCATGTTATAAATCATTTCCGTTTTGGTTTTCCATTGCAAGGGGGTAGTTAAACTGGACATGGTAACCCTCCTTAACAGGTATGCCTTTCTATGTCTAATAGCACAGTTTAATTAGATTTAATTAGTTTTATATAATAGATCATATATCATGTTAAAATTAGTTCAATAGAAGCAGTAGAAATTCCTGCTTTCTTCCTTATTTTATCTTTGTCAACAACCCTGCTATTAAACCTGTTAAAGCCACCGGCACCAGCAAAAACGAACCTGCCGGCCATCACCCGCCAGCAGCCAGCCCAAACTGACCGGCCCCAGCAATACACCCAGGTTTTGCCCTCACATGATGGCCCCGTTAGCCATGGTTATACCCGTTCGCGCCAGCCAGCAGCCGCCGGGGCTGCCGCAAAGGTCGCCGTAGGTATAAACCCCGCCACCAGCCCCAGGGTTAACATGAAAGGAGCGATTGTTATCACCTGTAACCTGAAAGCTGTAGATAATAAACCCACCAACGTACACCCGGCGATAGCTTTTTAAGCGATTAATCAGATAGCCGGCAATAATATTGGCCGGAACAACCCCAACGTGAACCGGGCTGGTATAAAAGGCAGCCAAGCTGGATTTAGGTCAAAGTTAGCCTGAGATAAGTGGGTGCCCAGGAATTATAGGCAACAATGTTAAAATTATGCCAAAATATACCGCGAGCAACATCCCCCACTTGAGCGACAACTCTCGCACCCCTGGTTTCCAGACATTTAAAGCCGGGGAAGGCGTATTACATTTATCCTGGTCTTTCTTCCCCGGCTTTGGTATCAAGCGACCGTCTCAATTCCCATTACATAAGGTGGATAACATGATCCCTGGCAAACATATCATGGGCCTCAAGGGAGTTTAAAGACTGGTTAGCGGGAAAATAATTCTGATACAATCTTCCGGGCAGTCGATGCGGCAGGCGCCACAGTACCAGCATTCATCGGGATAAACCACCCTGGGCTGGCCGGAAACAGGATCCATTTGAATAATGTCGCCCGGACAATTATGATCACATTGGCCGCAGCCGTTGCAGCGTTTTTCGTCAATAATTATCGCCATTGTTCCATCTCCTCCCCTGCTGGCTTATAGAGAACTGGGCGCTACACGCTGTAAGACCACCTGAGCGTTTTCCAGGCGCTGGTGCAGGGAACAGTGCCACTCCTCCCGGCTGGACGGGAAATCGCCCCGGTAATGGGATAGGCCAAAACGGCTTTCTTCCCTTTCCAGGGCTCCGCGGGTAATGGCCCGGGCTACAAGCAGCAAATCCCGTAACTCATGGGTACGCATCAATTCATGCAGGTTACCGGCACGTACGTCTTCTATCAATTTCTCTAATTTATCGAGTTCGTGGACAGCAGCCTGCAAACCCCTGGCTGTACGGCCGATACCCACATATAATGTCATCACCTGGCGCAGCTTGTTTTCCAGCTCATAGTACTTTAACCCATCCCGGCGATTGAGGGGGTCATAAATGGCTTCCCTCCTGGCGTTAAGTTCTTCCCTGGATACTACCGGTTCCACACCTCCCCCGCGGCTAATAAAGGTAGCTGCTTCCTCACCGGCCGTTTCCCCTACACACATGGAACCCGAAAGGCTACCTACGGTTACTGCACAGGCACCCGCAGCGAAAAGTCCGGGAACGGTGGTAGCACACTCAGGGGTGACATAAATGCCGCTTACTGATCCTAAAAAAGCCGGCAACTGGCCCTCAGAGATCTGCACTTCCAGCAGGTCTTTACGCAGGTCCACACCCTTTTGCCAGCAATAATCAAGGAAAGTATTTTTATCGACAGGCAACAGGTGGTGTAAAAGATGGTTAAGGGACTCTTCAGGTAAATGGCGCAAGTCAAAGTAACAGGGGCCACGGCCTTCCTTGATTTCCCAATAAACACCCCAGGGCATCACCCAGCGGGGTCCTTTTTCACCCTTTTCGTGGTACTTGAAAAGGAAACGTTCACCCAAACCGTTAACAATGTAACCGCCCATGCCCACAATGGCATTGAGGGCCGAAGCACTGAAGTTCACAGGGGTCAAGGTATAATTGACGAACTCCATGTTTTTTAATTCCGCTCCGGCCCGGAAGGCCATGGCCTGGGCCCCGCCGTTATTATAGGGGCTATGCCAGCTATTATAGGGCATACCGGCCTGGTTGTTATAAAGACGGGTAACATTACCTGTAGCCACAATGGTAGCCCGGGCCAGAAAGGTATAAAAATCGCCTTTACGGATATCAAAACCAACGGCCCCGCTTACCGCACCATTGCTCAGGAGCAGGTCTGTTATATTGATCCGGCGGAAAAATTTTACGCCTGCCCTGGCGGCCTCGGCACTGACCGTAGGCTTTAACTTGCG
This sequence comes from Neomoorella stamsii, assembly GCF_002995805.1. Classification (GTDB taxonomy): domain Bacteria; phylum Bacillota; class DSM-521; order Neomoorellales; family Neomoorellaceae; genus Neomoorella; species Neomoorella stamsii. The sequence goes on from NZ_PVXL01000040.1 coordinate 167,805, forward strand.
GCCGTCAAAATTGATGAAGTAATCTCCGGGCTGGCCGAAAGAACCGGTGCGAATATAATCGTTATGGGCCGTGTTCAGGCGCATGGGAATACCCAGTTCTTCCAGATAAGCAACCATGCGTTTGATTCTTGAAAGAAATACCTTTTCCGGGATAGCCATATCCACCAGTCCCTGGGTCAGGCGGTGATACCATTTTAAAAAGGCTTCCCTGGTGTCCCATTCCGGGCCGCTTTCCAGGATGGCCAGGAAATGGTCATTGCCGGCGCAACCGCAACCGCTGCGATCGATGCCCGCTTTATCCACCAGGGCTACCTCCAGCCCCTGCCGGCGGGCGGCCAGGGCGGCCATGGTACCGGCCGAACCGCCGCCAATAACCAGGACATCGGTAGTAATCTGGTGCTCGGGCAGGTTGGCAAAGCTAAAATTGCATGACATGGTTTCTTAAACCTCCTGTACCACTACCAGGCATCACCTGGTTGGTTTTCCTGTTCTTTAACAAAAGCCAGGGCCAGTCAGGTTCCCTGACCCTGGCCAGAGGGGAGGATAGGCTTTAACTTTCTAAAATATATACACCCGCCCCGGCTCTATCGCTGATGTAAATTATCCCTTCGGGTTCAACGTATACGTCGTTGATTTGGATCGCCTCGATCCCCGGCGGTGCCGGGGGAAGATAATGGTCTACCTCTACCGGCCGGTCAGGTTGAGTTAGATCATATACGCGCAGGCCGGCATTAAAATAAGTTACAAAAATGAGGTTCTCGCTGATAAACGAACCGGGCCGGTTTTCGTGCAGGTTATGGGGGCCAAAACGCAGCCCCCTGTTACAAAAATCACCCCGGGGCAAGGGACATTTTGCTATTACCCTGGGTTCCCGCTCATTCTTGATATCGATAATCCTGACGTATTTGGGCGGTTCCTGGCATCGAGGCCGGGTCGATTCATCAGTAACCACCAGTAAATTCCGCCCCGTCAGGGGCAAAGCCGTATGGGTACAGCTTCCCTCCTGGGGTGCCCAGGACAGGCGGCTGATCTCCCGGGGCTGGCCAATATCACTAATATCAAGGATTATAACTCCCGCATCCCAGAATCCCAGATAAGCCCGTTCCCCGGCGACGATGGCGTGGTGCAGGCAACAGCGCCTCTCCGGCGGCCAGTCCGGGGTTTCGCCACCGTCGGCCCACAAACCCGGTAGCCACCAGCGTCCCACCTCGCAGGGATGCTCCGGATCCTTCATATCGATTATCAGCAGCATCCGGTCGCGAAAGCCCGGTGGCACTGCCGAAATAAAAGCATAGCGTCCCCCCGTATACCAGATGCGGTGCACGCCCTTGCCGCCGGTATGATAGTAGGTAATTTCCTTCGGCCGGCGGGGGTTGCTGATATCGTAAACGGCAAAACCGACCCTCTCTGCTTTATTAGCTCCTCGCTGCTCATAATTAACCAGCAGCAGGTCGCCCGCAATTTGTACCTTGGGTGATAAGGTATCTTTGAAACCAGGGAGGGAACCGATAACCCGGGGCCGGCGGGGATCGGTTACGTCGACAATACTTGTACCCAGCCCCGGCTTCATGTGGCCTACAAAAAGCAAACCTCGGGAAGTCATGAGCTGCAGGGTGGCGCCGTTACCATTAAGATCGGTATGTCCTAAAAGGCGTAAGCTCACTGGCCATCGCTCCTTCAAAAATAACTTTATCACAGGCTGGTATTGTCTGGCTCGCTCCGTGGTCCTCGCGGAGCGGCCTAATGGCTCAGCCTCGGGCTCGGGCGGGGTTCCCGGCCTATTCGGCGTCCTTGCCTCAGAGGCCGGCCTCGGACATCCTGTCCTCGGCCCCGCCCTCGCTCCTTGGCTTCGCCAGGGCCGCTTAGCCGCTCGGACCAAGTCGCTCGCTTCCGACAAATGCCAGCCCGGAATTTTCATGCTCTCTATGGTTGCTGCTCGCCACCATGAACGGCTCCTTCATTAAACTCCATCAGTAAAAATATCGTTGATGACGGGAATGGTGAACCCCAGGCCAAGGGTGTCCAGATGTTCAGGGGTTGGAATACCGCTGGCATCGCAACCACGCCTTTGATACCAGGCAAGCCTGTCGGCTAGAAACCTTGCCCGCGGGTATACAGTTCCTGCCTTTTCCCCCCTGGTTAAGGGTTCTTGATGAACCCGTTCCGGTAACACGTCATCACGTAAAGGTATCATTCCTTCCCTGAGGTTATAGACCCGGGCCAGGAGTAACATCCGCTCGGCTATAATATCCCATTCGTTAATATCTACCTCCCATCCCGTGACTGCCCTTAATAACTGTAAATACATTTCTGGCGGAACCAGGCGGCGGTGCCAGGAGCAAACTGTCAGAGAATCCGCCCATACGCGGTGGTTTTGTTCAGCAATGGTGCCCCCGTAATGGTGGCAGGGCCCCCGGTCAGCAACGGCATACTGTAACGCCCGCTCCGGGTCCCCCTGCGGTGTAAAACCGGGGAACTCGACCCCTTTTACCTGCATGGCGAACCTTTCGGCCCCCTTGCCAATCGCTGCCGCCGCCCTTTTTACCCCTTCAGCCAGCAAAGCACCAATGCCTTCGCGGCTAACAATTTTCTTCCATAAGGCCAGGATTGCAGATACATTGCCCCACCGGAGATCGATGCCCTCCAGATCCGAAAGGGTTAATAAACCCTTCTCGTAACACTCCATGACAAAACCGGTAATATTTCCTAGAGAAGTCGCATCCAGGCCCTGTTCATCCGCCCACCGGCTCAGGTAAACCATGGCGCCAAGATCATTAACCTGGCAGCCGGGCCCGATGGTAGCCGTAGAATCAAAATCCGGGCATACTATTTTACCATCAAAAGGTCCTCCCCTGATCACGCCCACCTGCATACAACCCAGGGGGCAGCTGAAACAGGAGCGCGCCCTTGATCTGAAGCGTAATTCGTACTTTAAACCATCGATTTGAGCTATTTCTTCCCAGGCACCCTCCCTGTAATTACGTACCGCCAGGCGGGCTTTTTCCGCATGGGCCCTTAAACTGACCGTGCTCCCCCAGCGAACGAGTTCATAGGCCCGCCGGTGGTTCTGGCGACTGGCTATGAGCCTTTCCTCAATCTCCCTTCTGACGTGAAAGGTGTCTTCCGGGTTTACCGCTGCAAGAGGGCGTGTCCCCCTTACAACAATAGCCTTTAGCCGTTTGGCCCCCCAGACACATCCAGAGCCGCACCGAGCGGCGGCCCGGAAAAATTCTTGCTGAACAGAAGCAAAACGTACTTGCTTTTCTCCCGCTGGGCCAATGCACAGGATCCGGGCTCCGGGGTCCTTTATTTCCTCTTTTAAAATCACCTGAGTTTCCCAGGTGGTACAACCCCAGAGATTGCCGGCGTCGCGGAATTCAGCGCCATTATCTGTTATCAAGAGCCAGGCCGGCTTTTCCGCCACCCCCCGGATAACCAGACCATCATAGCCGGCGCATCTTAATTCTGTTCCCCACTGGCCCCCGGTCAAAGAATACCCAATGGTTTGCTCGGTCAGGGGCGATTTGAATACCAGGCAGCTCTGGGACCCCCCTGGAGCTATTCCCGTCAGGGGGCCTGTCAAAATGTAGATTTCTGCTTCTGGGGCTAAAGGGTCCAGTCCCTGGGGTTGTCTTTCCCACAACATCCTTGTCCCTAGCCCGCGACCGCCGATAAAGTCCTGCGCCCAGCCGGTAGGAAGTTCTATTGCTTCAGCTTTTCCGGTTGTCAGGTCAACTGCTAAGATTTTGGGCCTGAATTTCGCCATAGTCTCACCCTTACTACCCGGCATTAAAGCGACCATAAATTTTTAAAGTCAAATCGTCGACCATCGTTTCCGGCCGCCGGGCGTACACCTTGCTGTCAAAACTTGAACCGGAAATATAAGATAAAGCCCCAGGACCACACGCTGTTACGCAGGCAGGATGGCCATCACAAAGATGACAAAAAAGGGGTAAACCCGTGGCTGGGTGGAAGTTAATGGCGCCAGCCGGGCATGCCTGATAGCACCTGCGGCACTTTGCCCCCCGTGAACGCAGGCATAATGCCGGGTCAACTTTAACTACGCCGCTACCAGGATCACAGCTCAGGGCTTTTACCTTGGGAGGACATGCAGCCACACAGGGGTGATCCGAACACTGGTGGCAATAAACAGGTACGTCCAGGGGGCCAGGGCCTACCTGGAGCACCCGGATACGGGCAGCTTCCAGCCACAATAACCCTTCATTTTGAATTGCACACGCCACCTGGCAGGCCCGGCAACCGGTACACAGGTCGTAACGTACTTCTAACGTTCCAGGTAATGTGCTCATTTCTCCTGCCACAGCCCCTACTTCGGTTTATAAATTTATCCTGTTGCCAGGAGCCGGATCCAACCGGCCCCTGGCAATTTAATTTACTTAATAGCGGCGATGGCTTCTTTTAAGATCGGCTCGATTTTTTTGCTGCTTTCAGCAATCTCGGTAATCTTTTGCTGCAGGACGTTGCCGGCCATGAAAACAACAGGCATGTTGGCTTTCTTGGCCTTTTCCAGCAATTCGGAATCTGCCAGCGCCTTCTCCAGGGCGGCCCGCATCTCCGCGGTAGCTTTGGCATCCATCCCCGGCGGTCCGAAGAAGCTACGGTGCATTTCAATCATGGTCGTTACTACCTTCATAAATTCCTGGGATTCTCCCGAGGTTACCTCAAGAGCCGTTGGAACATTGGGATATTCCTTTACCCGCTGGGGCGCAAACATTAACAGGGGTTTTTTGTCACCGGCTTTAATCATGGGCTCGGCATCGCTTAAAGCCGTAATATGCCCGTCTCCCTCTCCCTTGACTACGGCCAGGGCCGTATCGGCGTTGCCTTCATAGCCGGTAATTTGGTTGAGTTTAAAGCCCAGAGCTCTGGCCATTACCGCCGCTGTAAAGAAGTCTTCATCCATTCCCTGGGAAGGATACTTGATCGGCCGTCCGGCTTTAGCCAGATCGTTAATGCTGTTAAATTCAGACTTGCCGCCGACGCAAAAGACCCGGGGTTCTGTGGACACGCGAGCTAAATAGGTTAATTTAGTGGCATCGAAAATCACACCCTCAGCTCCGGATAACTGGGCTAAAAGAATTGTTGGTACACTGGTAAAAGCAATAGTTAAGCCATCAGGTTTGGATTTCCACAACTCGTTTATACCTACTATACCGCCGGCGCCGACAATATTTTTCACCGTTATCCTGGCTCCCGAGTATTTTTCGATGTAGGGTGCAATCATCCTGGCGTAGTTATCCATGCCCTTACCTGGACTGTTGGGTACAATCAGGGTAACAGTTTTGTCTTTATAAAAACTTTCCGCCGCTTTTCCGGCCCCGTTTTCTCTGCCCTCGTTACTACTGCCGGAAGGTTTTTGCTGGCCGCAACCAACCAGCAACATTAATGCCATCACGGTTACCAGAAGCCATGATAGTGTTTTCCTTAACATAATCTTCCTCCTTCTAGAATTTTTTCTGCTTTCCTCCTGCGTCCCGTTAGTTCCCTGCTCTTTCGCGCTACGAAAAACCCTTCCCTGTCACCAATCCCCCCTTACTTTATTGCCAGAGATTAAATTAACCGGGCTAACAAGCCCCTGTAAAAATGGATGCGGAGGATAACAGTAAAGAGCAAATAAAGCGCCACTGTAGTCCCTGCTCCCCATAACAGGGAACGTAACCAGCCCTCCTTATTGATATAGCGAAAATACCCTGTTACAAAGATGATAGTAGCCACCTCAATACCGGCAACCAGGACCATTCCCAGAAAAACTGCAAGCAAAGAAAAGGCAAACCATTCCTTGCCACCGGGAACCCTTTCCTTTACCTGTTTTCCCTCATAATTCACCTTTACTTTTTCAGTACCAAATAGTTCGCCGGCATTGACAGAGAGGTTTAAGTGAGATGCCCTGCTATTTTGAATTATAAGCTGGATTAATACCAGTATCCCGGAACCTATAGCTACCGGGAGAGGTACCAGCCTAGCCCGGAAACCATATCCCATGGATAAAGTGGCAAAAAGTGTAAAGAGCAGCAGAAAAACAAAGGCCACCAGATTATCTGCCATCCGGTTTTTCATTGGGCAACACCTTCCCCATTATTCTTCCAGCGACAGGCCCGGAGAAACGGATATAGTACAGTCAATAATACTATAAGGAGCAAAACCAGGGTCACAGGCCTTGTCAGGAAGAAAAAGCTACCATATAGTTTGATTGAAATATGCAAATATCTTTCGACCATCAGACCCAGAACCATACCGATAGCCATATCAGCCCGGGAATAATCATATTTCTTCATCAAGTAGCCAATAAACCCAAAAACTACGGCTATGATTACATCCCCAATGCGCCCTTTGACGGCGTAGGCGCCTGCCAGGCAGATGGGTAAAACAAGGGGGATCAGGATGCTGCTGGGCAGGCTGCTTATACGCACCAGCTGTTTGGCCAGCAGTAGCCCGCTTCCCGTGGTGATGATATTGGCTATAACAATAATCCAGACGATGGCGAAAACTAAATCCAGGTGACTCTCCAGCATTTCCCGCCCCGGGGCGATGCCAATGACGATAAAGGCTGAGAGAAGGATGGCCATGCTTTCACCGCCGGGGATACCAAATCCCAGGGTCGGGACCAAACCTCCTCCTTCGTTGGCGGCATTGGTGGCCTCGGGAGCAATCACCCCTTCCACTATTCCCGTGCCAAATTTTTCAGGATGTTTTGAGGTCTGGGCTGCCATACCATAAGCAGCAATTCCGCCTATGCTGGCCCCTACTCCAGGCAGGGCCCCTATAAACAAACCCAGCAGGCTTGAGCGTAAAACCAGTCCCCAGTGGCGGAAAACATCCTGCACCCCCGCCCATACAGTACCCAAATTACCGGGAGCCTGGCGTTTAACAATCGAACCACCCTTGACGAAGAGTTCAAGCATCTCCGAGATGGCAAATAGACCAATTACAGCTACGGCAAAGTCGATTCCATCCAGGAGGAATAACGAACCCATGGTAAACCGCGCCGTCCCGCTGACAGGGTCCATACCGATAAAAGAAACCAGCAAACCAAAACCCGCAGCCACCAGCCCCTTAAGAATTGAGCCGCTGCTAAAGAGGGCAATTACCGATAATCCCCAGACAGCCATCATGAAATATTCCGGCGGTCCCAGGGCCAGCATAATAGCCCGCATTATAGGAATGCTCAAGGTCAGGAAAACCGCGCCGATAATTCCCCCTATCAGGGAAGCCATGGCCGCCGCCCCCAGGGCCCTGGCGCCTTCACCCTTCTGGGTCATAGGATAGCCGTCGAAACAGACAGCAATGCTCTTGGAAGCTCCGGGGATATTAAACAAAATGCTGGTAATGGAACTGCCGAAAATAGTAGCCACATGGGCACCGAGAAGCATAGCCAGGGCCGCGGCCGGTTCCAGGCCAAAAGTGAAGGGCAGCAATAAGGCCATGGCTACGATGCCGCCCAGCCCCGGTAAAATACCGACAAAAATGCCAAAGGCTACTCCTATAATCATAAACAGTATAGATATTGGCGAAAGAAGGGCTAACAATCCAGCAATTGAGGCACTGATCACGATTTTCACCTCGTTGTAATAACATGTTTACTTTCTTTTTTCCAGGGACCGGGAGAGAGCCACCAGGATATCGCGTTAGTTAGATTAAAGCATCCAGGGCAAGGGCCCCGGGACCGAGTACCATGAGTAAAAGGCATAAGGCCAGATCACTCATGGGCAGGTCGGCACCGTCAAAAATCCCATTTTCCTTATATTTGACCCGGGTAGCGACCATCATTTCTACCAGTAATACCAGGGCCACCCACCGGGTAAATAGCCCCACCAACAATAGCGGTACTGCTACCAACTGGCTGAGAGAAACTACGTACGAGAAAAATAAAGGGAAAGGTATACCATGTTCTATAAAGCGATGGGCTGATTCCTGAAATCCCTGTTTACCGAAGGATTTATGCCAGCCGTGGGCACCAAAGACGATTGCTAACACGACCCGCACAATAACCAGGGCCCAGTCCAGGTAGTCTTGCATGAAAGAAAGAAAATGTACCACAGTTGACACCGTATGACCCCTAAAAAAGTTAAAATAAAATTTCTCCCATTTCCTAAAAAATGTAACGAAAAATCATAGGCAATTGTCATTAATAGTATCAGTAGCCCCCTCCGATGGGAGGGAAAACCGTAACTGTATCGTCAGGGTTTAAAACATAATCCAGGGATACTTGAACACCATTCACAACAAAAGTTACATACGGTGTTTTACCATCAGGTTGCAATAACATTTCTTTTGCCCTCGCGCCGAAGGTTCCCAGAGCCACCTGAATCAAATCATTGACAGTAGCACCCTCGGCCACTTCCAATAAACTAACCCTTTTCCCCGGCTCCAGACCGCTGGGTGCGACCATGTCCAACTTGACCTGCATTTGCCTCACACCCGCAAAGCGCCCGACGGACAAACCTGTACACACCGGGGAGAACCCTGGCACATATCGCATTTGATGGGATACTGCCATAAAGGTACCGAATATATGGCTTTAAATTTGCAGGCTTCCACACAAGGTCGAATTTCAGTACAATGGCACTTATCTCTTGCAAGCCTGACAATTCCTTGTTCATCACGTACCAGGGCTTGATAAGGGCAACTCTTAATACAATAGCCTTGTTTGCACTGTAAACAATAAGTGAGCTTGACTTTTAAAGCGGCAGGAAGTTCGTGGGATATCCGAATTCCAGAGAAGGCTGGGTCGGAATAACCCACTTGTACCTTGGAACACACTAAAGCACACAGGTTACAAAGGCTACAATTTTGAGGGTTAGCTTTCAGGGATTTATTCACCAGTTATCATTCCCCTCCATTAGACCTAATTCCTTTAGTTTAGTATCGGTAGGTTTCCCATCCAGGTCCCACCCCCTTAGTTGATAGTATTCACTCAACATTCTCTGGAATTGGTCCCTCTTAATGAATTTCCCCACCGACCCTCCCCGGGGTAAGGGTTCCTTGAAAAACCTCCCCGGTAAAGTATCATCCTTTGGGGTTATCCCGCAGTAATAATTGAAGCACCTGGCCAGGTTGACGGCCCTTTCCCCTACGGCTTTAGCCTCTTTGACGGTCATATTTATGCCAGTAATCAGCAGCAACATCTCCAAGTAGTCCGGGATTTTAAGGCCAAACCTGGGGGGAAGGAAATCGCAGACGGGAAGGGAATGGTGAAACGCCCTTACATCTTCCATGTCTTTAACTAACAGCGCTTTCCCCTCATAGGCAAACCGGAATTCCTCATTGCCTATTTCATCCCGGAGGGGTCTGGCCCTGCGGTGGCAGCCACCTCGGTCCGCAACAGCATATTCTAAAGCATATCCTGTGGTACCCCGCGGGTCATAACCGGGAAGCTCCATACCTTTAACATGAATGGCCATATCAGGATCTATATTCCAATGTTCCGCTACTTTCCTGACCCCTTCGGCCAGAACCTTGCCAGCACCTTGCCGGTAGGCTATAGCTCTCAGTACTTTGGCAAATCCATCTGCCTTCCCCCAGTCTAAAGTCACTCCTATGGTTTCGGGTTTTATAAGCCCTTTTTCCAAGGCTTCAGCTACAAAACCCAGGATATTTCCTGAAGAAACAGTATCCAGACCCAAATCATCGCATAACCAGCTGAGATATACCAGGTCCTCGGCCGACAACTCCAGATTAGTTCCCAGCAAAGCCATGGTTTCATATTCAGGCCCGCCCACCCAGATATTCTCTCCATCCCGTTCAATACGGCAGACCTTCCCGCATGGAACGGCACAGCCGAAACAAGCCATATCCCGGACTATCAAATGTTCACGAAAATAATCACGGTTCATATCGATATCATAGCGGCCCGCAACACCATCCCTGAAATTGCGAACCACTGCAATACCCAACTTCTGGTTACCATCAAGGGTGCTTAAGGTTCCATACTTGATTCTGAAGCGTATATTTTGATCATCCTTCTTCGAGGTAATGAGCTGGAAACACCTGTTAAATAAATCTTCCGGGGCATAAAGGGGTAAGGGCATATTCCCTAAAACAACTATGGCTTTAAGGTTTTTAGAACCGAAGACAGCCCCCAGGCCGCCACGCCCCGCCTGGTGGTAAAAGTCACATTGAACCATGGCGTAGCGAACCAGGTTCTCGCCAGCTGGTCCAATAGTTGCCACAGCTGCGTCAGAACCGTATCGTTCCCTTAAGCAGATCTCTGTTTGGAAGCACCCCTTCCCCCACAGCTGGTCAGCGGGTTTGAGTTCAATCCTCTCATTGTCAATTACCAGGTATACGGGTTGGTCACTTCTGGAGCTAATTATCAGGCCGTCATATCCTGCCATTTTTATATTGTGACTTAACCGTCCTCCCACCGCCGAATCGAGATAGCCGCCGGTGAGAGGGGATTTGGAAAAGAAAAGCGCTTTACCTACTCCCGGTACTAGAGTTCCTGTGACTGGTCCGGTTAAAGCAATGATTTCATTTTCTGCCCCAAGGGGATCTACCCGGAACAACTTTCTATCTAATAACAACTTTGCCCCTAAAGCCTTCCCGCCAATGAATGAACGCAAGTAACTTTCCGGGATGTCAAGGGTTGAGGCCTCACCAGTGTTTAAGTCTACCTGCAGCAATTTACCTCTGTATCCATACAACATTGCCGTCTCCTCCCCAGCTGGTCTATATTGTTCTGGCTATGGGTAACAGACCAATTACTTAATAGGAACACCAACCAGTGGCCAATAAAACCAAGCAACCAGGATTGTGACCATAAAGAGGGTTAACACCAACCAAATTCCAGCCTTAAACATGTCTTTGGTGGTGTAGTAGCCATAGGCATATGTGTAGATTGCTCCCGGCGATTGGGACGGCAAAAAAACCCTGACGCTGAAGCGATTACACAGATCATGCCTAGCCATACTGGATTCACTCCTGCTTTACCAGCAAAGGCCAGCACTAACGGTAATAAAGTGGCAACCACTCCCATCATGTTGCTCATACCCAAACGAACCACAGTGGTAAGGAAGAAGACCACTGCTGCTAACGCAATTGGCGAAAGACCACCTAATACCTGCATCAATAACCGACTGATGTGGTCAACCACGCCCGTCATTAGCATTGCTTTGGCCAGGGCCAGGCCGGAACCGAAAAGAATTAACGTGCCCCAGTTAATATGTTGCGAGGCTTCCTTCCAGGTAAATACTCCTGGCCCGGGTACCATAAGGATCACGGCCGCCAACAGCTCGGCGGGGAAAAAATCCGAAACGTCTGCTAACCAGAGAACAAGAAGCACGCTAAAAGTAACCAGTACCTTTTTCTCGTCTATAGTTAGCGGTCCCAACCCTCGCAGGGCACCCTTCAGAAATTCCTGTCCCCCCGGGAAATTCGTCATCTCCGGGGGAAACAACCGGAGAAAAATAGGATACATCAGGATTATAGTAATCAGTCCGATTGGTAGGTTAGTAATTAACCATGACATGTACGTCCATTCAAACCCGAGGACGGTCTGAAAAAGCCCGGCAGCATATATTTCCGTAGATGCACCCACAATAACACTTGTACTTGAAATAAGCGAAACCATAGGCAGGGCCAAAAATATGGATTTCCCAAGGTTGCTTGGAGGTTTGATGTTCATGCTACTAAGTAAGCCTAAAACCATGGTACTTATAAGCACCGTTCTGCCCATGGCAGCTGGAACTAAAAAGATAAAGAGAAAAGAAGTCATAAGCACCAAGAAAAAGAAGGTCTTGACATTGCCACGGGCCAGCCGGAGTACCTGGTACGATATTCGTTTATCCAACCCCGACTTTTGGACCGCTCCGGTGAAGACAAAAATACCTACCAGGCGCCAAATTATAGGTGTTCCCATGCCGGCTATGCTGTCGGCGTAAGGAATAATTTTTAAAACCGGAAGGGCTATCAAGACTGCTAAGCCGGTTACAGTTGATTCCAGGGCCTCGGTGGCCCAGAGGACAAGAGCAAAAACCAGTACACCTAGGGCGCGCAATTCCGCAGCGCTCCAACCCGGCGGCACCGGGACAGCAAGGCACATCACGAGGGCCGACATCGCTAGGCTAATACCGACAAAAAAGGTCTTATTGTCTCTTTTGGATGGGTATTTTAGATTACCGGTTTCCTGGGCTGGTTGCACTTTTAATTGCCTCCTGGTAGATTGCCTTTATCCCCAAAATGCACTGCCACCAGCGTCAATAACTGCCGCGCACCCTTGTCCCCGGCTGTTCCAATCCCGGCTACATTGTCGCTAGGTAATAGTAGCTAAGGTCGTAATACTTTGCGGGGTCGGGGGGTGACGCAGCTAATTCCCCCGTTTGGACCATGACTTTTATTACCTGTTGCAGACCTTCAATATTAAGGCCGGCTTTGGCATTGAAGACCCGCCAAGAAACATAGCGATCGTAAGTTTGACCAGCAATATCTTCTGGTACATCGACATGTTGCCTCAGTACCTGTATTGCTTCCGCTTTATTGGTTTCGTCGTGGAGCCAATCCTGGGCCATTATATAACCCTTGATATAACGAACAAGTACATCTTGATGTACCAGTGCCCATTCCCTACGGGCGGCTGCAACAGTTCCTTGATAGCTGGGTAGATAGTCCAGGTTACTCCCTAACCTGCGGTAACCCTGCACTTCAGCGACCAGGTCAACAGGTCCATCCAGAAAGGCCCCGGCAGCGAGGCTTGAGGCCAATGCCCCAAACCGCTCCCCTGTTCCGCCTACAGCAACAAGCTCGTAATCCTTTCCCTCTTGTAATCCGTTCTGCGCCAGCAGCCCGCGCAACAACAGGGCATAACCTGAAGAAATGCCATCAACGGCTAATTTTTTCCCACGCAAATCAGTATAGGATTCGATCTCCGGTCGCACAATCAAGCTTTGCAGGGGAGTACTTACTCCCATAAACATGAAGAGGCTGTTACCGCTTTCGACGGCCCGTATAATGTGGTCGGCGGCTTGGTGCCCTATGTCATAATATCCATTTATTAGGGCCTGTAACTGTTTTGAAGAAGAATGAGTAATCTCAATCTTAACGTCAAGCCCCTTCTCCGTAAAGAAACCTAAATCCTGGGCCACATACAGGGGCCAGCTGTTCGCAGACTGAGAAATTGTTGCCACGGTAAGGGTGTCCTTTTGCATATTAACCATACTCCTTCCATACCGTGTTCATCTTCTATCTTAGCCGAAGAAACCCTCTGCTTCGCCTCCGAGAAGCTTTGCTATATGAATACGGTATTTGAAGAATGCCTCAGATAAAGTCTGGCGCGGTCTAGGTAAATCAACGGTGATCTGTTCAATAATTGTTCCAGGCCGGCTGGAAAAAACAATAATTCTATCCGCTAAAAAGACTGCTTCTTGAATGCTATGGGTAACAAACATGATAGTACTATTAGTCCTGCGCCAGATATCTATGAGTAATTGCTGCAGTTTCCCCCTGGTCTGGGCATCTACCTGCCCGAAGGGTTCATCCATGAGTAAAATTTCTGGTTCATAAGCTAAGGCCCGCGCCACCGCCACTCGTTGCTTCATTCCTCCCGACAGGCGGGCAGGAAAAGTGTTTTCAAAACCCTCCAGTTGCACAAGTTGAATAACATCTTGAGTTCTTTTCTCTATTACTTCTGGTGGCATTTTTTTATTTCTTGCTCCGAAACGAATATTATCAGCCACGGTCAACCAGGGAAAAAGGGCGCCTTCCTGGAAGACTACGCCCCGGTCCAGGCCCGGTCCCTGTACTTCTTTCCCTTCGACAAGGATTAAGCCAGAGGTCGGTTTTAACAGGCCGGCCACCATTTTGAGAAGTGTACTTTTACCACAACCGCTAGGGCCTATGATCGCTACAAATTCTCCTTCATTTATACCCACATTCCGCATCCATAAACTGGATAGATACCAAATAATAACTATAACCTAAGGTGATGACAAAGATGCCAAAGAGTGATGGTTGAAAAAAGATGATTTATCCATCCCATGTCGAACTTACTATT
>NZ_PVXL01000041.1 GCF_002995805.1 Neomoorella stamsii
ACCTACATTTCGCGAGGCAAGATTACCAAATTAGGAATTTATTCCATTTCTGAACTTGGAAGGTACTAGCAACAACTACGTAATGCTTTCTGGCTCCATTGATTAAGAACCTGATGATAATCAACAGCAGCATTGATAGCTTCGACAATGGTTACCGGATCGGGTAAATGAAACAGGTCAATAAGATTACGGATAGGCTCCGTTACATTAGTCCCCACAAAGTGGCGGATGCCGAAGGGTTCCAGGCGCTGTTCGACGATAGTGGTGTTGCCCAGTACTTCCTGTAACTTCTGAGGTGTCATTTTCTTTTGGCCTTCCTTGGTTAAAAACCAGTGCGCCAGGTTAAGGACGAACATGGCCAGTACTTTCAGGTAACAATAAGCGTCAACACGGCCGGGCTTGCGTAAAAAGATCTGGTTCAGGTCGAGGGCCCCTTTTAAGAAACGGTAGCTCATTTCAATGTCGTTACGGCCCCGGTAACGGGTTAGCAATTCGTTGGCATCCACTGCTTCAATAGGGTGATTGGTCAGGAGAACGAAGAGGCCGTCAGTCAGGGCGGCTTGTTGGAGCACCTCTTCATCCTTTTCCCAGGTAAGGGTGACGGCACCGTGGGCATTAGTTCCTACGGTTACCTTATAGGCCCGGCGTAGTTCGGGCAGTCCCCGGAAGATCTCTTGCACCCGGCCCTGACAGGCTTCGACAGTGCAAAGATTGCGTTTGTTGAGTTTACTTTGGAGTTCCTTAAGCTCGCTTTCCACTTTGGCTATATTTTTCGCCCTGTGCTCGGCGTCTCGTTCTTCCTTCTTGTTGTCCCGGTAAATCACCGCCCGTACCGTATGCTCTATAAAACGCCTTTCGCCTTTCTTTTTCCTTGCCTCTCCGGGCCGGCGGCGATTTAATTCGACCTTGAAGGTGTAGGCGGTCTCCAGGGCTTCGTAATGGGACGGTTGTCCTTTCCTGGCTTCTTCCTTGGACCGGTAGGCAATAGGAGTAAAGGCTTTTTCTCCCGCTTCCCTGAGAGCATCTAAAACCCAGGAACGGCAGAGTTCCTCTTTGAGCGGCCCGATAAAGAAGGCGCGTTTTTCGCTAAGCATCAAATGCATGTTGAGGTGAGTTAAAATGCCACGGTCGATAATAATTTCAAATTCATCTTGAGTTAGCTTGGCTACTGCTTTCAGGGTGCGGTCAAACACCCGCCCTCCTTGGACATTACCCGGGTCGGTAACTGCCGTCACCGGGAGCGACGGTCCCGCAAGAATAGTGAGGTTTAAAATAAGCTGTTGCAAACCGGGCAAGCCGCCATGGCCAAATTGCACCTTATCATTGCCTTGCCTCTCCCCCCATACCGGAATGGCGGTAGTATCGTTATAAAAACGCTTGAGGGGGATGCCAAAACGTTCTGCTGCCTTTAAGACCAAGACTTGGAGAATGTCTCCCATTAATGTAGGGTTTTCGCCGATAGTATCCAGAGCCCGCCCCAGGCGGTCGTCATTCAATTTTTCCGGCGGCAGGCTCAGGATATCCCTCACATGCCAGGCTTCACAGGCCTCTTCAATACGATAGAGCCGGGTTAGGTTTTTGTAGCAACCCAGCATATCGGCAATGAGCACTTCGCAAGCGGTGCCGGTACTAATTCGCGGAGTTACTCCCTGAGCTAGCTCATCTTGCATCTGCTGCACCGAGAGATGTTCTTCTCCGAGCAGATAATCAATGGTTTCACCTACGCCGAAGGTTTGAGCCAGAGAAAAGCCAATGAGTACCGCCCCGGCAGGGGTCGCTTTAGCGACGTCAATTTTTAATTCCGTCGCTAACCGTTGCTGGAGTTTCGGGGGCAGTTGCGCAAAGGACTCCAGAAAGGGCTGTAAATCCATCCCCATGCCGCCTTTCCTTTAAACATATCAATAGTAAGTTCGACATGGGATGGATAAATCATCTTTTTTCAACCATCACTCTTTGGCATCTTTGTCATCACCTTAGGTTATAGTTATTATTTGGTATCTATCCAGTTTATGGATGCGGAATGTGGG
>NZ_PVXL01000042.1 GCF_002995805.1 Neomoorella stamsii
ATTTCTTTTGCACCTCATTCATTCGGTTTCTCGCCTCCTGGTTGGTTTGTTTGTTTTGGTCTATTATTTTTTTACCAGGAGGCTTTTTTATTGGCAACACCTACCTTACATCATTACAGGAATGCTCAAAAATAGGTGTGAGACTCCACCATGTTTATCATTATAAACGGTAAGAGGCCCTTTGTAAAGAAAATAGCATAAAGCCAATGGAATCCCGTCTTTTCTTTTTATGTCGTGGTCAATTTTCACTTTTCACTCTATACTATACCCATTCCTTGAAAACAGGTAATAGCAGAAGGGGGGAGGTCCTGCCGCAGCCAGTCCACCTCGAGCCAGAAACCAGTGAAGGTACCTGGATTGCCCAAGACCTCGATTATTTGGACCACGAAGAGGCAACGGTACCAAACATTACCGATTTGTCAATCTTGTTGCCCTCTTCCGGCAGTTTCCTCCTCAGTGCTCATTTTTATTCTAATCTGCCACTCCCCATTATTTATAGAAGTGACTTCCCAAACAGCATAGCCCTTGCTTTTAACCAGCTCAGGTACATCGTTTGTTGCAGCGGGACAGTCTACTATAAGGTCCATAAGGCTTCCTGGCGGTAGTTTTTCCAAAAGAAATTCTACCGCATATTTCGGATACGGGCACATCCATCCTCGCATATCAACTTGGTAATGATTATTATCGATTTTTACTGGCTTAAGCTCTTTCATACTTTCCTGCCTCCACCCAGAGGATAAACAAATAAAATACCAGTAAGAAGGCATAGACAAAAGCCAACGCCCCGCCCCAGCCGATGATATCAGGCAAAAATACCGGCTTCCCGTACAACCAGCCCTGGCCGACCTTCTGGCCATAAATGTGTACCCAGGCTCCAGAAGTTAACATACCACTTAAAATTGCCACCCAGGAACGTGTATAACCTTCACCGCTGCGTACCAAGATCCCCAGACCACAACCACCTGCGAGAACCATCCCCATTCCAAAGAGGAAGCCCCCTACAATGTTATGCCACCCTACCGGTCCGGCGTTGAAGCCCTGCCCTCTATGAAGGGCAAAGCCCAGGGCGCCAACAACCATGCTCAACAAAACCCACTTCATGACCTTCCCGTCACGGCTGATCAAGATTTCCCGAAAAGCAGCAGTAAAACACAGGCGCGAGCGCTGAATGATCACTCCAACAAGTACACCAAACAAAAAGAGGCCTCCGTGCTTAGGCATTCCCAGGAAATAATAAACTAGAAAAACGGCGAATATAAAACCAAACACCATAAGCCCTCGCATTGGTTGCCGGGAAGCTGTTTGCGATATAGTAGGTTTCCCCGTAAACGCTCTGGTAAAATCCACATTTTGCAGGGCTTTACGCATCTGGTACTGTAGAATTTTACCTCCTGCAAAAGCGCCCAACAGAAGACCTATAGCAGCCAGTGGCCCGCGTAATGAAAAAGTCATGGTAGCCACCCAAAATCCACCTAAATTACATGACGGCAACAGGACGGTGCCGAAACCCATCAAGATGCCACCAACAGCTCCCAAAAGGTAACCCTGCCAGTCTTCTTTCCGGATTTTAAATTCACGGGCTAATAGGGCCGTACCCAGCGTGCCGAGGATAATGCCTATATTAAGCAAACTGGGCATGTCTCGGTAAATAGGGTTTAACGGGGCAAATGGGCTTTCAGTCTTGAGCCCTAGCAAATTGTAAATCCAGCTTCCCCACATGGCCATTGTAGGAAAGGTACCCAGTGTGCGGGCGGCATACATAAACATAAAAAAATTGGTAAGGGACAGGGCAAGGGCTCCTACTCCTAAAGGCCAGGGTTCAGTAAATAACCGCAACCAGACCTCCTTTAAAGAATCCCTCATGTACACCTGTCTACCCATAGGCCGGGTAATTGCTCTTCTTTCCAAGAAACTTTTCCCTCCACCAGTTGTGATATTGTACCTGCGTTATATACTTTGTTGTTATTTGATAAAATCCTGCTATATTTTGTATTCCATTTTGTAATGTCGCTGTCCAACGTCAGTGATTTTGTTATGCGGACCGACCGTGGCAACAAAAACTGGTTGCTATAGATACATTAGTACGTGAAAGTTTGAGTCGTTATTTGCGCTCAATGTTTAATTTCACCGGCTAAAGTTTTTTGCCTGGCTAGAATGTCATTTACCACATTTTATAAGACAGGCCAATAGTACAATTCACTTAATGCTGAAGTAAGGTCCCTCAGGTAACAAAACATGCTGCCCAGAAGGGGGGATACTGGGATAAATCTGCTTAATGCACACAGGTTAGCAACAATATAAAACCCCATCGGGGGGTTCCTCGCATTTTTCGCCCACCCGGTGGGGTTTAAGTTCATCGTAGCTGCTTTATGGTTTCCAGTTTTTCCTCTACCGATTTAACTTTTCCTTCCATGGTCAATACCTTATCGCGCCTGTCGTCAATGCGGATAATAGTCATAGACCGCCGGGCGCCCTTTTCAAAAGGTATCTCATGCAGTCGCTGCAGCAGGGGAAATAATACTTCCAGTTCCCCTTCGATAATGGTACCCATAGGTGTTAATTGGTACTTGATTCCCGGTGTTTCCTGGAGTACCCTGTGGGCATCGGCCACATACTGGCTGATGCTGGTGCTCCCTGTTCCCAGAGGGGCAATCACTACTTCCAGGACAGCCATGGCTTGAACCTCCTTTCCTGCTTTTGAGCAAAACCTGGCACAACACATAAAAGGTCGTTCCATTCTCTCGAATGGTACGACCCTGGTCAGCACTATACTTCTGGCGGGAGTGTGTGGGAATCGAACCCACCGCGCCCGGGGCTCACCCACGCGCCGGCTGGATTTGAAGTCCAGGCAGGCCACCAGGCCCGATCCACTCCCATGCCATTATACGACCGCCCGCAGGCCAAGTCAAGACAACGGCCCGGCCTGCAGATTACCCGCCCAGGTAGGCCTTTTTGACGGCTTCGCTGTTGGCCAGATCGGCGGCTCTGCCTGCCAGGGTAATCCGTCCCGTCTCTAAGACATAACCGCGGTGGGCCACGCTCAAGGCCATGTTGGCGTTTTGCTCTACCAGTAAAATCGTCGTCCCCTGTTCGTTGATCTCCCTGATGATATTAAAAATTTCCTGCACCAGGATAGGTGCCAGGCCCATGGACGGCTCGTCCAGCAGCATGAGCTTTGGCCTGGACATCAGCGCCCGGCCGATGGCCAGCATCTGCTGTTCGCCGCCGCTTAAGGTACCGGCCATCTGTTTCTGGCGTTCCTTGAGGCGCGGAAAGCGCCGGAAAACCTCCTGCATACTTTTATTTATTCCTTCCCGGTCCCGGCGCAGGTAGGCACCCAGCTCCAGGTTTTCGCGCACCGTGAGATTGGGGAAAATCCGCCGGCCTTCCGGTACCTGGGAAATGCCCATCTTTACTATGGCCTGGGCTGGCAAGCCGTTAATGTTCTGCCCCTGGTAGGTGATGGTGCCGCTCTGGGGCCGTAAAAGACCAGAAATGGTTTTCAAGGTAGTACTTTTACCGGCCCCGTTGGCCCCGATAAGGGTTACAATTTCGCCTTCATTTACCTCCAGGGAAATACCCTTCAGGGCATGGATGGCGCCGTAATAGACATTAAGATTTTCTACCTTGAGGAGCAACACCGTTCACCTCCCGCCCCAGGTAAGCCTCTATAACCCTTTCGTTGTTGCGAATGGCCTGGGGTGGTCCCTCGGCAATAACCTGGCCGTAATCCAGGACATAAATGCGCTCGCAAATGCCCATTACCAGGGACATGTCGTGCTCGATTAATAAAATCGTCAGGTCAAACTCCTGCCTTACCCAGTTAATCAAGGCCATTAATTCCTTTGTTTCCTGGGGGTTCATCCCGGCTGCCGGCTCGTCCAGCAAGAGGAGTTTAGGTCGGGCCGCCAGGGCACGGGCAATCTCCAGCCGGCGCTGTTCGCCGTAAGGCAAATTTTTGGCTTTTTCATGCTGGTATGTTTCCAGCTTAAATATCCGCAGCAGTTCTTGACTCCGTGCCAGTATCGCCGCCTCGCCCTGGTGAAAGGAGGGCAGGCGTAAAATGGCGTTGAGTATGCCGTAACGGCTGTGCCAGTGGTAGGCAATGCGGACATTATCCAGGACACTCAGATCGCCAAAGAGGCGGATATTCTGAAAGGTCCTGGCAATCCCCCGCTGGGTAATCTGGTAGGGCTTCAGGCCCACCAGGCTCTGGCCGTTAAAAATAATCTCACCCCTGGTGGGACGGTAGACACCGGTCAACAGGTTAAAAATCGTCGTTTTCCCCGCACCGTTGGGACCAATAAGGCCTACCAGTTCTCCCTGCTGTAAACACAGGTCCACATTGGCTACCGCCATCAGGCCGCCAAAGGAAATTGTCAAATCCCTAGTTTCCAGCAGAGCCACTGGCTTCACCTCGTTTCGGCACCCAGCGGTCCAGGGTAAATTCCTTGTTGCCCATTAAACCCTGGGGGCGGAAAACCATAATGACAATCAATAGTACGGCGTAGATAACCATCCTTAAAACGGCCAGGTCCTGGAGGGCGGCATTAATAAGGGTAATGGCCGCCGCGGCAATGATGGATCCGGTGATGCTTCCCAGGCCGCCAAAGACTACCATGACCAGGATGTCAAAGGAGCGGAAAAAGGTAAAAGTGGTCGGCTGGATTAGATAAAAATAATGGGCATAGAGGGCACCGGCAATCCCGGCAAAAAAGGCGCCTATGGCAAAGGCCAGGACTTTATAGTAAGTGGTATTGATACCCATGGTTTCGGCGGCAATCTCATTTTCCCGGATGGCCACACAGGCCCGGCCGTGGGTAGAATTAAGAAAATTGACTATAACCAGGATGGTCAGGACCATCATCAGGTAGAGCCAGGTCCAGCTGGTCAGGCGCGGGATACCAATCATCCCGGCGGCGCCGCCAATGTAGTTGATATTATTGGCCACCCCCTTGATAATTTCACCAAAGCCAAGGGTGGCGATGGCCAGGTAATCGCCCTTCAGGCGTAAAGTTGGCAGGCCTATAATTATCCCCGCTATAGCCGCCGCCAGGGCTCCGGCTATAATGGCCAGCAAAAAAGGCTGGTGCAGCTTCATGGTTAGGATGGCAGCCACATAGGCACCGACGGCCATAAAGCCGGCATGCCCCAGGGCCAGCTGGCCGGTGAAGCCGACGATGAGGTTTAAGCTTACCGCCAGGATGATGTTGATCCCCAGCATCATCAAGTTAATTTCCTGGAACTTGCTGATCATACCCAGGGACTGAAGGCTAAAGAAGAGGAAGTACACCAGTAGCGCACCGGCCAGGGTAAGAAAATTTTTCTTGCTAAACCACACCTCGGTCACCTACACCTTCTCTGTGTTGTTCTTGCCCAGTAGACCGGCTGGCTTGAGCAGCAGGATTAAAATCAAAAGGATAAAGACGATAGGGTCCCTCATTTTACTGCTCCAGTAACCGCTGACCATGGTTTCAAAGACCCCTAAGGCAAAGCCCCCCAGCATGGCGCCGGGGATCAGGCCAATGCCCCCGATAACAGCCGCCACAAAGGCCTTTAAACCCGGCATAATGCCCATTAATGGCTGGATGGTATTGTAATAGAGACCCAGGAGAATACCGGCCACAGCGGCAAAGGCCGAACCCAGGGCAAAGGTGACAGAAATGGTATTATCAACGTTGATGCCCATGAGCCTGGCAGCATCCGGGTCATGAGAAACGGCCCGCATGGCTTTACCGGTCCTCGTATAATGGACAATATACTGCAGGACAACCATCATCACCACAGTAATGGCCAGAATCAACAGCTGGAGGGTAGTGGCCGTTAGCTGCATGCCCAGGATTGATAGGGGTAGCTGCCTATTGGTGATTAAGCCACCGGGATAGGAGCGAAGATCGGTCCCCAGGACCATCAGGCCCCCGTTTTCCAGTAACAGGGACATGCCAATGGCCGTGATTAGGGCCGCCAGGCGGGGGGCGTTGCGGAGCGGCTTATAGGCCACCCGTTCAATAATGACACCGAAGAGGCTTGAGCCGGCCATGGCGATGATAAAGGCCCACCAGATGTTGAGCTTTAAATAGACCACTGCAAAAAAGCCAATATAAGCTCCCACCATCAAAATGTCGCCGTGGGCAAAATTAATCAGTTGAATAATGCCGTAAACCATGGTATAGCCCAGGGCGATCAAGGCATAAATACTACCTAGGGATAAGCCGTTAATTACCTGCTGGAAAAATCCGGCCACAGTTGCCAACTCCTGTCCCAGGCCAAAATAAAGTCCAATGAGGGGGTAATCGCCCCCCCATTGGCTTTGTTTATCCAGGTTTTATTCTTGCGGTTTGATTTTAGCCTTTAAGGTTTGCTTGCCATCCACCAGGGCAATAATGGCGATTTCCTTAACCGGGTTGTGGTTGGCATCAAAACTCAGTTTACCGGTAACGCCCTCAAAGTTCTTGGTATCAGCCAGGGCCTGCCTGATGGCTTCCGGATCGGCTTTGCCGGCCCTGTTGATGGCATCGGCCAGGAGATATGCGGCGTCGTAACCCAGGGCGGCAAAGGCATCAGGCTCGCTACCGTATTTTTCTTTATACGCCTTGACAAAGGCCTGGACCTTGGGGTTGGGGTCGCTGGCCGAGTAATGGTTGGTGAAATAGGTTTCCTTCAAGTTGGCCGCCCCGCCGGCAAATTCAGCCAGTTTGGGGGAATCCCAGCCGTCGGCACCCAGCATGGGTACGGTGATTCCCAGTTCCCGGGCCTGGCTGATAATTTTACCGACCTGTTCATAATAGGCGGGCACGTAGATCAGGTCGGCGCCGGCGCTCTTAAAGCGAGTCAAGGCCGGGCGGAAATCCTGGTCGCCCTGGTTAAAGCTTTCTTCGGCTACCACCTGACCGCCTCTTTTGGTGAATTCCTCTTTAAAGACCTGGTACAACCCCTTGCTGTAGTCGTTGGTATTGTCATAAAGGATGGCTGCCTTTTTAGCCCCTAAATCTTTCGCCGCAAATTCAGCCCCGACAATAGCCTGGGGTGGATCGGTAAAGCAGATGCGGAAGATATAGTCGCGAACCTTTTTGGTTTGGGGGTCAACGGTAACATCAGGGTTAGTTGCCGAAGTGGTAAGTAAAGGTACTTTATTGTCGGTAGCAACCGGTACAGCGGCCAGGGTATTGCCCGTGGTGGCTGGCCCAAGGAGGGCAACTACCTTATTTTCAGTTACCAGCTTGGCAGCGACACTCATGGACTCTTCCTTCTTGCTGCCGTTGTCCAGGACAATGGGGTTAATCTTTTTGCCCCCCAGGACGCCTCCCTTACTGTTGATCTCCTCGAAGGCCAGCAGGATGGCATTCTTGGTGTTGGTACCGTAGGTGGCCACGTCGCCGGACAGTTCGTAGTTGACGCCAATGTTAATCTCGTTGCTACCAGCAGCAGTTTCCTGCTTGCCGCTACCCGACTTGCTCTGGCCGCAACCGGCGATTAAAGCTGCCGCCAGGAGCAAAACCAGGGTAACCAGGGCTACTTTTTTAATCCTCCCCACTTTAAAGGACCTCCTCCGAATTTTTTGCCGTTGACAGGCACACTTGCATTTATTATAAACCTGCCCTTTAAGAGCTGTCAATTGGCAATAACCACCCGCCTGTCCCCCTGGCGGCGGGTCAATTTTATCCGGTCCAGGTACTCTAAAAAGGGCAGGATATATTTGCGGGAACTGCCCAGGGCGTCCCTTACTTCAGCCAGGCCGAAGGGGCCAGCGAGGCCTAATTTTTTCACTACCGCCAGGGCCTCTTCAAAGGCCTCCCGGTGCCAGTAAAATTCATCGTTGATTTTAACAAGCACTCCTTCCCGCGTCAGGTAATGAAGGAGCTCTTCCATCTCTGCCGGGGCCAGGTTGTAAGCAGCTGCTACTTCATTAAAACCCGGCGGCTGCCAGCGGGCCGACCGGTAACGTTCTTCCAGGGCTTGTAAAAGTTCTTTTTGCCGGGAGCTAACCTCAGGCTTAAAATCAGCCAGGGCCACGTTACTTGCCGTCAGCTGAATACGGCCTTCCTGGGACCATCGTTCCAGCAGGACCTGGAAGGCCCGCGCCGGCAGGCGGGAGAAATAACGGGAACGCAATTCTTCCCTCGCCAGGCCGGGGCGCAGGGGATACTGGCGGTGAAAATCAGCCAGGGCCCGGGCTGCCTCCTGCCACCAGGCAACCATGCGTTCATTGCTCACTGCATACAAGTCGTTATCGGCAGCAAGCAAGGTGAGCTGTCCCGCGGCAGCCATATCCTGCAACAATTTCCTGGTTTCTTGCGGCGTTAACGCCGCCCTGGCTGCCGCTTCCTGCCAGTCCAGGCCATCCCGGTGCTCCCGGACAACCTGGGCCAGGATTTCTTGGGGCGAACCTTCCAGGCGCTTCTTTAAAGAAGCCAGGACGGATGGCTCAAAACGGCGGTGCCGGGGTGGCGCCGGGTCAATGACCAGCCCGCCGCCAATGGTTTCCATGGGCGAATAGCTGCGCAAGATAAAACGGTCTGCCCGGGTAGCCACCACCGCCTCCTCCATGAGCAGCTGGACCAGGGCCTTTTCCCCGCCCTTTAATTCGTCACGATCAAGAAGGATAATCCTCCCCAGGGCCTCGGCCGTGCCCAGGTAAAAACGGACGCGGCTGCGGTTGGCCAGGGTACGGGCGCCTGCCAGAAGCTTAAAACTGGCATCCAGGCGATAGGTAGGCCGTAAAAAGCCCGGAGTCAGAAGGGAACTGCCCCGGCTGATGGCTTCCTTTTCTATCCCAGCTAAATTTACGGCTACTCGCTGGCCGGCCAGGGCTTCTTTAACATTCTTACCATGAACCTGGAGGTTGCGAACCTTGGTCTTTATACCTTCCGGCTGGACCTCCAGGTCGTCTCCTACCCGGATGGTTCCTGACCAGAGGGTGCCGGTAACTACCGTGCCAAAACCAGTAATGGAAAAAACCCTGTCGATGGGGAGCCTTACCCCGCCTTTTGCCAGCCGGGGCGGAGTTGTTGCCGCCAGGGCATCCAGCCGGGCCAGGAGCTCGGGTATCCCTTCTCCGGTCAGGGCAGACACAGGTATGATAGGGGCATCTGCCAGCACTGTTCCCCGGACAGCCTGGCGCACCTCTTCCCGGACCAGTTCCAGCCACTCGGCATCCACCAGGTCGATTTTTGTGAGTACGATGATACCCTGCTTAATCTGCAGCAGGTCAATGATGGCCAGGTGTTCCCTGGTCTGGGGCATCACGCCTTCGTCGGCCGCCACCACCAGCATGACCAGGTCCATACCGCCGACACCGGCCAGCATCTGGCGAATAAAGCGTTCATGGCCGGGTACATCCACCAGGCCTAACTGGCGCCCGCTGGGTAAAATCAGGGGAGCAAAGCCCAGCTCAATGGATATGCCGCGTTCCTTTTCTTCTTTGAGCCGGTCTGTATCAACGCCGGTTAAGGCCTTGACCAGCACCGTCTTGCCGTGGTCGACATGACCGGCAGTCCCGACAATAATATAGTCCACCAAACATACGCTCCTCTAAAATACGACTTTGCTGGCTTTGTTCTCGCTCGCTTCTTTGACCCTCGCTGAGCGGCTTACGGCTCAGCCATGGGCTTAAGCGGGGGTTCTCTGGTAGGCCCATTAACCCCCGGAAGGATTGCTCCAAAAATAAAGTTCTGCGCCCTTTGTTTCTCTTTATTTCAGGTCTAAAGCCTCTACCAGGACCCGGGCCAGCTCTTCGCCCTCACCAGGCAGGAGGGTACGGACGTCGAGGATTAAGGTATCATCCTGGACCCGCGCCACTACCGGGGGATCGGTATGGCGCAGGCGCCGGCCCAGCTCTTCTACCGTAATCTGCTCCGGCTTGATGGTTACCCCCCAGGAAGGCAATTCAGTTAACGGTAGGGAACCGCCTCCGGCCTGGGACGTAATCTCTTTTATGCCTACCTGCGCTCCTAAACCTAGCACTCCTGCCAGCAAACCCTGCAGCTGTTCCGCCTGCCGGCGTAAGGCCTCCGGTCCGGCTACCAGGGCTGCCAGGGTGGGGATCTCCTGGACGGCCCGGTCCGGGTTGCGATAAGCCCGCAGGGTTGCCTCGAGGGCGGCCAGGGTCATTTTATCAACCCGCAGGGCCCGGGTTAAAGGGTGGCGGGCAATGGCGGCCACCAGATCCCGTCGGCCGAGGATAATCCCGGCCTGGGGCCCGCCCAGCAGTTTATCCCCGCTGAAGGTTAAGAGGTCTACCCCCTGTTTAATTTCTGCCAGGACAGTTGGTTCCCCGGTAATACCGTAGCTTTCCAGGTCCACCAGAAAACCGCTGCCCAGATCTTCCATGACAGGTACCTGCCGGCGCCGGCCCAGGTCAACCAGTTCAGCTGTGGTCACCTCATGGGTAAAGCCCTGGATGCGATAATTGCTGGGGTGAACTTTAAGGAGCAGGGCTGTATCCGGCCCCATGGCAGCCTCGTAGTCCCGCAGGTAAGTCTTATTAGTAGTACCCACTTCTACCAGCCTGGTGCCACTCTGAGCCATAACCTCAGGTACCCGGAAAGAGCCGCCGATTTCCACCAGCTGGCCCCGGGAAATAATGGTTTCCCTACCGGCGGCCAGGGCAGTCAGGCTTAGGAAGACGGCAGCAGCGTTATTGTTAACCACCAGGGCTGCTTCGGCACCGGTCAGCTCCTGGAGCAGGCCGGCCACATGTTCATAACGGCTACCCCGCTCACCCCTTGCCAGGTCAAACTCCAGGTTGGTATAGCGCCGGGCCGCCATCAGGGCTGCTTCCGTGGCGGCCTGACTTAAAATAGCCCGGCCCAGGTTGGTATGTAAAACAATACCGGTAGCATTAATTACCGCTCGCAAGCTGCTACGGCCGCTAACTTTGTACCTGTTGCTTATTTCCCGCGCCAGTTCTTCCGGATCCGGCGGCTCAATTCCTGCAGCCAGTATTTTCTCCCGCCAGCCAGCCAGGACCTGACGCGTACAGGCTACCACCAGGTTATGATCTTTTTGGGATAATTCCTGGAGCAGGGGGTGCCGTAGTAGCTGGTCTACCGCCGGTAGTTGCCGCAAAAGGTTTTTTGGCTGTTCCATGGTTGCCTCCAAAAATTAAAATAGGAAAACTGCGGTCTTGCAAAAACTAACTACCGTTATTATAACCATGAGCTAAAAAATGTGGAACCGGTACAGGTACCAGTTCCGCGTAAAGTTTTCCCCCGCCGGGTTATAAACTCCGGCTGCTGGTTAGAAAATATAGCTTAAGAAGACTTGCCAAAGGAGGTTTTCCCATGAGTATTGGTCCCTGGCGCCCCTGGCGCGAACTGGCCGATATCCGCGAGGCCATGTTCCGTAACCTCATGACCGGCCTCTGGGAAGTCGGCCCCCGCTTTGACATCTACCAGACCGACAGGGAAGTGGTAGCCACGGCAGAATTACCGGGCCTGACTTCCAAGGACGATGTGGAGATCACCGCCACCGAAGATACCCTTGCCATTCGCGGTGAAATTCGCCGCAGCGAAGAAACAGAGGAACAGAATTACCACCGCGCCGAGCGCTTTTATGGTACCTTTGCCCGGACCGTCAGCCTGCCGGCCAGGGTAGAACCGGAAAAAGCGACGGCTACTTATAAAAACGGTATCCTGGAGGTCCGCATACCCAAGGCAGAAAACCAGCGGCAGCGGCGCATCCCCATTAATCTCCACTAGTGTTTAAGAAAATTTAATTGCTCCGGCCGGGACAGGGGTTTGTCAATAGCTGAGCCCTCGGGTAAATATTCGCGTTTTTGCCCCTCAATCAACAGCTGTACCCTGTTTATCTCCGGGAACTGGGTTAAGGTAAAGAGGAGGGAATTAAGGAGGGCTGTTTCGGCCGCACTACCACCACCATAGCCTGTTACCTCGCGACTGAAATTCACAGTGGCCAGGCCGTGCTCAATTTTTAGATCCAGGAGCCTGGTCCCGGGCCAAATGGTCCGTACCAGCCTGCTGTCCGGCGGCGGCCCGGCCAGCAAGGCCAGGATAGCCGCCCGGGGTAGATCACTTCCCGTGGCTCCGGGCGGCAGCGCCACTGTAACCGGTACCAGAAAGTTGGCGCTGGCGTCATTAAAGTAGACCTGGACACCTTGCTGGTTATCTTTTTTTAAGAGGCTGTTAATTGTGGCCGGCCGGGCAAGGGGTGTATCAAGTTTTACCCCGCCAATCTCCGGTACAGCCTGCCCCTCGACCAAAACTTGCACATAGCGGGCATTATCCAGGCTGGTCAAAGTTAAAACCATGGCTTTAA
This sequence comes from Neomoorella stamsii, assembly GCF_002995805.1. Taxonomy (GTDB): domain Bacteria; phylum Bacillota; class DSM-521; order Neomoorellales; family Neomoorellaceae; genus Neomoorella; species Neomoorella stamsii. Next base: position 12,277 of record NZ_PVXL01000042.1, read on the forward strand.
TAGCCCTTTCTGCCTGCCCATTATCCTTCATCTGCAATAATTCTTTTGTTAAATCAACATATACAGTCTGCTGGTTATCTAAAAGATAAACATCCCTCAGCTTAACGCCGTCCGGCATTACTCCCTTTAAACCATCCACCTGGGGACCGGCGAGGAGTTTTTCCACCGCTACTTTAGCTACTTCGCGGGTCGGGTTAAAGGTAACCGTTACCGGTACCAGATAAGCTCCATCCTGGGTCAGGTAATACACTAAAACCTGGCTCAATTCCCTGTCATATAACAACGGGCGTCTCCCTTTGGCAGTTTTGCCGGGCAAATCCTGGGTAGCAGGTTTGGGTTTGCTGAAACAACCGCCGCTAAGCATAACCAGTACCAGTAGCAATAATACCAGTACTACTCGCGACCACCCCCAGCGCCAGTTTCCCGGGTGGTCTGCCTTCATATCCTTCACTCCCTCCCAGGTTTTTAGAGATTTTTTCGACAAACAAGAGCTAAAATCCTGCCTGTTCTGCATCTTAAAGACGGCGTATTAAGGAGAGGATTAACAAGCACAGGCCCAGGTAACCGAAAAGGGGGTAAATCCAGCTTACCAGGTTGATAAAACCACAGGTAGCCACCGGCAAAGCCAGGATGAGAATTACTACCGCTGCCCGCCAGGGTGGAAGGGCGGGAATTTGCCCCAGCCTTGTCGCCAGCCCGTAAAGATCACTTGCCGCCGTCGTCACTATAGCCAGCCAGAGGGCCAGGGCATAAAGGTGAAGAAGCCCGGGTTGCAGGTCGGACACCAGGTACAATAAAGGTAGTTCTGCCCGCAGGCCCGCAGGACTTAAAACCGCCAGGGCCGTCACCAGCAAGTACGCCAGGGCTCCCAGCAAAAGTCCGCCCAGGCCGGCCCCCAGGACCCCCTTGCGGGATGCCGGCAGGGAGGTGAGTAAAACCGCAACACCAGCCATATTATAAGTAACGTAGAGGCAGGCGTTGAGGACCCAGTTGCTGCTGATGAGCCCCCCTGGTGGTGCAGGCGGGGCAGCAGCAAATGGCCCTGGCCGGGACATGATGGCAACTACAGCGGTTACAGTCATAATTACCAGCATAACCGGTACCAGAAGGGCATTTAAAAGCAGCAGGCCGCGGCCCTGGCCCAGGCTGGCCAGGAAAGCCAGAACAACGCAGGCCAGAATTCCGGTAATAGGCGCGAAACCAAAATACTGCCTGGCCACGGCGCCGGACCCGGCCAGCATAATAGCCAGGCCACCAAACAGGAAGGCGCCTGTAGCCAGGTCGGCCGGTTTCTCCCAGCTGCCCAGGAGTACCACCAGGAAATCATGGTAAGAGTTAGTACGCCACTTCAGGGCCAGGTGGCGTACCTGGCTGGTAGCCAGGATTAAAAGGGTCCCCATTAAAATTATGGCCGCCGGGGCCTCCGGCCCCAGGGTCACGAAAAACTGGACCAGTTCCTGGCCGGAAGCAAAGCCAGCCCCGGCCATGGTTCCCACTACAGCTATGGCTACAGCCAGTTCGGCCCTAAGGATCAGGACCACCCTCCCTCAATCTTTGTACATTAATATGCCAGGAGGGCCGTCCAATAGTATAAAAAAGCTGATTCCGGCATATACTCTAGGCACAAGGTTTCTCAGGAGGTAAGGTATGGCACTGTTACCTTTTTTCACCTCTAATCAACCTGAGGCAGCCCTGCCTCCTAAGATTAAATATTACTACCAGGACCCCCTGGCAGTGGAAAAATTAAGCCAGACCCTGGCCGGGCACCTGCAGGAGCTTAACCCTCAGGGTAAACAACCCATTGTAGTAGTATGCATTGGTACTGATCGTTCAACGGGTGACTGCCTGGGACCACTGGTGGGCACCAATCTTTTACACATGCCCAGTTTGCCCTTTGCGGTATATGGTACCCTGGACGAGCCAGTTCACGCCAGCAACCTGACGGAAAAACTGGCCTATATTAAGACCCACCATCCTGATCCCATAATCATCGCCGTTGATGCCTGCCTGGGACAGGCGGAAAATGTCGGCGCCATTACCCTGGCCCCGGGGGCTTTAAGACCCGGCGCCGGGGTGAATAAAAATCTCCCGGCTGTGGGAGACATTCACTTCACTGGCATCGTCAACGTTGGCGGCTATATGGAATATTTTGTCCTCCAGAATACCCGCCTGTCCATTGTCATGCGCATGGCCCAGCAAATTGCCAGCGCCATTTACCAGGGCGTGTGCATAGTTTACAAGCATCGCAGTATTGCCGTTGCCCAGGGCCTGCAGTAGGATCAGGAAGCACGTTTGAACTTCGCTAAAATATTCTCCACCTCGTCATCTGAAACCTGGCTGAAATCTTCATAGAACTGGCCCACGGCGTAAAAGAACGCCGGAGTTGCCAGGCAGATTAAGTCTTCTACTAGAGGCCGCAGGCGTTCCACGGTCTCCGGCGGGGCCACCGGCACGGCCAGGACCAGCCGCCCGGGGTTGGCCTGCTTTACCGACTGCAGGGCCGCCTCTATAGTCAGGCCGGTAGCAATACCGTCATCTACTACAATAACAACCCTTCCTGTGATTTCCGGTTCACTATCATGACCCCGGTAAACCTTCAGCCGCCGTTTGATTTCTGCCACTTCCAGCTCGATGAGGGCTTTAAGATCGGCCGGTACCAGCTTAAAAGATCGCATAACGGGTTCGTTATATAAAACTGTATTATCTGGCGCCACGGCGGCTACAGCCAGTTCCGGATTGCCCGGCAGGCCCACTTTGCGGGGGATAATCAAATCCAGTTCCCCTGCCAGGGCCACGACGATGGGCTCGGCGACTACAACCCCGCCCCTAGGCACGGCCAGCACCAGGGGTTGCTGGCCCCGGTAAACCTGCAGGACCCTGGCCAGCTGGCAACCGGCATCGTGGCGATCTTTAAAGAGCATGTGGGTCTAACCCCCCGGGAAAAGAGAAGTAGTAATAGCTTTTCCCTTATTTACATGGCTATGTATTCTCCCGGCTGGAGGCGCAGCAGGTCCAACGGGCCTGCCCGGCAGAGCCTGGTATAAGCTCATTCCAGGCTAGGAATCGGCCGGTAAGGGCATCTGGCAGTGGCCCTGGAGCAAACCGCCGGGTTCGACAATCAGCCGCACCGTCTGAACATCGCCCTCCACCTTGCCCGTCGGGGCAATTTCCAGTTGACCTGTGGTTACCACATCGCCTTTGATGGCTCCCACCACCAGCAGGTTGCGGGCCCTGACCGTGGCTATCACCTGGCCGCTTTCCCCGACCACCAGGTCACCCTCGGTACTTACCTCGCCTTCAAAATTACCGTCGATGCGGACGGCGCCTTCCGCCACCAGTTTGCCGGTTATTTTAGCTCCCTTACCAATGACCGTATCTATCGTTGCCGCAACGGCGTCATTCTTTTTCCCCAGCACTGCCGGCGACCTCTCCTCCCGTAAGATATTTTAATGGATCCTGTAGCTGGTCATTTAATTTCACTTGAAAGTGCAAATGGGGACCGGTACTGCGGCCGCTGCTGCCCACCCTAGCAATAGGCTGGCCCCGCACCACCTGTTCCCCCGTTTTAACTAAGAGTTCAGAATTATGACCATACATACTTGTTAAACCATAGCCGTGATCAATGATAATGGCACGTCCATAAACCGGCATCCAGCCGGCAAAAACCACCCGTCCGTTGCCAGCAGCCTGGACCTCTGCACCATAGGCAGCGGCAATATCAATGCCTTCATGAAATTCTTCCCGCCGGCCAAAGGGGGAATCCCGGTAGCCAAAGGGGGAAGAAATCGGCCCCCTCACCGGCCAGTGGGAGGGCAGGGCTGCCAGGTAAGCCAGGTGCTGTTCCATTTCCCGGGCCAGTTCTTTGAGTTTGACCTCCTGGCGAGGAGTGTCGCGGGCTACACTGTTGAGGATAGAACGTACCTGGTTTAAAGTTTGTTCCTGTTCCCGTGGTCTTAAACGGCCACCCCGGGAAGCTTCGCTGGGGCGTCCACCGCCCCCCTGGCCCAGGCCCAGCAAGGACCTTACCCGGGCATCCAGTTCGTCGATGCCATGGATTTTTTCCTGCAAAGCCCTGGCCTGTTCCTCCAGTTGCATAATCTGGGCGGCCTGGGTAGCATTGATCTGGTCAATAACTCTAAGCTCGGCAACCCTTTTGTGCAGGTAATATACTGCTCCTGCGGCTGTAATTAAGGCTATAATAAGCAGTATGGCCATTACGACCGCGACCTGGAAAAACCATGCCGGGAGTAAATAGCGATAAACTTCCCGGCGCCCTTCCGGGACAAGCATCAGCGTAAAGTAACGATCACGCCGGCTACCCTTCAAACCCGGATCCCCCTAACTGGCTGCCTTTTCCGGCGTCAGCAAGCCGAGGGCCATGGCCAGGGCCTTTTCTTCCTCTTCGCTCAGGCGGTAAGTCGAACGCCCACCGTGAACGGGTTTAATAAAGACGCGGGTCTCGTCCCGGGCATAAAGGCTGGTGAGGATAAAACCGTGCCCTTCCCTGTTAAGGAGGGCCAGGGCAAAGCTCAAATCGCTACCGGTATCGGGAAAGGCATTAAAGCGGATCAAGCCCATGCGGCTGAAACTTTTTTCCAGGCCCACCTGGAGGTCGGCTGCCTTTTCCTGCACCTGTTCAAGGGCTTTCTTTATCTCCCCGAGGTCATGAAAGCGCGCCAGGACGGCAGTCAGGTCGTGGCCTTCGCCAGTTTCAGCTAAACGCCTGATGCGTCCTTCCAGGCGCCTTACCTCAGCATGGTTATACCAGAGAAAAAGGATGATAAGCAATTGCAAGCCGGCCAGCCCCAGGAGGATAGGGATATAATAAGGTGCCAGTAAAGAAGTAAGTGCCGCCAAGGTAAAATCCTCCCAACTAAATTACAGCAAAGGATTTATTTCCACATGAAATGCCATTTTCCTGTTATTTAAACTTACATTTCACAAAAATAAACTGGTTAACTACCGCTAATATCTTGCTATCCTGAGAGAACCTGTATCTGCAAGTATGCAAATTCTATCATCCCGAAAAAAATAAATCCAGCAGGATTTATTAAGGTAGAAGAAGAAAGTCTATATGCCCATAAATAAATTAAAGCGTGGTGATATTAATGATAACTGCTGATCTAGCTGCCAAGCTGGAACTCCTGCAAAATAATTTAGCAGGCATGGAAGCCATCCTGGTGGCTTATTCCGGTGGTGTTGACAGCAGCCTTTTACTCAAGGTAGCCAGTATGACGCCGGCCAGGGTCCTGGCGGTAACGGCCGCTTCACCCACTTATCCCCAGGTGGAAATAGAAGCCGCTACCCGGCTGGCGCGGGAACTCGGTATCCAACATTTGGTAATAAATACCAACGAAATGGCAGACCCCGCCTTTACTGCCAACCCGCTGGAACGCTGCTACCATTGCAAAAAGGAACTTTTTGCTACATTGCAGGAACTGGCCCGGAAACACGGACTGAAAGTAATAGTCGATGGCGCCAATGCCGATGACAGCGACGATTTCCGCCCTGGCAGCCGGGCGGCCAGAGAGTTCAGCGTCCGCAGCCCCCTGCAGGAAGCAGGTCTGACCAAAGAAGAGATCCGCCAGCTGGCAAGATACTTAAACCTGCCCAACTGGGATAAACCTTCTATGGCCTGCCTTTCCTCCCGCATCCCCTACGGACAGGCCATTACCCCGGAAAAACTGGAGCAAGTGGCTGCTGCCGAAGCTTTCTTACGCCAGCTGGGTCTAAGGGAAATCCGGGTACGCCACCATGGACCCATTGCCCGCCTGGAGGTAAACCCGGCCGCCTTTGGCCTCCTTATTGATACAAATGTCAGGGAAAAGCTGGTTAACCATCTCCATGAGATTGGGTTCACTTATATAACTTTAGATTTAGAAGGCTTCCGCAGTGGCAGCATGAATGCCGTCCTTAGCCCGGAGGAACGGGCAATAAGCAGCAAGATATAGAGTTTAAGGCAGGTGGATAAAGATGAAAGTCGCCTACTTTGACTGCTTTTCCGGTATCAGCGGTGATATGTGCCTGGGGGCCCTGCTGGCCAACGGCCTTTCCCGGGATGAACTAGTGGCAGGCTTAAAAGGTCTGGCCCTGGAGGGATGGGAATTAAAGGTCAGGGAAGTCAAGCAGCAGGGTATTGCGGCCATAGATGTAGAGGTGCAGGTGGCCGGTCACCAGCCCCACCGCCACCTGGAAGATATCCTGGAACTGATCAATAACAGCCCGCTGCCTGCACCGGTACGGGAAAAAGCAACCGCTGTCTTCCAGCACCTGGCCCGGGCTGAGGGCCAGGTGCACGGCATCAGTCCCGAAAAAGTCCACTTCCATGAAGTTGGGGCCGTCGATGCCATTATCGATATTGTGGGCACTGTCCTGGGCCTGCACCTCCTGGGTATTGAGCGGGTTATAGCATCACCCCTGCCCCTGGGATCCGGCTGGGTCGAATGCCATCACGGCAAACTGCCTGTACCGGCACCGGCGACCCTTTACCTGCTCCAGGGTTACCCTGTTTACGGCACTGAAGATAAAGCCGAGCTGGTAACCCCCACCGGCGCGGCCCTCATCACTACCCTGGCTGGTAGTTTCGGCCCTTTCCCGGCCATGAATTTGACCAGCGTTGGCTTTGGCGCCGGGAAAACCCTTCTTACGCATCCCAACCTCCTGCGCCTGGCCCTGGGAGAAATAGCCGGCACGCAGCCAGAAGGAGAAGAGAGCAGCCTGGTCCTGGAGACGACCATTGATGACATGAACCCCGAGTTTTTCCCTGCCCTCATGGAGCAGGTCCTGGCTGCCGGGGCCGTGGATGCCTACTTTACACCGGTGCAAATGAAAAAAGGCCGGCCCGGCGTCCTCTTTACAGCCATCTGCCCGGAAAACCGTCTTGCCGCGGTAGCGGCGGCCATCTTCCGCCATTCCAGCACCCTGGGCCTGCGCTTTCGCCGCGACCGGCGCCTGGTCTGCCAGCGGCGGAGTACTGAAGTGCTGACGCCTTACGGGCCGGTCACCGTCAAATGGGGGCTTTACCATGATCCCGAGGGCCGGGCAATCACCAACGTCGCCCCGGAGTATGAATCCTGTCGCCAGGCCGCCCTGGCCGCCGGCGTGCCCGTGAAGGAAGTCTATGCCGCCGCCCTAGCTGCCGCCCGGGCCGTAAAGGTATGGTAACCTAAGAAAAACCCCTTACCTGCCAGCGACAGGTCAAGGGGTTAGTTTTTTAATGCCACCATAAGGACAGCAGGGCAGCAAAGAAAAGGGCTGGTAAAAGGTTACCGGCGGGAATCTCCTTTATCTTCAGTACTCCAAGGGCAATGGCGATAATGAGCAGGCCCCCGCTGGCAGTAATTTCGGTTACTACTGCCGGCGTCAGGTAGTTCTGCAGCCAGGCGGCCAGGAAGGTCAAGCTACCCTGGTAAACAAGCACCGGAAGGGCCGCCAGGGCCACTCCCCAGCCCAGGGTGGTGCTCATGGTAACAGCCAGGATACCATCCAGCAGAGCCTTGGCATAAAGGGTATCGTAATTGCCACGTAAACCAGCCTCCAGGGAACCCATAATGGCCATAGCGCCGACGCAATAGAGCAGGCTGGCGCTGACAAAGGCCCGGGTAAGCTCTCCGCTGCCGCCCCGGGTAAGAAGTAGCTCCAGGCGCCGCCCCAGGCCTGTCAAACGCCCTTCAATATCCAGGAGTTCCCCGCTAATACCCCCGGCTACCAGGCTGACAATCACCAGCACGATATTTTTGCTCTGGGCGGCCATGGCCAGCCCCACCAGTAATATACCCAGGCCAGTGGCCTGGGTAACTGTTGTCAGCAGGCGCCGTGGCAGGCGCTGGCCAATTAAGGATCCTAAAAGGGAACCGGCCAGGATGGCCAGGACATTAACCCATGTCCCCCACAAGTTCTTCACCCCGATTTCAGGCGCCAGCCGGCGCCTTTTTCCCTTAAAACTCCCTGGGTTTGCAAATTATCTCTTTGATTTTGGTAGCGAAAAAGTCCTGGGAATGGGCCGGGCGTAAAACCAGGGCCGTATCAACACCTTCGTTGCTGCCGCCCAGGGCAATGACATCCACCCCCGCCGGTATGAGCCCAGCGTCCAGGGCCATGCCGGCAACCTCGACGGCCACCTTGGTGCCCTGGCCGAAGAGACGCAGGGTATTGGCGATAATTTCGGCCGGGTAAACGCCCTGGAAGCTGAAACGCAGGGCGCGGTCCAGGCCGGCCAGCAGGTGGGTGGTGGTCAGGACTTTAATCCCCCCGTCCTCCAGGCGCCGGCGTGTGGCGGCATCCATTTCTATTTCCCCCGGATTTTTAAACCCGGCCTGGTGGGTGACGCAAACGATATTTAAGTCGTTATTCCCCAGGCACAGTGAGGCGCTGTAGCCGGTGGCCGAGGCAACGACCACATCCTTTAACCCCAGCTGCCTGGCCCGTTCCAGGGCCAACTTCACCGTCCCTTCTGTATTTATCTTTCCTTTTGCTTGCCAGTATGTTGTCATGTATGGATTCCTCCTTCGAAAATAACTTTATAGCAGGCTGGCATTGTCTCGCTCGCTCCAGGGCCCTTGTGGAGCGCCCAGCACTCACTAAACTCAGGTACCTCCAAAGGTAGTGCGACTGCATAAACCGAAGAACTGGTTACTGTAACTTGGTTACTGTGAGTGCTGGGCGGCCTATTCGGCATCCTTGCCTTTAGAATCCGGCCAAAGGCCTCGCTGTCCTCGGCCCCGCTTATCATCCCTCGGCTACGCCTGAGCCGCTTCGCCACTCGGTAGAAGCTAGCTCGCTTCCGACAAATGCCAGCCAGGCATTTTCATACCCCCGCTGGTGGCGATTCATCGCCATGGGAGGCTCTTAGCAAAATAAATATCTTTCGAGGGCTAACTTTAATTTGAAGCGAACTTTAAAATGTTTCACGTGAAACATTTTCCCTGGTTAATACGGTTATAATCCTTTCTAAATCCTCGGTACCAAAATAATAGATTTCTATTTTACCTTTATTTTTCCCGTAAGTCAGCTTAACCTTTGTGCTTAGAATGTGCTGTAGTCTATCTTCTAGTTGCTTGACTTCTAAATTAACTTTTTCGTTCTTGGTTTCCTTTTTTGAGGGGTGATCAATCGTGGCCAGCATCTTTTTAGCAATTAATTCTGTCTCCCTTACCGCCAGCCCTTCTTCTTTAACTTTTCTTGCCAGCATTAGCTGTTGTTCTCTATCCTTTAAGGCCAGGATTATCCTTGCATGGCCAGGGGATATTTCATTCTTCCGGAGCATCTCCTGGATTTCCTCCGGTAACTGTAACAGGCGCAGGGCATTGGCGATTACTGGCCGGCTTTTACCTACGCGCTGGGCGATTTCTTCCTGGGTAAGATTATGTTCGTTTATTAGTGCCTGGTAAGCTTCAGCTTCCTCGATGGGATTTAGATCTTCCCGTTGCAGGTTCTCTATCAAGGCTATTTCAGCTGTTTCCCTGGCATCCAGGTCCTTGATGATAGCAGGTATTTCCTTTAATCCGGCCAATTTTGAGGCGCGCCAGCGGCGTTCGCCGGCAATCAGTTCGTACCTGTCATCGCCAACGGGTTTAATCACTATCGGCTGGATAACGCCGTGGCTTTTGATTGACCGGGCCAATTCCTCTAATTTCCCGGCATCGAAATCTCGTCTTGGCTGGTGCCGCCCGGCTACAATCCGGTCAATTGCTACGCTGGTTACTTTCCCGGCTATAACTTCTTTTTCGTCATTTGGTGGCAATAAAGCTCCCAGGCCCCGGCCCAGCCCCCTTTTAACCATTGTTCATCACCTCCCTTGCCAGTTCTTGATATGCTTCGGCTCCACGGGAACGAGGGTCATAAAGGCTGATTGGCTGTCCATAGCTTGGTGCTTCACTCAGCCTCACATTACGCGGGATAATGCTTTTAAATACTTTTTCAGGGAAGTGATTTTTCACTTCATCAACTACCTGCATGGATAAATTGGTCCGCGGGTCATACATTGTTAAGACAACCCCTTCTACTTTCAAGCGGGGGTTCAAGTGACGCGTAACCAGCTGGATGGTGTTCATCAACTGGCCCAAACCTTCCAGGGCATAATATTCACACTGGATGGGTATTAAGACGCCATCGGCCGCTGTCAGGGCATTGATGGTGAGCAAACCAAGGGAGGGCGGACAATCGATTATTATGTAGTCATAGTTATCTTTGACTTCTTTCAGGGCTTTCTTTAATTTCTGCTCCCTGGCAATGGCAGTCACCAGTTCAACTTCAGCGCCTGCCAGTTCAATGGTCGCCGGCGCCAGGTCTAGAAGGGGCACTCCTGTGGCGATAATTACACCGGCTATGGGTACGCCGTTAATAATGACATCATAGATACAGTGCTCGATGCGCAGGCGATCAATGCCCAGACCGCTGGTGGCGTTACCCTGGGGATCAATATCTACCAGGAGTACTTGCTTTCCCGCCTGGGCTAAAAAGGCACTCAAATTGACGGCAGTGGTGGTTTTACCAACCCCTCCCTTTTGATTGGCAATGGCCATAACCTTGCCCATGGGATTGACCTCTCCCTTAACTTTTTTTCTTTATTTCGGCATGCTTGTTCGTGTTCCTGCCGGCCTTGATTATTTTCCCTCACTTTAGCGGCCGTTTGGTTGGCACTCCCACCCGGCGCGGGTAAGCTGGCGGTGTAGTCTTTTCCTTTTTGATTATAACCAAAATGCGCTTTTCTTCTCCCTCTGAAAGTTTATGCTGCCATATTTTTGTCTCACCACCTCCCAAAAGGTTTATTGCCTTTTTAGCTGCTGCTAATTCTTGCTCTCCTGCCGGCCCCTTATAGGCTACCATAAAACCTTCTACCTGTACCAGGGGCAGGCTGTATTCCACCAGGGTATTTAAAGGCGCTACAGCCCGGGCTACGGCCAGGTTATATTTTTCCCGGTAATTTTTGTTTTGACCTACCTCCTCGGCCCGGCCCCACAGGCAATCAACCCCGTCTAACCCCAGCCTGGCAACTACCTTTTCCAGGAATTTAACCTTTTTTTGCTGGGCTTCCAGCAGTGTAAGCTGCAGGTCCGGCCGGCATATTTTAAGGATAAAGCCCGGTATCCCTGCGCCGGTACCTACATCGATAACCCTGGCACCTGCCGGGATTGCCAGGGCACAAAAAATGAGGAGGGAATCCAGGACGTGTTTCCGCCAGATTTCCCCCTCCTCAACAATGGCCGTTAAGTTTATTTGCTTATTAGCCTCTATAAGGAGATTGATATATTCGTTTATGGCAGCAATTTGTTCTACCGTTATATCCAGGCCGGCGTTCCGGATCAAGCTGGTAATTATGCTATTATTAACCGGCACAGGCATTAACCCCTTCCCGCCTTTTTTGTTCTAGATAGACCAGCAGGATACTGATATCTGCCGGGGTGACACCTGGTATGCGCAGGGCCTGCCCCAGGGAACGGGGTCTTACCCTTTCCAGGTGATCGATACTCTCCCGGGATAAGCCACGGATTTCCCGGTAATTGAGATTTTCGGGTAAACGCCTTCCTTCCAGTTTCAACATCCGCTCTACTTGGGCTTTTTCTTTGGCAATATAGCCTTCGTATTTGAGGATCATTTCTATTTCCCCGGCAATATCGGCCGTTAGCGGTGGTACCAGGCCGGCTTCTACTATATCCTGGTATTTTAATCCCGGTCTTTTCAGCAGATCGGCCAGGCTGGCCGTTCCCTTCAGGGGCGTCTCCTGGTGACGTTGCAGTATCTCCTGTATGGCCTCATTGTTACTGCCTACATGCTGCTTTTGCAGCATCTCTATTCCTTCTTTGATGGCTTTTTCTTTGGCCTCCAACTTCTTGTAGCGCTCCCCATCCAGGAGCCCTATTTCATAACCAATGGCCGCCAGGCGCAGGTCGGCGTTATCTTCCCGCAGGAGCAAGCGGTGTTCAGCCCTGGCCGTCAGCATGCGGTAGGGCTCGGTGACACCCCTGGTGACCAGGTCATCAATAAGGACGCCGATATAGGCCTGGTCGCGCCTTAAAATAATTGGTTCCTTTCCCTGCACCAGACGGGCGGCGTTGATACCCGCTATTAACCCCTGGGCCGCAGCTTCTTCGTAACCAGAGGTACCGTTGATCTGCCCGGCCGTGAATAAACCACCAATGGTTTTGCATTCCAGCGTTGCCTTGAGCTGGGTCGGTTCCAGGTAATCATATTCAATGGCATAGCCAGGACGCATCATTTCCGCCTTTTCCAGACCAGGGATACTGTGCAGGACAGCTAACTGGACGTCTTCCGGCAGGCTGGTGGACAAACCCTGGACGTACCATTCTTCCGTACTTAAGCCTTCCGGTTCCAGGAAAACCTGGTGCCCGGGCTTATCGGCAAAGCGGACCACTTTGTCTTCTATTGACGGGCAGTACCGCGGTCCCTTACCTTCAATCATGCCGCTGAAGAGGGGCGCCCGGTCCAGGTTATCCCTGATAATCCGGTGGGTCGTCTCATTGGTATGGGTCAGCCAGCAGGAAACATTGGGCCGGTGGCTGTTGTCCTCCCAGAAGGAGAAATTTAATGGCTCTTTATCCCCGGGCTGTTCAATTAATTTCTCCCAGTTTATGGAACGCCCACTTATCCTGGGCGGCGTACCGGTCTTAAAGCGGCCCATGGCGAGACCCAGGTCCTTTAAGCTCGCCGCCAGATCAATGGCCGGGAACTGACCGTTGGGCCCGCCGGAATAGGCAACATCACCAATGATAATCCGGCCCCTAAGATAAGTTCCGGTAGTTAAAACAACAGCCCGGCAGTTAAAGAAGGCTCCCGTTCTGGTCAGGACACCCTTTACCCGGCCATTTTCCACCACCAGCCTGGTAACCTCACCCTGCTTGACCTCGAGATTATCCTGCCGTTCTAGGGTAAGGGTCATGAGCTGCTGGTAAAGCTTTTTATCGGCCTGAGCCCGCAAGGCCCTGACTGCCGGACCTTTGCCGCCGTTGAGGCGCCGGATCTGGATGCGACTGCGGTCGGTATTTAAGCCCATGGCGCCGCCCAGGGCGTCAATCTCCCTTACCAGGTGACCCTTGGCCGGCCCACCCACAGAAGGGTTGCAGGGCATCATGGCAATACTCTCCAGGCTGATGGTCAGCACCAGGGTACGACAGCCGAGCTTGGCTGCCGCCAGGGCGGCTTCACTGCCAGCATGACCGGCGCCAATGACAATGACATCGTAATTCCCGGCGTTGTACATTTTGTTCACCTTCTTTCTACTTAACTTTCTAACCTGAAAATAACTTTGCTCCAGGATGGCATTGTTTTTGCTCGCTCCAAACAAATGCCAGCCCGTTATTTTCATCCTTATGCTGGTGCCGTGTTAGCGGTATCAGGGTCTTGTCATTTATTTACCAATACAGAAGTCGCTAAAGATCCGGTCCAGGAGATCCTCCCGGGCGGTAGCTCCGGTGATTTCGCCCAGGAAATCGCGGGCCGCCCAGAGGTCAACGGCGATTAGATCGCCGGGCATACCCTCTTCCCAGGCGGCTATGGCGGCGTTCAGGTGTTCCAGGCATTTTTCCAGGGCGTCACGGTGGCGGGCCCGGGTGAGGAGGGGATCTCCCCGCTTCCTTACTGCCTTCCCGCCAAGGACGACCTCCTTTACCCTTTGGGCCAGTTCATCCAGGCCCCTGCCTTCCCGGGCGGAAATGGCCACCCGGGGGTAAAGGCTTGCAAAGGCCTCAAGCCCGGTTTTCTTTTCGCCTACCAGGTCAACTTTATTGCCTACGACAATCAGGGTTTTACCCGCCACTTCCTCCAGAATACGCTCATCTTCCGGTAAGATCCCGGTACTTAGATCAACGACCATCAGGACCAGGTCGGCTTCCTTTACTGCCTGCCTTGTCCGCGCCACACCGATACTCTCCAGGGTATCGGCCGTTTCCCGCAAACCCGCAGTATCGATAAGGCGACAGGCAAAACCACCCAGCAGCAAAGTTTCTTCTATGGTATCCCTGGTGGTACCCGGAATCTGGCTGACAATAGCCCTTTCCTGGCGCAATAATGCATTTAACAGGCTGGACTTGCCCACATTGGGCCGGCCGACAATGGCAATTTTCAGGCCTTCATTTAGGAGCCGTCCTTCTTCCCAGGTGCCCAGTAGTTTTTTTACCTCTTCCCGGGCCTGGCGCAGATTATCCAGCTCGCTAGCACTTACTTCGCCAACTTCGTCGGGAAAATCCAGACTGGCTTCAATGGCTGCCAGCACGCCGGTAAGAAAATCGTTTATCTCCGTTATTTTTTGGGACAGTTTACCCTGCAGCTGGCCTACGGCAGCTGCCAGTCCCTGGCTGCTCCTGGCCCGGATAACATCCAGCACTGCCTCAGCCTGAGCCAGGTCCAGGCGCCCGTTTAAAAAGGCGCGCCTGGTAAATTCTCCCGGCTCTGCCAGCCTGGCACCGTGGCGCAGAGCCAGTTGTAAAACCCTAGCTACTGCCAGGGGACCACCATGGCAGTTGATTTCCACTACATCTTCGGCCGTATAGCTGTGGGGAGCCCGCATTATACAGGCCAGGACCTCATCGACGGTTTCTCCCGTCGCGGGATCGACAATCACTCCCAGACGCAGGGTATGGCTGCGGCTGGCAGCAAATTCCAGTCCCCGGCGGGGCTGAAATATTTTACTGGCGATGGCTACAGCTTCACTGCCGCTCAGGCGAATAATGCCGATGCCGCCTTCACCCGGCGGTGTGGCTACTGCGGCTATGGTGTCGGCCAGCATAGCCTGCCCTCCCCACATAATAAAACCCAGTAATACTTAAGGTATCACTGGGCCACAGAAACATACCAGGTAATCTTATTTTAGCGCAAAAATGTTAATGACGCAAGGCAATAACAACCTTACGGTTTGGTTCCTGCCCTTCACTGAAGGTCAAGATCTCACTGTCGTTTTGTAAAGCAGTATGGATAACGCGCCTTTCCTGGGGGTTCATGGGTTCCAGGACGACCCTTTTACCAGTTTCTTTTACCCGGGCCGACAAACGGCGGGCGAGATTGATTAAAGTTTGCTCCCGGCGCTTGCGGTACCCCTCTACATCCAGGACGATCTTGACTTTGTTCTTTAATACCCGGTTTACTGCCAGGTTGCATAAATACTGCAGGGCATCTAGGTTGTCGCCCCGCCGGCCAATTAAGATACCTAGGTCTTTGCCGTGAAAACTGACAAAATAGTACCCTTCCCGCTGCCGGATTTCGATGCCAGCTGCAACATGCATGGCTTTTAATACCTTTGTTAAAAAGTCATTAATTACTTCTTCTGGGCTATCGGGCAGGACAACCTTTACCCGGGCCTGGCGCGAGCCCAGTAAACCTAAAAAACCCTTACTACCTTCTTCTAAAATATAAATTTCTACTTCTTCCCTTTTGGCCCCCAAACTTCTCAGCGCTGCCTCAATGGCTTCCTCAACAGTCTTGCCGCTGGTTTCAATCTCCTTCATTTGGCGCTGATTTCCTCCTTCACCAGGTGCGGCTGCCGGCGTACCAGCCACTGTTCTAAAATGCCCATTAAACTAAAGGTTACCCAGTAGAGAGATAGGCCAGCCGAAAAGCTCCGGCTCATCCAGCCAATTACCAGTGGCATGACTACAAGCATCGTCCTCTGGGTTTGATCTTGATTACCGCTGACCATACTTACCTTTTGCTGGAAAAAAGTACCCAGAGCAACTAAGATAGGTAAGATATAAGGATCCGGTTGCCCTAGATTGCTGACCCATAAAAAGTTGGCGTGGGCCAGTTCCACATAGGCCGGGTGGTGAACAGGATCAAAGAAGGTACGCAGGGCACTGAATAAAGCAAAAAGAATGGGCATTTGCACCAGCAAAGGTAAACATCCCCCCAGGGGATTAACACCTTCCTTCTGGTACAGTTCCATCATGGCCTGCTGAGCCTTCTGCGGGTTGCCCTTATACTTTTTTTGCAATTCCTGGATCTTGGGTTGAATTTCTTGCATTCGTTTCATGGAACGAAGCTGCCTGTAGGTTAAAGGGAAAAGGATTACCTTAACGAGAATGGTAAATAAAATTATAGCCAGGCCATAATTGGGTATACCCATCATCCTGGTAATATTATATAAAAATTGTATTGATTGTGACAGGAAATCTACTAATATATTCAACTAGCACCCTGCCTTCTTCCCCACTTTAAGGAAAAGGCAGCCTTCACCTCCATTCTGGCTTTAACGAACCGGGTCATAACCTCCAGGATGCCAAGGGTGACAGCGCCCTAATCTTTTTACTGCTAGGATACTTCCCCTGAACACTCCATATCTGCCTATTGCTTCCAGAGTATACTGGGAACAAGTGGGATAGAAACGGCAATTTTTTCCCAGAATAGGGGAAATAAATAACTGGTATAAACGAATAAATAAGATAATACTCCTTTTAATCACCTGGGTCACTGCTTTCCTCTTTAACCAAAATTTTCCCCCAGCGCCCTAAATTTAATACTTCTTGCTCCAGTTCATTAAAATTACTTTGCACGGCACTCTCCCTGGCTACCAGCACCACATCCAAACCCGGCTGGAAAGAATTTATATGTTTACGACAGATTTCCCGCAGGCGGCGTTTTAATAAATTACGCTTTACAGCTTTGCCCACTTTTTTGGAAATGGAAAAACCAAAACGGGTAAGGTCATATTTATTGGGCAGATAATATAGTTTTAACATTTTGCCGCTTACTTTACGGCCCTGGCGGTAAACCCGGCGAAAATCCTTTGCTTTGACAATACGCCGCCCCGCATTTAACAACATCCTGCCCCCATGGAAAAAGGGATTGGGCCTGCCTTAAGCAGACAGGCGTTTACGACCTTTCCGGCGCCGCCGCTTAATGACTTCCTGTCCGGCTCGAGTACGCATCCGCTTTAAAAAACCATGAACTCTTTGATGGCGTCTCCTTTTAGGTTGATAAGTCCTTTTCAAACTTACTTTTCCCTCCTACCAAAGTTATCTTTTATCTTTTTCCAGCCGTATCATTCAAATTATAGCTGAGTCTTTTTCCATCTGTCAAGGAAAAGGAATTTTTGTTGCCTGTTGATAGTTATCCCCAAAGCTGGTAAGATAAAAATGCGTGATTTCCCTTTATCCCCCTCATTTATCCCCGATATTCATTTTATAGACATCTGATTTTATTAACATCTTCCTCAGGGAGGTCTCCTTTTTGTCACCAAATCAACTCGATCTAGCCTGGCAACAGGTATTATCTATTTTAGAAAAACAAATTAGTTTCTCCGCCCTGGAAGCATGGTTTTTTGATACCCGACCGGTAACCATGCAAGGTAACACTCTGGTCCTGGCCGCAGCCAACGAATTTGCCCGCGATTACATCCAGAGCCGTTATTATCCTTTGGTTCAGGAAGCCCTGCAAAAAGTCCTGGCCCGGGAACCAATTAATATCCAGGTCATTTGCTTTTCTCCGGCCGGAGACCTGGCCACAGCAACCCCTGAAGCAGCAGACGACGACCTGCCCCGGCTTAACCCCAGGTACACTTTTGATACCTTTGTGGTGGGCAACAGTAACCGCTTCGCCCATGCTGCCTGCCTGGCAGTAGCCGAAACGCCGGCCAATTCTTATAATCCTTTATTTATTTATGGTGGTGTTGGCCTGGGGAAAACCCACCTCATGCAGGCTATCGGCCATCACGTCCGCCAGCACTTACCCAATTTCCGGGTCCTGTACATTTCCTCGGAAAGGTTTACCAACGACCTGATTAACGCCATCCGTGATGAGCAGACGGAAGAATTCCGGGCTAAATACCGTAACATTGACGTCCTCCTTATTGATGATATTCAGTTCTTGGCAAAAAAAGAAAGTACCCAGGTAGAATTTTTCCATACCTTCAACCACCTGTATGAAGCCAACAAACAGATAGTAATCTCCAGTGACCGGCCGCCTAAAGAAATACCTACTTTAGAAGACCGCTTACGATCGCGTTTTGAGTGGGGACTCATTACCGATATCCAGCCGCCCGACTTGGAAACCAGGATGGCTATCTTACGTAAGAAAGCAGCTGCCGAAAATATTATTCTCCCGGATGATGTCATGTTTTTTATGGCCCAAAAAATAGATTCGAATATCCGGGAACTGGAAGGGGCTTTGATCCGGGTAGCAGCCTATGCTGCCTTTACGAAAGAAGAAGTTACCATCGAGTTAGCGGAAAAAGTTCTCAAGGATGCCTTAAACCTAGCCAGGCCGAAGCCAATCACCATCAACCTGATCCAGGAAGTGGTGGCTCGCTATTTCAACTTGAAGCCTGAAGATTTAAAGGCTAAAAAGCGGAACCGCTCGGTAGCCTTTCCCCGGCAAATAGCCATGTACCTGGCCAGGGAGATGATCGATGCCTCTTTACCCCAGATCGGTGAGGCCTTTGGCGGCAGGGATCATACAACTGTCCTTCATGCCTACAACAAGATACGCGATGATTTAATAAGCGATCCTTCCCTGCCCCAGATGATATCCCAGCTTATGCAGGAAATTAGAAACCAGTAATCCACATATCTTAAATCCCGTCCTGGCTGCATTTACGGCTGCTATTAACATATCCACAGGCCCTACTACTACTACTATTCATCTTTATGATGATGATGGAGGAACCATGTTATGCATATTTCCTGTTCACAACCCCAGCTTTTACAGGCCGTCCAAAAGGTTTACCGGGCGGTAGCCACCACCACTACTCTACCAGCCCTTACAGGTATTCTATTCCAGGCACAAGATAATATGCTAACTTTACAGGGAACCGATCTTGATCTAGGCATTGTTTACAGTTTCCCTGTGGAAGTACTAACTCCCGGCGAACTACTCCTGCCGGCGCGCATTTTTTCAGAAATGGTGCGGCGTTTACCCCCGACTAACCTCTCTTTACTAGCCCTGCCGGATAATACCGTTGAAATAACCTACATGCAGTCTAGGGTCCAGTTAAATAGCTTCGATCCCAACCAGTTTCCTTCCCTGCCAGACCTGGAAGGCAATGTGTCCCTGGAGGTAAATATAAACACTATTAAAGATGCCGTCCGCAAAGTAAGTATAGCTACTAGCAGTGAGGATTTGCGAAGTATTTTTAGCGGGATACTACTGGAAATAGAACCCGGTGGGAATCAATTTAACCTGGTGGCTACCGATACCCACCGGCTGGCCGTCTACCATGGCCAGCTGGCGGGAGTTACCAGCCAGGAGCCGGTAAACGCCCTCATTGGCAGCCGTTCCTTAAATGAACTGGCCCGCCTGCTGCCAAGTGAAGAAGGCCAGGTGCAAATAAGCATTGGTTCCAGCCAGATTTTTGCCCGGTATGAAAACTTAAAGTTGTATGCCCGGCTTCTTGACGGAAAATTTCCCCATTACCGCCAGGTTATTCCTCAATCCCATGTTACCACAGTAAAGGTGACTACCAGGGACTTACTGGAAACAACAGAACGAGCTACCTTGCTGGCCCGGGATGAAATAAAATCCCGTTCCCATATTATCTTCCTGCAGGTTGGTGAAACTTTAAAGATTACCAGCGAGGCTGCCGAAGTTGGCCACCTGGAGGAAGAATTGGTGGCGCAGGTTGAAGGCGAGCCTTTAACCCTGGCCCTGAACGGCCGTTATTTACTGGAAACGTTACGTATAATAGACACGGAAGAGGTTATCCTGGAGATGCTGGCACCTTTAAAACCAGTAGTTGTGAAACCGGCAGGTGAGGATAATTATTTTTGCCTCATCCTGCCAGTAAGGATCAATACCGCACCGGAAAGCAACCCGCCAAGTGTCTAACGGGGGTAATTATGCCTAGCAAAAACGTTCCTATTACCACTCCATCTATCCGGCTTGACCAGTTCTTAAAATGGGCTGGCATAGCAGCAACCGGCGGCCAGGCTAAAGAAATGATTGCCGGCGGCCTGGTACGGGTTAACGGTCAAACAGAGAAACGCCGCAGCCATACTTTAGGGCCTGGCGATGAGGTGGAAGTTAAGGGTGCCAGTTATAAGCTTACGGCAGCTCCAGTTGACTAATTTTCGCAGTTACCGCGAGTTAACCTGGCACTGCCAGCCGGGCCTGAACATTATCCAGGGTCCCAACGCGGCCGGCAAGACCAATCTCCTGGAAGCTGTTGGCTATTTAAGTTTTGCCCGATCTTTACGCCAGCAGCAAGACCAGCAAGTGGTAAGCTGGGGGGAAAACTCTTTCCAGGTAAAAGGCTTCTGTAATGCCAGCCAGGAAAACCTGGAACTAGCTATTATTTACCAGCAAAATCACAAAGAGTTAACAATTAACGGCCAGCAACACCGCTTAGTTGATCTCCTGGGTATTTTGCCGGTTATCTATTTTGGACCCGATGATCTGCTCCTGCTTAAAGGTGCGCCTGTCTACCGGCGCCAGTTCCTGGACCGGGAGATAAGCATCCTTGACCGGCTCTATTGCCACAGCCTCCAGTCTTATCGTCGCCTCCTTTTACAGCGCAACCGTTTACTGCGGGAGATCAAGGCAGGCCGGGGAAAAGGTCAGGACCTTGAACCCTGGAATATTCAGTTAGTATCTACCGGATTGGCCATTATCCAGAGAAGAAGGGCCTTTCTCCAGGCCCTGGAACCCCTGGCAGCAGCCATCTACCAGAGTATGGATGCCAGGGAACAGCTAACCCTTACCTACCGGCCCAGCGTCAGCGACGGCGAGGAATGGCTGGCAAAAATAAATGCGGGCCAGGAAAGGGAAATCCAAGCGGGCTTAAGTCTCTGGGGACCCCATCGTGATGATTTCTCCTTTTTTATTGGCGACTATGAAGCGCGCTTCTTTGCTTCCCAGGGCCAGCAAAGGTCAGCCGTGCTGGCCCTCAAAATAGCTGAAGCCAGGATCTTTATGCAGGTCCTGGGAAAGAGGCCTATTTTGCTTCTGGATGACGTTTTCTCCGAGCTGGATAGCAAACGCCAGCAGGCCTTGCTGGAACTCCTGGCCACCGCCGGCCAGACCTTTTTAACGACCACGGAATTGACCAGACTACCGGCCAGCCTCCTGGAGCAGGCCACCCTTTGGCAATTATCAGGGGAAAGAAGGTTAGTGACAGGGTAGGGATATGTCCCGGAACCTATGAGGCGTGGAGCAAAGGTCAAAAGGACAGGCGAGGTGAGGCAACCGCTGCCGGAGCCGAGGACGCCTGAGAGTAGCAGAACCTTATTCGGAGGTGGTTATTATGTACCTGCACATAGGTAACGAGATGGTTGTCCCCTGCAAGGAGATTATCGCTATCCTCAACTTGAGTACAACCGGCCGGGCTGGGGTTAACAGTGAATTTTTAAATAAGGCCAACCTTAAAGTCAAAAAAGATCCCCGGACCGAAGGTTGCAAATCCTGCATTATTACCGATAAGGAGATATATTATTCGAGCATTTCTTCCGGTACCCTGATGAAGAGAGCCAGTTGTATCTTCAGCAACCTGGAACAGGAATAAGGCCCTCCCTGCCGGGATCAAGGGCCTGCTTTAGCAAGATATGGTCAAGTACCGGGAAGCCTGCTTGAAGAAAGCCCAGCTTTTGTGCTATATTTGTCAGGGAAAGTTTAACCTGGGAGGAAAAGATGGAACAGGTACACACGGAATATGATGCCAGTCAAATCCAGGTACTGGAGGGCCTGGAAGCCGTGCGCCGGCGTCCCGGCATGTACATCGGTACCACCGGAGTCCGGGGCCTGCACCAGTTGGTCTTTGAACTGGTGGACAACAGTATTGACGAAGCCCTGGCCGGCTTTTGCGATCGTATTGAAGTAACTATTCATCAGGACGGCAGCCTGACGGTTACTGATAACGGCCGGGGCATCCCGGTGGATATTCATGAGAAAACAGGCCTGCCGGCCGTGGAAGTAGCCCTGACCATGTTGCACGCCGGGGGCAAGTTCGGAGGCAATGGCTACAAGGTGGCTGGCGGCCTCCACGGTGTGGGCCTTTCGGTGGTCAATGCCCTATCGGAGTGGCTAGAGGTCAAGGTAAAACGTGATGGGAAAATATACCAGCAAGAGTATCGCCGGGGCGATAAAGTAACGGATTTAAAGGTTGTCGGCAAAGCCAAGGGTACGGGCACCAGCGTAACCTTTTTCCCGGACAGGGAGATCTTTGAAGATATAGTTTTCCAGGATGAAATAATCGGCCGGCGCTTGCAGGAACTATCCTTCTTAAACCGGGGCGTCAAAATAATCTTTCACGATGAAAGAAACGACACAGAAACCACCTATTACCACACCGGCGGGTTGATTGATTTCGTCCGCCATTTAAACAAAAACAAGGGGGTCCTCTTCAACAAGCCCCTCTACTTCAGCGGGGAAAAGGATGACGTCCAAGTTGAAATAGCCCTGCAATATAACGACGGTTATAACGAGCTGATCCTTTCTTATGCCAACAATATCAATACCACCGAAGGCGGCAGCCACGAAATAGGTTTTAAAACGGCCCTGACCAGGGTTATCAACGATTACGCCCGTAAATTTAACATCCTGAAGGAAAACGACAGCAACCTGGCCGGAGAGGATATCCGGGAAGGCCTGACGGCTGTCATCAGCGTCAAGGTGCTGGAACCGCAATTTGAAGGCCAGACCAAGACCAGACTGGGCAACACGGAAGTACGGGGCATTGTCGACGCCCTGGTGGCGGAACATTTAAGCGCCTACCTAGAAGAAAACCCCACCATTGCCCGGCGGATTGTCGATAAAGCTTTGAATGCCTTCCGGGCCCGGGAGGCGGCCCGTAAAGCGCGGGAGCTGACCAGGCGCAAAAATGCCCTGGAGATAACTTCTTTGCCCGGTAAGCTGGCCGACTGTACCCACAAGGACCCGGCCGTGGCTGAACTTTTCCTGGTGGAGGGTGATTCCGCCGGCGGTTCGGCCAAGCAGGGCCGTGACCGGCGTTTCCAGGCCATCCTGCCTTTGCGGGGTAAAATCTTAAATGTCGAGAAGGCGCGGCTGGATAAGATTTTAAATAACGAAGAGATCCGGACCATCATCACCGCCCTGGGGACAGGCATCGGCGATGATTTTAACATCAACAAGGCCCGCTACCATAAGACTATCCTTATGGCCGATGCCGATGTGGACGGTTCCCATATCCGGACGCTGTTGCTTACCTTTTTTTACCGCTACATGCGGCCTTTAATCACCGAAGGTTATATCTATATCGCCCAGCCGCCCCTTTATAAAGTTTCCCGGGGTAAAACAGAGCACTACCTGTATAATGACGCCGAACTGGAAAGGTTTTTACAAAACCATGCCGGCGAAAAATGGGAAGTTCAGCGCTATAAAGGCCTGGGTGAAATGAATGCCGACCAGCTCTGGGAAACGACTATGAACCCGGAAACCCGAACCCTGCTCCGGGTCAACCTTGAGGATGCTGCAGAAGCCGATGCCATCTTTAACATCCTCATGGGTGACCGGGTGGAGCCACGGCGGGAATTTATCCAGCAGCACGCCCACGAAGTCAGAAACCTGGATATTTAGTTGGAGGGGGCCTGACCCCCGTTTTTTCTTTAGAACTGTTTGGCGAAAGGACACTGTGAGGTTATAATTAGATAAAGAGTCACTGCGAAAGAAGGTGGAAAATACTTGGCCTTAAGAGAGGGCGGTAAGATTTTAGAAGTCAACCTGGAAGAGGAAATGAAGCGTTCCTACATTGACTATGCCATGAGCGTCATTGTGGGCCGCGCTTTACCTGATGTCCGCGATGGCTTGAAACCTGTCCACCGACGGATCCTTTATGCCATGTATGAAGAGGGGCTAACGCCGGATAAGCCCCATAAAAAGTCGGCCGTCGTCGTGGGTACGGTGCTGGCCCGTTACCACCCCCACGGCGATGCTGCCGTCTATGAAACCATGGTTCGCCTGGCCCAGGATTTTGCCTGCCGCTATCCCCTGGTGGACGGCCACGGTAACTTCGGTTCCGTCGACGGCGACTCCCCGGCGGCCATGCGCTATACCGAAGCCCGGCTCGCGAAAATTGCCCTGGCCATGCTGGCCGATATTGATAAAGAGACCGTCGACTTCATCGATAACTATGACGGCAGCCTGAAGGAACCGCTGGTGCTGCCAGCGCGGATTCCCCAGCTTTTAGTCAACGGGTCGGCCGGGATTGCCGTGGGCATGGCCACCAACATCCCGCCCCATAACCTGGGGGAAGTTATCGATGCCCTGGTCTACCTGATTGATCACCCGGAGGCCGATCTCAAAGATCTTACCAGGTTTATCAAAGGACCTGACTTTCCTTCCGGAGGCTTGATTATCGGCCGGGAAGGGATTAGAAATGCCTATCGCACCGGGCGGGGCAGCATTAAGATTCGCGCCAAAGCCCAGGTGGAAACCTTAAACAACGGCAAGAGCCAGATTGTGGTAACGGAAATCCCCTACCAGGTCAACAAGGCCCGCCTGGTAGAAACCATTGGCGAGCTGGTGCGGGAAAAAAAGATTGACGGCATTGTTGAGCTGCGGGACGAGTCCGACCGGACGGGGATGCGCATTGTCATCGAGCTGCGCCGGGATGTCCAGCCCAGGGTGATCCTTAACCAGCTCTATAAACACACCCAGATGCAGGAGAATTTTGGGGTCATTATGCTGGCCCTGGTAGATGGAAGGCCGCGGGTCCTTAATTTACGAGAAATGTTGACCCTCTACCTGGATCACCAGAAGGAGGTTATCACCCGTCGCACCCGCTACCTCCTGGCCCAGGCCGAAGCCTGGGCCCATATCGTGGCGGGCCTGCGCATTGCCATCCAGTTTCTCGATGAAGTAATCAAGATTATCCGCCAGTCGCCCAATGAACCCGAAGCCTGCCGAGGCCTGATGGAGCGTTTTGCTTTAAGCGACAGGCAGGCCAAAGCCATTGTCGACATGCGCCTGGGGCGCCTCACGGCCCTGGAAAGGGAAAAGCTAGAAGAAGAATGGGAGGAACTGCAAAAGCGCATTGCTTACCTGAAGGAAGTCCTGGGTAGCGAGGCCATGGTCTACGGCATTGTCAGGGAGGAACTCCTCGAGTATAAAAATAAATTTGCTGATCCCCGCCGGACGCAAATTGTCATGGAAGAAGAAAACCTTGAGGTAGAAGACCTGATTGCCCGGGAAGATATCGTCGTCACCCTGACCCGCCGCGGCTATATCAAGCGTCAGCCGGTAGACGCCTACCGCAGCCAGAAGCGGGGCGGCCGCGGTATCCAAGCTATGGGTACCAGGGAAGAAGATTTTGTCCAGGATATCTTTGTTACTACCACCCATCACTACCTCCTTTTCTTTACCAATAAGGGGCGGGTCTTCCGCCTGCGGGGCCATGAAGTACCGGAGGCCAGCCGCCAAGCCAGGGGGACGCCGCTGGTCAATTTAATTTATCTCAATAAGGAAGAAGCCATTACCGCTGTTATTCCCATCCGCGACCCGGGTGAAGATGCTTACCTCTTCATGGCTACCAGAAGGGGTACGGTGAAAAAGACCCCCCTGGCTGAATATCATACTTCCCGGCGGGACGGCCTCATTGCCATCAACCTGGAAGATGGCGATGAACTTATCGGTGTCCTGCGTACGGAAGGGGATAATGAAGTTATCCTGGTGACGCGCCAGGGCAAGGCCATCCGTTTTGCCGAAGATGAAGTCCGGCCCATGGGCCGGGCCGCCCACGGCGTAAAAGGCCTCGCCCTGGAAGACGGGGACGAGGTCATTGGCCTGGTCCGGGTTAAAGAAGGGGCCGAGCTGGTCGTTGTTTCTGAGAAAGGTTTTGGCAAGCGGACACCTTTGAGCGAGTACCGGCCCCAGAGCCGGGGCGGTAAGGGGATTATAACCATGAACGTTACTGAACGTACAGGTCCGGTGGCTGCTGTAGCTATAGTTACCCAGGATGATGAACTAATGTTGATCTCAGCCGACGGGATTCTCATCCGCCTTGGTGTGGAGGACATCTCCCGCCAGGGACGCAATACCCAGGGAGTTACCCTGATGCGCCTAGATCCCAGCGACCGCGTGGTAGCCATGGCTCGCGTACAGTAAGACTTAAATTTCATGGTGACGAACAGGTTATATTGAAAGGTTATTGCTTAAGAGGGTACCCTGTAGTAGAATGAAACTGTGCAGCCAGAACGGTCGAAGAGTGAACAATGGGGGGAACAAAAATGGCAGCAGCAGAAAAGGGAACCTGGACGGTAAAAAAGGGCCTGGCGGAGATGCTCAAGGGTGGCGTCATCATGGATGTCACCACCCCGGAACAGGCTAAAATTGCTGAAGAGGCCGGGGCCTGCGCCGTCATGGCCCTGGAACGGGTGCCGGCCGATATTCGCGCTGCCGGCGGGGTGGCCCGCATGGCCGACCCGACGGTTATCTTACGGATTATGGACGCCGTATCCATTCCGGTGATGGCCAAGGCCCGGATCGGCCATTTCGTGGAGGCGCAGATTTTAGAAGCCCTGGGCGTTGACTATATCGATGAAAGCGAAGTTCTCACCCCGGCCGATGAAGAGTTCCATATCAATAAACATGAATTCAAAGTGCCCTTTGTCTGCGGCGCCCGCAATCTCGGCGAGGCTTTAAGGCGCATCGGCGAAGGGGCGGCCATGATCCGCACCAAGGGCGAGCCCGGTACCGGCAATGTCGTGGAAGCCGTTCGTCATATGCGCCGGGTTATGAGCGAGATCCGGCGGGTACAGAACCTGCCCGATGAGGAATTGATGACCTTTGCCAAAGAAATTCAGGCTCCCTATGAACTGGTCAAGCAGGTGAAGGAACTGGGGCGCTTACCGGTGGTCAACTTTGCCGCCGGTGGTATTGCCACGCCGGCGGATGCCGCTCTAATGATGCAGCTGGGCGCTGATGGCATCTTCGTCGGCTCCGGTATCTTTAAATCCAGTGACCCCGTGAAACGGGCGCGGGCCATTGTGGCCGCCACCACCCACTTCCGGGAACCGGAAGTCCTGGCCGAGGTATCTAAAGACCTGGGCGAAGCCATGCCCGGGTTGGACATTGCCACCATCAGGCAGGAAGAAAGAATGCAGGAACGCGGCTGGTAGGGCAGCATTGCAATCGTTACAATTTAATGTACTCAGGGGATAAAGAGGCGAGTAAAATGAAAATCGGTGTGCTGGCCATGCAGGGCGCCTTCCGGGAGCATATTGCCTCCCTAGCGGCCCTGGGTGTGGAAGGTATAGAGATCCGGCGGGAAAGGCAACTGGAAGGTATTGCCGGGCTGATCATACCGGGCGGCGAGAGTACAACCATCGGCAAGCTAATGGGAGAGTTCAACCTTCTGGAACCTGTACGGTCACTGGCGGCAGCCGGTATGCCGGTCTTCGGCACCTGCGCCGGGATGGTGCTCCTGGCCAAAGATATAATCGGCAGCGACCAGCCCCGCCTGGGGCTGATGCACGTCAGCGTCCGGCGTAACGCCTATGGCCGCCAGGTGGACAGCTTTGAGGTCGACCTGGAGATCCCCGTCCTGGGAGAGGAGCCCTTCCATGCCGTCTTTATCCGCGCTCCCTACCTGGAGAGGGTAGAGCCCCCGGCGGAATCCCTGGCCACTTTTATGGGTAAGACCGTCATGGCCCGCCAGGGGAACCTCCTGGCGACGGCCTTCCACCCGGAACTTACTAAAGATTTACGAGTACACCGCTATTTTCTGGCGATGATAAAATAAGAGGGCTGGCGACAGCCCTTCTCTTTCTTTCACTCAGCCAATTATCAAGAACTACCGGGGAGACTTTATGGAAGCAGGTCAACTTTTTGCCCGCAGCATAGATATATTGAAAGCCTACCAGTCACCTACGGGTGCTTTTCCTGCGGCTCCTGATTACCCGCCCTATAATTACGCCTGGCTGCGGGATGGGACCTTTAGCGCCCGCGCCCTGGACCTGGTCGGGGAAAGGGAAGCAGCCGCTGGATTTTACCGCTTTGGAGCCCGCACCATTATCGCCCATGGCTACAAGGTAGAGAGAGCCATGGCGGCCGTAACCCGGGGCCAGCCCATAGGGGATGCCACCTGCCTCCATACCCGCTATACCCTGGCCGGGGAAGAAGGCCGGGAGCCCTGGGGCAATTTCCAGCTGGACGGCTACGGCACCTACCTCTGGGGCCTGGCCGCCCACCTGCGGGCCGGCGGCCCCTGGGAAGATATTTACCGCCGTGCCGTTGACCTGGTGGTGCCTTACCTCACCGGCCTCTGGCAGCACCCCTGCCTGGACTGCTGGGAGGAATACGGTGATTACCGCCACCCCTCCACCCTGGCGGCCATATATGGCGGCTTGCAGGCCATTTTACCCTGGCTGGAGGACGAAAACCGGAAAACAGGATTCCACGACGCCGGCAGGGAACCAGAAAGGGAGCAAAATCCGGGACGGCTAGTTTTAAAGGTAGAAGATGTACTGGAACGGCTGCCTGAACTGGCCAGCAGTGAGTTTATCCGGGACGGTCACTGGGTAAAGTTTGCCGGGCAGGATGCCGTTGATGCCAACCTCCTCTGGCTGGGAGTGCCCTTCGGCCTCTGCAGCCTGGATGATCCCGTCTTCCGGGAGACGGTGGCCAGGATCGCAACCGAACTTTGTTCCGGTGGCGTCAAGCGCTATGCTGCCGATACCTACTACGGCGGCGGTCAGTGGCTGCTCCTCACCGCCTGGCTGGCCTGGTACTACCGCCTGAAGGGAGAAGAAGCCCCGGCCCGGGAACTCCTGGCCTGGGTGGAAGCCCGGGCCGATACCAACGGCTTCCTGCCGGAGCAGGTGCCGGAAAACCTTACTTCCGAGGCCCACTACCACTACTGGCTGGAGCGCTGGGGGCCCATCGCCAACCCCCTCCTCTGGTCTCACGCCATGTATATCATTGCCTTTAAAGGGATAGCAATTTGATTTTAGGCATACTTTATGCTCCATATGTCCATAAAACGGAGAGAAAGCGGTGAGAAAGCGGTGAAGGTCCAGGATACGGCGTTAAGTATAGTTTAACCTATATTGGCTTTGCGGGGGCCTCATAACTTTAATATTTTTGCGGATTACGAAAAAGACACCCCGGTGGCCGGGCCGGTAACCACCTGATTTTTTATCCCTTCTGCCGGCAACGAGAAAAGACGGCCCGGCCCCGGAAGGTTACGCAATTAGCCATCACCTCAATACCATGAACCAGAAGAAAGTCCGCGGCTATTTCTCCCGCGCGGTGGCCGCCTGGCACGGCGAGAACAGCGAGGTTAAAACGGCATGGAACACGGCCGCCGGCAGCAGGGCTATGACAGGGTTTAATTACTACGTGGCCCAGTACATCAAGTACCTTCACTCCCATAACGGCGAGGACCCTATCGCCCCCTACCAGCCGCCCGGACAACCGTGATTGCTGCACCCCGGGAGAAGCGGCAAGACTAAAGGCCTTGCCGCTTCTGGCATCCTGCCCATGAAGCCTCGGTGCCATCCTCCCTTTGCCGCATAACTACTTTCATTGATTTGCCTCCGGATACCCCGGGCCATATATTATTTCATCATGCCTTTCGCTGGCTGTAAAAGGACTTGCTTCACCTTGTTGATGATATGGCCGCCGGCCTGGACGGCCTGCGTCCCCTGGATGCCACCTCGGGTATGGACATGGCGTTCGTTAAAGCTCGCTGGTCTTAACCTGCAGCAAGCCGTGGATAAACTCCAGGCTGACCTGCTGGGTACCAGCTTACGGGAACGCTACGGCATCTACTTTAGGCAGGTATACACTAATGGCTTTTTATGATAGGATATAATTAAGCTTTTTATAAAAGAAGGTGATATCTATGAGTGCCCTGGAGGTTTTTAAAGATGAGATTAAAGAATACGCCAGGCTAAAAATTATTTCAGAAATGGTCCTAATCAAGGAGCATATAAAGCTAATCGAGCAGAAGTATGGTTGCAACCTCAAAGAGATGGAGCAAAGAATAGCGGCGGGAAAAGAAAACTTCGACTTGTGGGATGATTATATGGAGATGAAGGCTTATCAACGTAGTTTAGATGAACTAAAGAATAAAATCAAGGAACTGGACCATGTTAAAGACATTAAAATTACTTAATCGTTGTCCGGCTGTAGTTTCCTATGAAATCCAGGATTATAAACAGGGGACGGATTTTTATTACCTTAAGGTTCGGTGCGAACTTAAAAATGATACCCTCCTGTATATAAGACAATATGTTTCTGCTGAAGAATATAATTATTCCTACCACTGGCAAAACAGGAATGGAGAGCTTATCGTTAGATGGGATAATGCGCCCCACCATGAAACTATCATAACTTTCCCTCACCATAAACATATTGGTGGGAAAGTAACGATTTCATACGAGATCAGTATCGAAGATGTATTAAACTATATTACGAAAGTATTTTCGCTATAGCCTTTTTCTAAGTAAATAGCCGGTAAGGATGTTGATGCTAACCTCTCTGGCTGGGAATGTCCTTCGGCCTCTGCAGTCTGGCTAATGCCGTCTTCCGGGAGACAGAGGTCAGGAACGCAATCGAACTTTTTTCCGGTGGCGTCAAACGCAACAACTACTTTCATTGATTTGCCTCCGGATACCCCGGGCCCATAAAGATTGATTAAGGCAGCCGGTAATGGTTGCTTTTTAACTATTAAGTTACGATTTTTTTCGTTAAAATGATCTTGACATTAAAAGTAAATAATCGTAAACTATAAGCAAAGCAAAAGAAAATATATGAAAGGTATATAGCTAATATATGTTCGCAAGCGAACGCAAACAAAAGATAATAGAAATCCTGGAACAAACACCGGCGGTTAGAGTAGCGGAATTAAGCGATCTCTTTCAAGTTTCCGAGGTAACCATCCGCCGTGATCTCCAGGAATTAGAAGCAGCCGGCCTCTTGAAACGTACCCATGGCGGTGCCGTGAGCATTGCCACTGCTTCCTTTGAACCAACCCTGACAGAGAAAGAAGAAGAACACCTGGCAGAGAAAAAGGCCATTGCAAGGGCCGCCCTGGATTTGATTGCTGACGGTGATCACTAGCGTTGCATAAAAATCTTTAACCCATTGCAAGGCAATATATGGTAGTTGATTAAATGTAATACAACAACAATAATGGTGTATACAACCATGTTCTTTCCCCTTCTTTGGTTAAAGGACTTAGGGTATCAGGGGTAGTCCTTATCCACATATTGCCATATTAAGCTGCTTAAAGAACTAAGGGGTCATAGGTTACGTCATTAAGATAATCAGCTTCGCCAGCCAGTACTTGCCT
>NZ_PVXL01000043.1 GCF_002995805.1 Neomoorella stamsii
AGGCAAGTACTGGCTGGCGAAGCTGATTATCTTAATGACGTAACCTATGACCCCTTAGTTCTTTAAGCAGCTTAATATGGCAATATGTGGATAAGGACTACCCCTGATACCCTAAGTCCTTTAACCAGAGAAGGGGAAAGAACATGGTTGTATACACCATTATTGTTGTTATATTACATTTAATCAACTACCATATATTGCCTTGCAATGGGTTAAAGATTTTTATGCAACGCTAGTGGCCTAAGATATAATTGACGATGGGGGTGGTATACCAAATGACTGCCTGTAAGGCCTGCGTTTTAACCTGTATGGACTTCCGTATTCAAAGTGCCGTAGCTAACTGGCTCCGAGAAAGGGGACTGTCTGGTAAATATGATTATCTGGCCCTGCCCGGCGCCAGCCGCAACTTTGTTGCGGAAGGAAAACTGGCTTTGGTGGAGTATTCCTACAGGCTCCACCACATCCAGGAAGTTTACCTAGTCCACCATGAAGACTGCGGCGCTTATAGCCTGGGAGATTTGCCTGTTGAAGAACAGCTGGCCCGCCAGCGCCAGGACATGGAACTGGCTGCCCGACTACTGAAAGAACGCCATCCGGAACTAAAGGTATACCTTGCCTTTCTTTACCTGGATGGCCGCATGGTTGAATTAACTGGCTAATAAATAAGCCGGCTCCAGGGATAACCCGGAAACCGGCTTTTTTATTCTATCCCTAGTATGCACTGTGGGATGAGCCTACCCGAACCCTGCTGGTCCGGCTTGTTTTTGTTCTATCCTCAGGGCGCCTGCTCCAGGCCGGCGGCCCGCAGGACATTGGCCTGGTGCTGGGGCTGGATCTCATTGGTATTGTGGCTGCGGCTGTTCCAGAAATAGACGTCAAAATGGCCGGGGAAATCATTGTCCAGTATCGTTTCCACGCTGTGGGGCATGCCGGCCATGGAAGCCGCCAGGACGCGATCCCCCACTTTAAGTAATATAGCCCGGGTATCCCAGGACCAGCGGCCGTTAAAAATTTGCTTCATGGTGGCTGTGTCAGCCGCAGTCAGGGGTTCCGAATCGGCATGGTTGGACCCGCCCAGGTGCCGGACGCGGAAGGACAGCCCGCTGTCCAGGTCGGTAATGGTGGCCACGGCGCCAACGTTATAGATCCAGCGTGCCCATTCCCAGTCTAAAAATTCGCCATAGCCCGGTTTTTGCTTGCCACGGGGGCCAGCCACCGGTACCGGTTCCGTCCGGCTGACGGGTATGTACAGGGGCTGGCCGGGCATGAGGATGTCTGAATTTAGCCTGTTGGTGTCATAGATGGCCCTGACGGTAGTGTTAAACCTTTGGGCAATGGTTGACAGGGTATCTCCTGCTACGACCCGGTAAACCGGCAGTTCCGGTTCTACCGGTTGCGGTTGCGGTGCAGGTGCCGGTGGTATTTCCATCACCTGGCCTACCATGATTAAATCCGAAGGCAGGTTGTTAAAGCGAGAAAGTTCAGTTACGGTCAGGTTAAAACGCCTGGCGATAAGATAGAGGTTATCACCCGGCTGCACCTGGTAGATAGTAGCCCCGCTACGGGCCAGGGGAATGAGTAAGGTTTGCCCGGGGTAAAGGGTGTCCCCCGCCAGGTTACTTGCCGCCTGGATGGCCGCTATGGAACGGCCCGTCCGCAGGGATATGAGGTAAAGGGTATCGCCCCGCTGGACGGTATACTTATAGTTACTATCCTGCAGGGTTACCGGCAGGTACAGAACCTGCCCCGGTACTAAAGCATCACCAGGTAACTTATTCAGTTGTTGAATGGCAGCCACCGTTGCTCCATAGCGCTGGGCGAGGAGCCAGAGGCTATCCCCCTGCCGGACCTGATAAAGGATGATCCCTGAACCGGTCCCGGCCCAGGCCGCCGGCGGGGCTCCCCACAGCAGGATCGCCGTTAGGAAAAATACTACCCCCCAAAAACGCCACACCCGCATAGCATACCCCCTGCTTTGCCAGGAAAGTCCTCCATTGGTTCCTGGCGACATGTTTTGACAAATTATTCTACACGGGTGCAGGTTTCTCCTTTATGTAAATTATACCAGGGCCAGTTCAGCTGGGCAGCCTGGCAGGGCCTGGTCGGGCAGTCATAAGCCACTTTCTTGATGGCCAGGGAACTACCAACATTTGTTCATTTGCCCCTTGTTATTTTAACGGCCAGGGTTATAATATAAATAAAAACAAATGTTCGTAGAGGTGAGGGTATTGTCCCTGGCTTGCTCCATTCTTTTATGTGATGCCAACAGCTTCTTTGCCTCCGTTCACCAGGCCCTGGACCCGGCTTTACGCGGGCGCCCGGTTATCGTCGCCGGCCGGGAGACCACCCGCCACGGCATTGTCCTGGCGGCCAGCTATGAGGCCAAACGGGGTTACGGCATTAAAACCGGGATGACCGTCCGGGAGGCGCGCAGCCTCTGCCCGGAAGGCATTTTTATCTCTCCCCGCCATGACCTGTACATCGAATTTTCCACCCGCCTTTTACGCATCATGCGGGACTTTACTCCCCTGGTGGAGCCCTTCTCCATCGATGAAGCCTGGCTGGATGTCCGCGGCTGCCGGGAACTCCACGGTTCGCCCCTGGCCATCGCCCGCCGGTTGAAGAAGCGGATTAAAGACGAGGTGGGCATTACCACCAGCATCGGCCTGGGGCCTTCCAAGCTCCTGGCCAAGATGGCGGCTGAGATGCAAAAGCCCGACGGCCTGACGGTCCTGGATTACCCGGATGTCCCTAAAAAAATGTGGCCCCTGCCGGTGAAGGAACTTTTTGGCGTCGGTCCCCGCATGGAGGCTCACCTGGCCAAACTTGGCATCCATACCATCGGCGACCTGGCCCGTTTTCCCGTCGAGGTACTGGTCAAGCGCTTCGGGGTCGTGGGGCAGATTTTACACCAGTGCGCCCACGGTGTTGACTACAGCCCGGTGGATCCTCACTCCCTGGAAAGGGTGAAATCCATTGGCCACCAGATTACCCTGCCACGGGACTACCAGGGTTATGAAGAGATTGAGGTGGTTTTACTGGAACTGGCCGAACTGGTGGCTCGGCGGGTGCGCCTGGGAGGGTATCTGGGGCGCACAGTGGCTTTAAGCCTTAAAGACCCGGAGTTTAACTGGCTGGGACGTTCTTACACCCTGCCCCATTATACCGATACGGCGGCCGATATTTACTCGGCGGCCCGGCAGCTCCTTCGCCGCCACTGGCCGCCCTGGCGGCCGGTGCGGCTGGTGGGGGTGAGCCTGGCCGGTCTGGTGCCGGCAACAGTGCGCCAGGAAGACCTTTTTGGCCGGGTGGAAAAACAGGCCCGCCTGAACCGGGCCTGTGACCGGTTAAAAAACCGCTACGGCGAAAGGATCATTCACCCGGCGGTATCCTTGACAAAGGCAGGGGTTCTCTATGCGCGGGGCTAACGCTTTATATGAAGGCCACCGGCTGATGCTGCCGGGGCTTAAAGACCGGGCCACGGCCACCTGCCAGGGCTGCCGCTTTTATGCCCTGGTCCTGGGCCGGGAGGAAAATAAACCAGCTTGCCTGGCCACCCTGGATCTCTATCTTACGGGGGAACGCCGGGTGCCGGTGGAACTCCAGGCCCGGGATTTTATCTGGCTGGCCGGTAAAGAAGCCCTGGTCAAGGCTGTGGAGAAGGTCCGGCCGGAAAGGCAGGCCTGCGGTTTCTATTGCCCGCGGGAGTAACGCGGATTATCGTCTTGCCCCCACTTCTCGGAAGCCTGGATTCTATCCAGTGGTGAGGGGTGAGATGAGGTCAGCCATTCGATAAAGGGCGGCGGGGCTACGTCGCCGAGGTTTTTCCGGGTCAGGTCCACTTGCAACTTGATCATGGCCCTGGGGTTACCGGTAAGCTCCAGGGCCACCTGGTCGGCTTCAGTTTCATAGCGGCGGGAGATGGCGTTCTGCACCGGCTGGCCCAGGAAGGACACCAGCTGGAGAAAAAGGAGCATGGCAACCAGGAGGTGGGGCGGGTATGGCCCAGGCCGGGCTATCTCGTAGGTGAAGGTTAGTTTCAGGACGGCATATAACAATCCCAGAAGCAAGAAATTAGCCAGGATACCCCACAGCAATCCCCGGACAATATGGCCGCGTTGCCAGTGGGCCATTTCGTGGGCGACTACGGCTTCCACTTCATCAGGGGGGTAATTAGCCAGGAGCGTGTCATAGAGAACGATACGTTTGGTAGCTCCCAGGCCGGTAAAATAGGCATTGGCCTTGGTGGTCCGGCGGCTGGCATCCATGACCAGTATTTCCTTAACCTTCAACCCGGCGCGGCCGGCCAGTTGCGTAACCATAGTTTTAACCGGTCCTTCTGTGACCGGCTGGAAACGGTTAAAGAGGGGGGCGACAAGGAGCGGCCAGAGGAAGGTGGAAACAAAGAGCCAGCCGGACAGGAACAGGCCGGCGGCAGCCCACCAGGTATGGGGCCAGCGGCCGGTAACCCAGAAAAGGAGTATTACCCCGGCCCCGGATAAGATTAGGTCCAGAAACGAGCTTTTCAGATAATCGGCCCACCAGGAAGCCAGATTCTGGGTGGCAAAGCCCCACTGGTGCTGGACAATAAAGCTGCCGTAAAAATTAAAAGGCAGGCCCACCACTTTTAAAAGCAGCCAGATCAGGCCAAAGTAAATTACCAGGGCCGGGTAATAGCGCCCGCCCGTCAGGCGCAAGACGCCATCCGACCAGTAGGCGGCCCGGGCACTGTAGACCAGCCAGACCAGGAAAGCCGTCTTGGCCAGGAAAGCCAGGATACTTACCAGGCGCATGATCTGCTGGTAACGCCGCGCCCTTTCTACCTCCACCGGGGAGAAATATTGCCAGGCAGCATCCGGTACTTGGCCCGGAAAGAGGGTAAAAAAGATAAAGGCCAGGCTGAAGATGCCTGCCAGGATTAAAAGCGTGGTCCAGATGATACCGGCCCTGGCTGTCATTTAAATTTCCTCCTTCCCAAACTATTTGGATACGATCTTATTCTTCCTTCCCGTTCCCATTCCTGCTCTCTAAATCTTCCTTACCCCTTTTAATCTTATTCCTCTTCCCTGCTGTTCATTTCTCAGGCAAATAAAAAACCGGCCCCGCGGGGCCGGACCAAGAGCAGGTGAATCTGCTCTGGCTAACTAGCTTCCGGTGAATAATTTCCTGCTGGTTAATATTGCAGAATGAAGTTACAGAGTCAGCGATAGCGAACGGATACCGGCCGCGCCATTTTCTCGTTAATTAAGTAGCTTGTCCGGTTAACAGCCCGATGATAGTACTTTTACCCACACTTTTTGACTGGATATTGGTGGGCCAGGTTTACATAAGCAGGCAGGCCGTTATGGTAAGGCACGTTAACTTCTCCCTGAATCAAAGGCCGGGCGTAATTGATGAAGTCGGTAGTAACGTCGTTTCCTGCCGCGTTGATCCAGTCCCGCGGTACCTTCTTTTCCTGGTTGGCTACCTTATCAAGTTCCACGAGCTCATAAGTACACCGGTACTCTTCCCCTTCCAGGCGCTTGATGGCTACCATATGGCCACTGGCTCCCCGGAGGGCCTCCTCAACGGCTACCCGGCCTACGTTATAGGCTTCTTCCGCATCGGTCCGGGAGGCCAGGTGCATGGCACTGCGCTGGCTGGTGGCCGGGAGGATAAAGCGACCTTTGATTTTTAATTCAGCTTCAATTTTATTAAGGAGGAACTGCCCTAGACCACCGAGGCGTTGGTGGCCGAAAACATCTACGGTGCCGGCATCGTTAAATATATAGTTGCCATTTTTATCGACCAGGCCTTCGGATACGACTACCAGGACCGTACCATACTGGCGGTAGGCGGTTTCCACATCGGCCAGGAAAGCGTCCAGGTCAAAGGCTACTTCCGGCAAGTAGATTAAGTGGGGGGCTTCTCCTGGTGCACGCCGGGCCAGGGCCGTAGCTGCCGCCAGCCAGCCGGTATTGCGGCCCATGGCTTCCACAATAGCTACTTTGGTAGAGGTGACGATGCTTTTAATATCCATCCCCATCTCCAGGACACTGGCGGCAAGGTATTTGGCGGCGCTACCATAACCCGGACAGTGATCCGTCCGGGGCAAGTCATTGTCTACCGTTTTGGGAATGCCAATTACCCGTAGCTCATACCCTTCTTCCTGCGCCAGCTGGTTGACTTTATGGGCCGTATCCATAGAGTCATTGCCGCCGATGTAGAAAAAATAACGGATATTAAATTTGCGGAAGATGGCCAGGAGCTTATCATAGTCTTCCTTCTTCTCTAACTGGTACCGGCAGGAGCCAAGGGCTGCTCCCGGTGTGAAACGCAAGCCTTGAATGGTAGCCGCGTCTTGCCGGCGTAAATCAATAAAATTCTCTGCTAAGACACCCATGATGCCGTTGCGGGCGCCATAAATTTCGCCAATGGCTTCACCGTGATAGGCGGCTTCGATGGCTCCGGCAAGGCTGTTATTAATCACAGCCGTAGGGCCACCTGACTGGGCAATGACACAGTTCCCTTTAAGCAAAGGGATTTCCTCCTCTCCCGGATCAAGCGTTGCTTTCTATATTATAATCTGGGCCGGCTTTCCTGGCTATAGAGAGTGGCATCTTAAGGTCCTTCTGAATAAGCTACAGTAGACTAAATCCCATTGGAGGTGTAACTAATGGCTGAGGAAGGCAGCAGCATCTTCGGACCGAAAAAAAACGCACAGGATGGTAGCCTAGGCTTTACTTTTCCTGGCGGCAGTTTTGCTTTTATATTGTTCTTGATCTTGATCCTCCTCTTCTTTGGTGATAATTAGCAGTTAATCGGGAGAACCCCGCAGATAGCGGGGTTATTTTTTATAAGCGTGATGGCTAAAACAATGAAGCAAGAATGAAGAAGCCGGGAGTCCGGATAATCGGGGTCCCTTTTATACCAGTACTACCGGGACACCGGTAGCACTTGCCAGGTCCAGGTAATATTGACCCGTCAGGTCGAAGCCCCGGTAGTCAAAGGCGATGGCAGGTAAGATAATGAGGTCAACGGGGTTGTGATCCAGACGCCACTCCTGCCAGGCAATCTTAAAATCCCCTAAGGTTAATAAGCCGGCGCAGGCGATGGAACCGCCAAAAAAGCGGCTGGGAGCAGTTATTACCTCCAGGTCCCAGGGGAGCCCAGCCACGGCTTCCTTTATTACGTTACCGGCCAGTTCAGAAGTCATAATCAGCGCCCGCCGGGCATGGTGATGCCGGCAGGCTTGCTCAACTTCCTGGAGAATGTCAGGGTCAAAATCCCAGCTAAAGGTAAGACCGCTACCGTCCTTTTCCACCAGTAAGGCAAGAGAACGCCTTTGTTCTTTATACCCGGCAAGCGACGTATCCGGACCGGAACCGGTAGTTTCGTTCCTGAAAGGTGCTGCCGCGGCGGTACGGGATTGTACCACTAAATGCCGCCTGCCTGGCCGGTTAATCAGGCGATAGGCTTCTACTCGGGAACGCGGTTTTTGCCCGTCTACGGCCAGTATGATATCGCCCTTTTGGAGGCCGGCCCTGGAAGCCGGGGTACCGGGGATAACCCCCTCTACTACCGGCGTTAGATTATTTAAGCAAGGGGGTTCCAGCAGCAAAGGGACGTCCGTTTGCTTACGGAGGTGCTCCAATTCTGCTTCTATTTGTTGCCGTAAATTGGCTGGAAAACGCAACTCCGGCGGTGCCAGACG
The DNA here is from genome assembly GCF_002995805.1 of Neomoorella stamsii. GTDB lineage: Bacteria > Bacillota > DSM-521 > Neomoorellales > Neomoorellaceae > Neomoorella > Neomoorella stamsii. Next base: position 7,694 of record NZ_PVXL01000043.1, read on the forward strand.
GGTGTAGCCGGGTAAAAAAATGCGGATGGTCCTGGCCCCGGAACGGGCCAGGTAAAGGATTGTCTCCCGGACATCCGGCCAGCCGGCAATCCAGGGAAGGGCCACCAGGCTACCGTGGTAGGTAATCCCGGCCTGCTGCAAGGTCAGGGGTGCCTGCAATGCCGTTTCAGGTTGCTTATCACCCATGAGTTTTAGCCGGCCTGCCGGGCTGGCGCTGTTGAGGGACAGGTTTATTTCCAGGGGCCCCAGGTCAGCCAGGGCCCTGGCCAGTTCACGGGTCAATAAAGTCCCATTGGTAGTAATCTCCAGGGTGGTCGCAGGAAAACGCCGCCGCACTCTGGCCAGGATTTCCAGGAAATCGGGATGGGTCAGGGGTTCTCCTTCAATGAGCCGGGTGGCTGACTCGCCAATGACGATTTTTCGTGTACCAACTAGAAAGTCCAGGAGGGTGTCAACCTGTTCCGGCTTTAAAGGGGGCAGGTATCGCGTTTCCACTCCCGGAGGATTCTGGCGGTGACTGCAGAAAAGACAGCGTAAATTACAACTGGAAGTCAGCGGTAAGATATTATACCGGGCGGCCGTCAGGACGACCAGATGGTAGCTTTCCATGGATTTTCTTAGTCCCTGTTTGAGTATGGTTGAGCAACCTGTAGTCTATAATAACCTACCCTTCACCGTAGCAGAATCCCCCCCAGAAGCATGGAAACAATTACACCCACAAGGGGGCTCAAATTTAGATAATGAACCAGGATGAAATAAGCGGCCGCTATGCCAAAGGGGAGCCAGTTGAGGGGGGCCGTGTTTTTGGGCACAAAGGCATATTTGGCAAAATCCCAGGCTAGCATGGCCAGCATCACGAAAACCACGGGCCGGATGCCGGCCACCATGCCCTTTAAGAAGGGGCTATCCTTGAATTTCTCCAGAAAGGCGAAGAAACCAATCAAGATTATAAACACAGGGATGGTTACGGCGATCAAAGCAACGGCAGCACCCAGCCAGCCGGCTACTTTGTAACCAATGTACATTGTTAACTTGGTTGCAATGGGTCCCGGAAGAGCGTTGCCGAAGGCCAGGGCCTGGCCGAATTCTTCCTGGCTTACCCAGCGGTAAACCTCAACTGCCTCGTGCTCATAAAGAGGTACAATGGCCGGTCCTCCCCCATAGCCCAGCAAGGTCGCCCGCCCAAAGCCTATAAAAAGGTCCAGCAGCGTCTTGAGCATTCAGGTTCTCCTTCATCCTTTCATCAATTATAGTGTCGAACTGGATCGAAATAAGTACCTTTTATATTTCTACTATTTAAGGGAAACTCCTTTTTTATTACACAAATAACATGACCAATTCTAATTAAAAAGAGCGAGACCCTTGACAAGGGATGTCAAGGGTCTCGCTTCTAACAGTGGTGCGGCAGAAGGGATTTGAACCCCCACCCTGCTAATCAGGACTAGAACCTGAATCTAGCGCGTCTGCCAATTCCGCCACTGCCGCTCGCAATCGCTCCCTTCAGGAGCAAGATTAATTATAGCAGCCCGCCGGCTACCTGTCAAGGGTCCCAGCGTAAAGTAACCTGATCTCCTTCGGCCAGGGGGGTAGTAAATTCGGCCGGACGGCCGTTAACCTCCATAACCAGCCTTTTCCGGCCCGGCGGCGGTGTTGACGGGAAATCCAGGTAGTTAAAAACATCGGTAAATAAAACATCGGCTGCCTGGACTTTGAGGGTGGCCGGGCGGCCATTTAAGATGATAGTTATGGCCCGGCCGGCAGCCTCTACCCCTGTCACCAGGTTGTCGCCATCTTTGATGGGAGCTTCGGGCCGGACCGGCTGGCCGTTTAAAAGAATAGTGTCTTCCAGGGACTCCCCCAGCCTGGCCAGGACCCGGGCTACCGTATCCAGGGGTTCATAGGTGATGCGGGCCTGATCTTCTACCGGGGTATGGTAATCCACCTGGTTATCATTCATGATAATCATGGGTTCCAGGGTAACCTGGCGGCCGTTAAAGGTAATTGTTTTAGGAGTAAGTTCCGGCACCAGGTCTTTTATTGTACCCCGGGCATCGGCGCCATCCCGGCCCGGAATCACCTGGATTTCATCGCCAGGCCTGACGGTGGTATTCAAGGTGGCTGGGGAATTATTCACCAGGATGGTTCCCGGCTGCCCGGGCTGGCCGCGGAGAAAGGTCAGGCGGCCGTTAATTTCCACCCCCAGGCCCTTACCCGGCCGGCCGTAAAGCAGGCGCGCCGGGATGCCGGCTGCCAGCAGGGCCTGAGTAACCGTCATCTGCTGCCCGGCCAGGAAATGCACCGGCCGGCCGTTGACAATTACCCGGGCCAGACCCAGGCCTTCCTGTTTTAAGGCTGTAATGGCGATCCCAATAGGGGTAATGGCCTGGGGTCCCTGAAAATTTTTAGCCCCGCTGATGCCATTTAAAACTTCCCGGCCGCGCACGGCCACCCTGTCCGGCGGTATTTCCAGCTGGCCGGCCAGGGCCTCAGGGAGTCCAGGGGTCAGGCTACCGCCCCCTACCAGCAGGACGGCCTGGGGGGCGCGGCCGTTGAGCAAGATAATCTGGGTGGCAATCTGCCGGGCCAGTTCAGTTACCGCCGGTTTAATGGCCTCTATAATCCCGGCTGCCGGTAGGGTGCGTTGTTGCCCGACGATATCGGTAAAGGTCACACTGGCATTTTTTAATAACTGGCGCTTGACTGCTTCGGCTGTATGAAAGTCCAAAAGGAGGGCCCCTGCCAGGGCTTCGGTAATTTCATCCCCGGCTGAGGGTACCATGGCGTAGCCGGTAATGGTGCCCTGGCCGGTAATGGCAATGTCGGAAGTGCCGGCGCCGATATCTACCAGGGCCAGGTTTAATCCCCGCATGGCTGCCGGTACGGCCACGGCGCTGGCGGCAATGGGTTCCAGGGTAAGGGAAGCCATGGTGAGCCCTGCCCTTTGCAGGGACGCCACCAGGGAATCTACCACCACCCGGGGCAAAAAGGTGGCTATAACTTCAGTAGCCATGCGCTGGCCCCGCTGGCCTACCAGGTTACCGATGGGATGACCATCGAGGCTGTAGCCCACCACACTGTAACCCACACAGTGGTAGGCCAATTGATTTTCACTACCAGCCAGGAGACGTTTTTCTGCTTCCTGGACGGCTGCCGCCTCCAGGGCCAGCACCTCCTGGCCACTGATTTCCGTAGCCGGCGATATTTCTTCCTCGGCGGTGGCCCGCTGGGTTTTTAAAGCCCGGCCGGCAGCGGCTACCGCTGCTTCTTTTAAGGGTATATGTAGTTTTTTTTCCAGCTGTTCTTTAACCGCCTCGATGGCCAGGGCGACCTGGGGAATATCATGGATCTGGCCGTCCAGCATAGCGCGCTGCTGGTGTTCAACTATTGCTGCCGCCCGGATGTGGTAACCCTTTGTCCCGGGGGCCAGTACCAGGCCAGCGACTTTGCGGGTCCCCACATCCAGGGCAAAAACCGGGCCTTCAGCCATTGCAGCACCTCCCTCCTACAAAATTCGCCCTGTCCAGGTAAAATCCTGCTTCCCTCTGGTAAAAGCCGGCCTTTTCCTGCTTTGTAAATTAACCACGGTAGGAAGCAGCAAAAATTTACCCGGGTGTTTCAATCCCGGGTCACTTAGTCACTACCCTATTTCTTTTCTCCCTCAGCAAAGCCGCTGTAGGGGTCAGGATAACCTGGCGCCCCGCCGTACATTTGCAGGATCTTCTTTATGTCTTCCATTTCTTTCTTTTCCCGCTCCAGCATACTGTTAATTATTTGCTTGACTCCATCCGGGGCTGTAGAGGCAATTTCCGGCCAGAGGGTCAGCTCTTCCTCATCAAGGCGCAGGACCTGGCGCAGTTTATCCAACCAGTGCATAGTTCCTTCTCCTTTCTATATTCTATTCTTCCGCAGGTTTTTCACTGTAAGGGACAGGGTCATCATAGTAAGGCGGCCTTGGCGGTTTATAAGGCGGCGGGTAGGGAGGTTGATAGGGCGGCTCGTAGACCATTAAATGGGCCAGGTGGTGGTTCCAGAACATAGCTTCCTCTACTTCACCCAGGATGTGGTTTAAAAGGGTATGCCGGACGCCAAAGGAAGGTGTTGCCGCCGCGGCTTCAGCCAGGAGCCGGATCTCTTCCAGGTCTATTTCCAGGGCTCTTTTGGTTTTATGATAGGAACCGTTCATACTATTACTCCTTCCATAAAAGGATTTATCTGTAATAACCTATGCCATCTGTTACCAGGATGTTACTGGTGGCCGGTTTTTTCTAATTGCACTGGCGGGGAAAGTGTTATAAAATCATTGCGGAGAGGAGATTAGACATGCAACCTCAGGATGAAGTTTTGCCCCGTGATGTTACCGTACCTGTAGCGGTTGCCCCCCTTATGTGGCAAGGTGTCCGGGCAGCCCTGCCCATCGTCCTCGGCTATTTACCCCTCGGCTTTGCCTATGGTGTCCTGGCCCGGGAGGCGGGCTTTAACCTCTGGGAGACAGTACTGATGTCGGTGCTGCTCTATGCCGGCTCCGGCCAGTTTATTGCCGTCAGCATGTTTGGCAGCGGCGTGGCAGCGGCCGCCATTATTTTCACCGTCTTCCTGGTCAACCTGCGCCACCTGCTCTTCAGCGCCTCCCTGGTACCCCATTTACGGCGTTTCCGGCCGGCCGCCCTGGCCCTGCTGGCAGCGGAAATTACCGACGAGACCTTTGCCGTGGCCATCAACCACTACAGCGACCACGAGGCCCATCTTCCCTATCATTTCGGCCTTAACCTGACGGCCCATTTTTCCTGGGTGCTGGCTTCGCTGCTGGGCGGACTGGCGGGTAATTTGATGGGGGATCCGGCCCGTTTCGGTTTCAACTTTGCCCTGCCGGCCATGTTCATCATCCTGCTGGTCCTGCAGTTAAAGGATAAGCAGACCTTGGTGGTTGCTGCCCTGGCGGCTCTATTTTCGGTAGTTATTGCCCTCCTCTGGCCCGGCAGCTGGAACATCATCCTGGCAACGGTGATAGCCGCCACCCTGGGGGTGATCCTGGAACCATGGACAGGCAAATTTTAATTATTATCCTCGGTACCGCCCTGGTAACCTATTTGCCCCGGATGCTTCCCCTGGTAGTTCTGAGTCGCATGAGGTTACCGGAGGTTTTTTTACGCTGGCTAAGTTATGTTCCAGCGGCCGTCCTGGCCGCCCTGCTGGCGCCGGGACTGCTGCTGCCAGGTGGCAAGCTGGCTTTAACCGCTAACCCCTACCTGCTGGCAGCCATCCCCACTGGGATAGTAGCTCTGAAGACCCGTAGCATGGCCCTGACCATTTTAACCGGCATGCTGGCCATGGTCTTGGTCCAGCACTGAAAGGAAGGTTTTAACTATAGCTACCTATCGTTCCGTCTGTCCCCTCGACTGCCCCGATGCCTGTGGCTTGCTCATTGAAGTTAACGACGGCCGGGTGACTAAAGTTAGCGGCGACCCGGAGCATCCCTACACGAGGGGATATACTTGCGCCAAAATGCGCCATTACCCGCAACTCATTCACTCCCCGGAACGGATTCTGACGCCCTTAAAGCGTAGCGGTCCCAAAGGTAGCGGCCTTTTTACGCCCATTTCGTGGACGGAAGCCCTGGAGACCATCGCCGGTCGCTGGCAGGAAATAATAGCTACCTATGGCGCGGAAGCCATTCTCCCCTATTCCTATGCCGGCGTTATGGGATTGCTCCAGCGCAATGCCGGCCATCCCTTTTTCCACCGCCTGGGGGCTTCAGAACTCCAGCGGACCATCTGCTCACCGGCAGCCGAGGCTGGCTGGCAACAGGTTTTAGGCCAGACCTGGGGTACCGACCCGGAGACGGTTGTCGATGCGGACCTGGTAATCATCTGGGGTATGAACCCGGCCTCTACCAGTATCCATTTCCTCTCCCTGGTCCAGCAGGCCCGGCAGAAAGGTGCCCGGTTAATTGTTATCGATGCCTACCGTACCCGGACGGCTGCCCTGGCCGACGAGGTTATCCTGGTCCGGCCCGGCAGCGATGCCGCCCTAGCGTTAGGCGTCATGCAGGTACTGGTAGCAGAAGAACTGGTCGATAGTAGCTTTATAGCCGCCCACGTCTCCGGTTATGAGGAGCTTCGTACTAAAGTTCTGCCCGGTTATTCTCCGGAAAGGGTGGCCGCCCTTACCGGCGTACCGGCCGGAACGATAATTAACCTGGCTCGAGCCTATGGCCGGGCCAGGGCGCCCTTTATCCGCATCGGCTACGGCTTTTCCCGCCACCGCCAGGGCGGTATGGCTGTCAGGGTCATTGCCTCCCTGCCAGCCCTGGTGGGAGCCTATGGTAAACATGGAGGTGGAGCTCTGCAAAGCTCCGGGACCGGCAATGCTTTTAAGCTGGATGTCCTGAACCGGCCGGACCTGCGGCAGCGGCCGGTGCGGGCGATAAATATGGTCCAGCTGGGCCGGGCTTTAACTGAGGCGCTGGATCCACCGGTGATGGGCCTTTACGTCTACCACGGCAACCCGGCCACGGTGGCCCCAGACCAGAACCGCGTTCTGGCGGGCTTAAGGCGGGAGGATATCTTTACAGTGGTCCACGAGCGCTTCCTGACGGATACGGCCCTTTACGCCGACATCATCCTGCCGGCCACCTTTTCTGTAGAACAGGAGGATCTATACCGCAGTTACGGCCAGTATTACCTCCAGCGCAGCCCGGCAATACTACCACCCCCGGGCGAGGCGAAGAGTAACTGGCAGACCTTTTGCCTCCTGGCCCAAACCCTGGGCTTTAGCGAAGATATTTTCCGGCGCTCCGAGGCGGAAATGGTCGAGCTTTTAATCCGGGAGATACCCCTTGACAAGGTAGACCGCGAAGCCCTGGCTGCCGGCAGGGCTGTTAAATTAAAACCGGCCCAGGGATTTGCCACCCCTTCAGGGAAAATCGAACTTATGGCTGCCGGTGCCAAACCCCCCGGCTACGAGCCGCCGGGCGATACTGAACTGGCCGGCCTTTATCCTTTCTACCTCCTCACGGCCCCGGCCCATTTTGCCCTCAACTCCAATTTCGGGCAGCTGGCTCCCCTCCGGGAACGGGAAGGGTGCCCTCAGGTTCTCGTCAACCCGGATGACTGCCGTAAAAAGGGCCTGGTGGAGGGCGCCCTGGCTGAAGTTTACAACCAGCGCGGCTCCTGTCTCCTTAAGGTGCGGGCCAGCAGCGATGTTCCCCCGGGTACTACCGTAGCTCCCGGTGTCTGGTGGTGCCAGCATTCCCCTGGCGGCCGCAACATTAACAGCGTCATTGGCGACGAGTTGACCGACCTGGGTGGGGGCAGCACCTTTTACGACCACCGGGTCGATATCCGGCCGTTATAGCTGGCAACCGGTGGTGAGCCCCAAAAAACCGGCAGGGCCTTGAACGTCGTTGCTCAAGGCCCTGCTGGCTCAAGGAGGTCTTTGAAGAAGTGAGTGTGTATTCCTATTATAACCTCCCTGGCCAATCTTATACATAGCTACCAAAAATTTTTTTCGGGGATGTCCCAGAGACACCCCCTAGAAGGTTAAAGGATTGATACTTATACGGTTTTTTCAGGCGGCGATCTCTTGGAAGGCCTCCCGGGCAGCTTCAACGGTTCGGTCAATATCTGCTTCAGTGTGGGCCAGGGACATGAAAGCAGCTTCATACTGGGACGGCGCCAGGTAAATTCCCCGGCGCAACATGGCCTGGAAGTAAGCGGCAAAGGCTTTGGTATCGCTGGTCGTGGCCGTAGTGTAATCAGTCACCGGGCCGGGGTTAAAGAAGGCAGTGAACATGGCTCCCACCCGGTTAAAGGTAACGGGTACACCGGCCTCCCTGGCTGCTTCTTTGATCCCTTTTTCCAGGCGGGCCGAGAGGGTTTCCAGGCGCTCATAGACACCGGGCTCCTTGAGGATTTTTAAAGTTGCCAGGCCGGCACTGACGGCCAGAGGGTTGCCGGACAGGGTCCCGGCCTGGTAGACCGGCCCGACCGGAGCTACCCTGGCCATAATCTCCCGCCGGCCACCGTAGGCCCCTACCGGCAGGCCGCCGCCGATGATTTTACCCAGGCAGGTAAGGTCCGGCCGGACGCCAAAGCGGGCCTGGGCACCGCCGTAGGCTAGCCGGAAACCGGTCATGACTTCATCAAAAATTAACAGGGTTCCATAGTGTTTCGTTATGGCCCGCAGGCCCTCCAGGAACCCCGGCTGCGGCGGGACGCAGCCCATATTGCCGGCCACAGGTTCGACAATGACGGCGGCAATCTCCTCGCCGGCCTGCTTAAAGATAGCCTCGACGGCATCCAGATCGTTATACGGGGCAACGATGGTATTGGCGGCCGTGGCAGACGGGACGCCGGGGCTGTCGGGGACGCCAAAGGTCAGGGCCCCGGAGCCGGCCTGGATTAAAAAATAATCGGCATGGCCGTGGTAACAACCGGCAAATTTAACGACTTTCTCCCGGCCGGTATAACCACGGGCCAGGCGGATGGCGCTCATGGTCGCCTCCGTTCCCGAATTGACCAGGCGCACCATCTCGATGGAAGGAACGGCGGCGGTGATTTCCCGGGCCAGTTCATTTTCCAGTTCGGTAGGAGCGCCAAAGCTGGTCCCCATGGTATGTAAGGTGTTTTCCAGGGCAGCCATAACCTCCGGGTGGCGGTGCCCCAGGATTAGAGGCCCCCAGGAGGCGACATAGTCGATATACCGGTGGCCGTCAATGTCATAGAGATAGGCCCCTTCACCACGCTGGATAAAGGGCGGCGTCAGGCCTACAGCTTTAAAGGCCCGGACGGGGCTGTTGACCCCCCCGGGCATGAGTTTAACAGCCTCAGCATAGGCGGCAGCTGATTTGGGCCAGGCTTCGATCACCGGGTACTTCCTCCTTTTCTATTCCCGACACTCGGGGGGTTCCTGAATAAAATACTGCATGCTCTCTTTTTTTAGCTCGGCCGTACTGAAAATGAGGCGGTAATTATTATGGCCAATGGCTGCGGCCAGGCGGGCCGCCAGTTTCTCGCAGGCCTCCCTGGTGCGGCAGTGAATGACGGCATACAGGTTATAGGGCCATTCGGGCCGCTGCTGGCGCTGGTAACAGTGGGTTACTTCCGGGAAGGTGGCCAGTTTTTCCCCTGCTCTTTTTAATTCTTCCGGCGGCAGCTGCCAGACTACCATGGCGTTGGCAGTTATACCGGCTTCCCGGTGGCGCAGAGCGGCACCGAAGCGGCGGATAATGCCCTCGGCCTGGAGGCGGCGGATGTGCTCCAGGACTTCCGCTTCGCTAAGGCCCAGCTTTTGGGCCACCGGTAAAAAAGGACGGGAAACCAGGGGGATGTCGCCCTGGAGCAGGCGCACCAGTTCTTTTTCCAGGTTGGTTAAAGGACGCGGCAAACACATACCTCCATACAATGGAGTTAGAGGTCGGAGGTTGGAAGTCGGATTGGTGGTAGAAACTACCTGCGCTAGTTTCATTAATTATCAACCTCTTACTTCCATATTATTTTTGCAGTTAAGGGGGCTAAATATAAGCTAAATATAATTGGGTAGTCACGAGGTACTGCTTCATGGGTTCCCTTCTTCCAGGTTAAAGTTTACTCGAATCTTGTAGGAGCTTTCCGCCGGGAGTTCCAGTACTGGCAGGCCGGTCCTGGCTTCGATGCTGGCCATAACCTTTTCCAGGTGGCGGCGGCAGGGGCCGATAAGGGTAAACCACATGTTATAAGCATCTTCCCGCAGGTAATTGTGGGTAACTCCTGGAAAGGCATTAACCACTGCCGCTACTTCCGCCAGGCGCCCTTCAGGGACCTTAATAGCACAAAGGGTACTGGTATAACCCAGCCGCCGCAGGTCAAAGACAGCGCCGATGCGGCGAATGATCCCCTCTTCTTTTAATTTAGCCAGGCGTTCCAGGACTTCCTTTTCCGTCAGGCCCAGGCGCCGGCCCACTTCGGCGTACGGTTCCTCCGTCAGGGGGAAATCTTCCTGGATCATATTTAATAAACGGCGGTCAAGGCTATCCAACCTTCATCCCCTTCCGGCCCTGGTAGATGCACCAGGGCTCTTCAGCCATATAGTCACCGTGGTAATACCAGGCCCGGGCGCGGCAACCGCCACAAATCTTTTTGTAGCCGCAGTGGCCGCAGCCACCGCCGTAGCTTTCCGTGCGTAAGATGCGGAAAACCTCACTCTCCTGCCAGAGGCGGCTAAAGGGCGTTTCCCGGACATTGCCCACGGGCAGGTTCAGGTAGGCACAGGGCTGTACATCCCCCCGGGGACTGATAATACAGTAGGCAATGCCGGCCAGGCAGCCGCGGCTGTAACGTACAGGCACTCCGGTTTCCCGGGCAATGCGCATGAACTGGGGCGCGCAGGTCGGTTTTAATTCAATATCTACCTGCTGCTGCTTTTGTAAGATGCGCCTTAAAGTTGCCTCGTATGCCTCGGCCCGTAAGGATTCCGCTTCAATGCTCGCCGCCCGTCCGGTGGGCACCAGGAAAAAGAAATGGTGGGCCGCCGCACCAAGATCCACCGCCAGGTCGGTGAGTTTTTCCAGCTCGTCCTGGTTCCAGTCAAAGACGGTGGTATGCACCTGGAAGGGCAAACCTGCCTCCCGGCAGGCCGCCATACCGGCCACGGCCTGCTGCCAGGCTCCTTCCTGGCGTCTCAGGCGATCATGGCGGGCGGGATCGCAGCTATCCAGGGAAATACCTATGGCCCGCGCTCCGGCCTTTTTCAATTCCAGGGCCAGGTCCGGGGTGAGCAAGGTACCGTTGCTCCCCAGGACCGGCCTTAAGCCGTGCGTAGCAGCATAAGCTATCAAGTCCAGCAAGTCGGACCTTAACAGGGGTTCGCCACCGCTGAAGATCATAATCCGGAAACCGGCTTTAACGGCCTCATCGATTAGATTCTTTGCTTCCGCCGTACTTAATTCATCCTCCACTTTAGCGCCGGCGTCCCGGTAGCAGTGGTCGCAGTAGAGGTTGCACTGGTTGGTCGTATTCCATGATAAGAGCATTATTTTAGCCACCTTGCTACATCCAGGGCATAATAGGTAATAATGAGATCGGCCCCGGCCCTCTTGATGGCCGTCAGGCTTTCCAGCACGGTTCTTTCTTCATCCAGCCAGCCATTGGCCGCGGCGGCTTTGAGCATGGCGTACTCGCCGCTGACCTGGTAGGCTACCAGCGGGGCGTTAAAGTTATCTTTAACCCGCCGGATAATATCCAGGTAAGGCAGGGCCGGTTTGACCATGATCATATCAGCCCCTTCCTGGAGGTCCAGTTCCACTTCCCGCAGGGCCTCGTCGCTGTTGGCCGGGTCCATCTGGTAGCTGCGGCGGTCGCCAAACCGGGGTGCCGAACCGGCGGCTTCCCGGAAGGGACCGTAGAAAGCCGAAGCGAACTTGGCCGCGTAGGCCAGGATAGGTGTGTGGGTGAAGCCTTCTGTATCCAGGAGGCGGCGAATGGCCCCCACCCGGCCGTCCATCATATCCGAGGGAGCTACGATATCGGCCCCGGCCTCCACATGGGAGAGGGCCGTTTTAGCGATAAGCTCCAGGGTGGGGTCGTTTAAAACCTGGCCACCATCCACCAGGCCGCAGTGGCCGTGGCTGGTATACTCGCACAGGCAGACGTCGGTAATGACCAGGAGTTCGGGGTAAGCGCGCTTTAAGGCCCGCACGGCTTCCTGGACAATGCCCTGGGGGTCATAGGCCCCGGAGCCTACCTCATCCTTTACTGCCGGGATGCCAAAAAGGAGGACGGCCGGGATGCCGGCAGCGACTACTCCTGCGGCTTCTTTAACCAGGTTGTCGATGGAGAGCTGGTATACGCCCGGCATGGAAGGTACCGGGTTTTTTATACCCTGGCCGTGGATGACGAAAAAGGGATAAATGAGGTCGTGGACGTTAATTTCCGTTTCCCGGATCATGGCCCGCAAGGTTTCATTCTGCCGCAGGCGGCGCGGCCGGCGCACGGGAAAACCGGACATGAAAAATCACCTCGGCAAATATGTTGATTATGGCTATATCCCGGGGCATGGCCGTGACCGGCGAGGGACATAGCCAAACGGGGGCATTTTTACCTGGCTGCAATTTCTGCTTCCGTTAAATAGCAGGCTGGGTCGGACTCCCAGAAGTCGCCGGTCAGGCTTTCCGCCCGGGCGCGGCAGTTGCCGTTACAGAGGTCCAGCCAGGCGCAAGTTGAGCAGCGGCCTTTGAGCAGGGGCTTGCGATCCCGCAGGCCTTGCAGGAGGGGATGGCTCAAATCGGTCCAGATTTCACCAAAGGGCCGTTCCCGGACATTACCCAGGGTGTGGTGCATGGTAAACTGGTCAGGGTGGACGTTACCGGCCCAGTCGACGGAGCTGATGGCGATCCCGCTGCGGTTACCCCCGTTCAGGCGCAATAACTCCAGCACGGCTGCCGCCCGCTCCGGGTCCTGGCGGCGCAGTTGCAAATAAAGGTAAATGCCGTCGGCATGGTTATCGACGGTTAAGATTTCCACTTCCCGGTCCTGTTCCTTCAGGCGCCTGGTTGCTTCGATAAGCAAATCCATGGCGGCGCGGCTTTCTTCATGGCTCAGGTCTTCCCCGGCGAGCTCACTGCCCCGGCCGCTGTAAACTAAATGATAGAAACAGGCACGGGGAATGTTCTCTTCCCGGATGAGGTAAAAAATCTCCTCCAGCTGGTCGACATTGGCACGGCTGATGGTAAAACGTAAACCTACCCGCTGGTCGACAGCCAAGCAGTTACGGATGCCTTCCAGGGCCGCCGCAAAGGCTCCCTTTTGCCCCCGGAAGGCATCATGCTTGCCCTCCACGCCGTCCAGGCTGATCCCCACATAGCTGACGCCGATTTTTTTCAATTCCCGGGCTGTACTGCGGTCAATAAGGGTACCGTTAGTAGACAGGGTGACCCGCAGGCCCCCTTTCACGGCAGTGGCCATCAGGTCAAAGATATCCGTCCGCACCAGGGGTTCACCCCCGGACAGGAGAAGGACAGGCACGCGGAAGGCCACCAGTTGCTCCAGGAAATCCCGGGCGGCCCGGGTATCCATCTCTTCGCTGCCTGCACCCGGACCGGCGCTGGCATAGCAATGGCGGCACTTCAGGTTGCAGGCCCGGGTACAATTCCAGACTACTACCGGCCCGCTGTCCTGGCGCGCTCCCGCTGCCGCTCCAAAGGCAGACTGGCTGTAGCGCAACGTATCCCCGAAATAACTATCATTAAAAAGCAGTTTAGTCAGGCTGATCAGTTCTCCTCACCTGCCTTCCGGCCGGCATAATAGTCCAGCATTGCCTGGATCAGGCCTGCTTCCGTATATTCCCCGGCCGTAGCTGTTACCGTTAGCCCCGCTTCCCTGGCCGTGGCTGCCGTAATAGGCCCGATGCAAAAAACATCGACGCCCTGCATGAGGGTAAGAGCATCCTTCCCCAGGAGTTCAAGGAAAGACTTGACCGTCGAAGAACTGGTAAAGGTAACGGCCGTTACTTTCCCGGCGGCTAAAAGTTCCCGCAAAGCGGAAGCATCGCCTTCCCTTTTAACCGTCCGGTAGACGGCTACTTCCGTCACTTCTGCCCCCTGGCGGCGGAGATCTTCAGCCAGGAAGGGCCGGGCAATATCAGCCCGGGGCAGGAGCACCCGCCGGCCCTGAAGTAAAGGTCCCAGGCCCGCAGCTACGGCTTCGGCCACATATTCCCCCGGCTGCCAGTCGGGGAGCAACCCCCGTTCCTGGAGGGCTCTGGCCGTAGCCGGGCCGATGGCGGCAATTTTTATCCCGGCCAGGGTGCGGATGTCAAGCTGCCTTTCCTGTAAACGCCGGCAGAAATAACGGACACCGTTGGCACTGGTAAAAATTAACCACTCGAAATCTTTAATCTTAGCCAGGGCGGCATCCACAGGGCCCCAGTCGGCCGGTGGCTGGATTTCAATGGCCGGGAAGGCCAGCACTTCGGCCCCTAGCCCGGCCAGCCGCCGGGCCATTGCTTCCACCTGGGCCCGGGGGCGAGTAATTACCACCCGCCGGCCGAAAAGGGGTTTGCCTTCCAGCCAGGCCAGGGTAGAACGCAAGGTGACCACCTGGCCGACAACGATAATGGCCGGATTGCTGAAGCCGGTCTCCTGGGCTTTGGCCTCAATATCGGCCAGGGTACCGACCAGAGTCTCCTGCTCGGCCCTGGTGCCCCAGCGGATGAGGGCCACCGGGGTACCGGGTGGACGGCCACAGGCCAGCAGCCGGCTGACAATCGGGGCCAGGTTGGCCATGCCCATGAGGAAAACCAGGGTATCGACGGCGCCGGCCAGGCCTTCCCAGTTTATGGCGCTGCTTTCTTTACCCGGATCTTCATTGCCGGTAATAAAGGCTACCGTCGAAGCCAGGCCGCGGTGGGTGACCGGGATGCCGGCGTAGGCCGGTACGGCGATGGCCGCCGTGACCCCCGGCACCACTTCAAAGGGTATCCCGGCGGCCTTGAGGGCCAGGGCTTCTTCCCCGCCGCGGCCAAAGACAAAGGGGTCACCGCCTTTTAAGCGCACTACCTGCTTTCCCTGCCGGGCGAGCTCTACCAGGAGTTCATTGATTTCTTCCTGGCGCAGGGCATGGCGGTAGGGGGCTTTGCCGACATAGATTTTTTCGGCCCCGTCCGGTGCATAATCCAGGAGGCTCGGGTTAATCAGACGGTCATAGACCACCACGTCGGCCCGGGCCAGGCATTCGTGTCCCTTGATAGTTAATAAACCGGCGTCACCGGGGCCGGCACCGACCAGATATACTTTACCTGTGGGAATTGCCACCCTTCAGTCTTACCTCCTGTAAAATGGCCCCCGCGCCCTGGGCCAGTAATTTTCGGGCTAGTTCCTGGCCGGCGGCCTCCGGGTTGGCCGTGCTCCCGGAAGTAAAATCCCTTAACACTTGCCTGCCGTCCAGGCTGGCTACCATACCCTGCAGGACCAGGGCTTCGCCTTCCACGGTAGCCAGGGCACCTATAGGAACCTGGCAGCCTCCTTCCAGGGCGCGTAAGTATGCCCTTTCCGCCCGCACAGCCGCTGTCGTGGGCGGGTGGTTGATGGCGGCCACCAGCTGCGCGATTTGTTCATCCCCGGCCCGGATCTCGACGCCGATGGCCCCCTGCCCTACAGCCGGCAGGCAGAGGTGGTAGGGAATGGGTTCCCCCAGGAGGCGGCCATGGTTTAACCTTTTCACCCCGGCGGCAGCCAGGACGATGGCCTCCAACCCTTCCCGTTCCATTTTCGCCAGGCGGGTGGGGACATTGCCCCGCAGGTCCACCAGTTCCAGGTCGGGGCGGACATTGGCCAGCTGGGCCTTGCGCCTCAGGCTGCTTGTCCCCACCCGGGCCTTGACTGGTAGAGATGCCAGGGTATAGCCCGCCGGGGAGATGAGGACATCAGCCGGGTCTTCCCGCGGCCCCATGGCACCGATAATCAGGCCCTCTGGCAAGCTGGTCGGCATATCTTTCATGCTGTGGACGGCCATATCGATAACCCCGTCCAGGAGGGCCAGTTCCAGTTCCTTGGTAAAAAGGCCCTTATCGCCAATCCGCGCCAGGGCCACATCGAGGATCTTATCGCCCTTAGTTTTAAAGGTAACCAGGCGACAGGTCAGATCCGGCCAGGCTTTTTCCAGGGCCTCGATAACCCAGCGAGCCTGCCAGCGGGCCAGCTCACTTTCCCTGGCGCCCACCTTTACTTCCAGCATTTATTGCCCTCCTCCTTCCACTGCCGCCGCTTCTTTCCGGGACTTAGCCCCTTCCACAGGCAGGTTAAAAAGTTCATGCAGGGCTTCGGCATACAAATGTCCCCGCGGTGTCAGGGCGGCCTTTTTTAAGTTCACGACAGCATCGTGGAGGAGCTGGTTGACAATGGAGTTGGCCAGGGAGCCGATTATTTTTTGCTGCCTTGGTGTCAATTCTCCCAGCCGGTTACAGGCCCGCTCCAGTTCAGCCTGTTTAATGGCTTCGGCCTTTTCCTTCAAGGCAATAATAGTCGGCACCACATACAGGGAGCCTAGCCACCGGAAAAAGGCCTCGACTTCAGCCGTAATGATACCTTCCGCCTGCCGGGCGGCATGCTGCCGTTCCTCCAGGTTGGCCAGTACCACCTGTTGCAGGTCGTCGATATCATACAGTTTAACCCCCGGCAGGTTGCCTGCGGATGGCTCAATATCCCGGGGCACGGCAATGTCAATGAGCATCAGGGGGCTGTCCGGCCGTGCCGCCCGGGCCCGGGCTACCTGTTCCCGGTGAAGAATATAGTGGCTGGCCGCCGTACAGCTGATAACGATATCGGCCCGGGACAGGTAGTCCTCCAGGGCATCCAGGCGCACCGCCCGGCCGCCAATTTTAGCGGCCAGGTCTACGGCCCGGTCATAAGAACGATTGGAAACCAGAACTGTGGTCACGCCTTTATCTTTCAGGTAACGGGCAGCCAGGGTACTCATTTTACCGGCACCGATTACTAAAACGGTCCGCCCCTGGAGGTTTCCGTGAAAAACCTGGCGGGCCAGTTCTACGGCAGCGTAGCTGATTGATACCGTATTGCGGTCGATGCGCGTTTCCGTTCTTACCCTCTTGCCAACGGTAATGGCCTGCTGCCACAGGGTGTTGAGGATGTTATTAGTTGTTCCTGTTTCCCGGGCTATCTCGTAAGCTTCGGCCACCTGGGCTAAAACCTGGTCTTCGCCGAGAATCATGGAATCCAGGCCGGCAGCCACCCGGAACAGGTGGCGGACGGTATGGCGCGTATTCAGGGTGTAAAGATAGCCTTCCAGGTTTTTAAGGTCCATCCGGCAGGACTGGCCAAGGAAATTTTTGCCCGCCCTGATCCCGGTTTCCTCCTGCTGGCAGGCCACATATATTTCCGTCCGGTTACAGGTACTTAAAATCACGCAACCCTCAACGCCGGCCACGGCCCGTAGCTGTTCCAGGGCCGCCGGCAAACCGTGGCGGGCAAAAGCCAGTTGCTCCCGGATTTCTACCGGCGCCGTGCGATGATTTAAACCGACGGCAACGACAAACACTGCTTCACCCGCTCCTTTGCTAAATCTTCTTTGCCCCGGGCTACCAGGCGAAATAATATCTCATCCCCGGCCAGCCGCCGCAATAATTCTTCCCGGCGTTTCTGATCATGGGGCCAGACCTTTTTAAGAAAAGGACGCAGTTCTCCTAAAAAATCCACCCAGGGGCCGTATTCCGGTCCAATTTCAGCCTCCAGCTGTTTGCGTAACTGGCGGGCCAGGGCCGGGCTTTTCCCGGCGGTAGAGATGGCTATTTGCAAATCCCCGCGCCGGACGACAGATGGGACCATAAAAGTACACTTTTCCGGCGCATCGGCGACATTGACCCAAATGCCGGCCTGGTGGCAGTCGGCAGCCACGCGGGCATTGAGGCCAGCGTCATCGGTGACGGCGAAAACCAGGGTCATCCCCGTAATATCGCCGGGCTGGTATTCACGCCGCCACCATACCAGTTGCCTGGCCAGGGCCAGGTCGGCCAGGACGCGCGTGACCTCCGGGCTTACCAGGGTAACCCTGGCGCCTGCTTCCAGCAAATTTAAAACCTTGCGCTCACCCACCTGCCCGCCGCCGACTACCAGGCAGGGACGGTCCGTTAGCTCTACAGCCATAGAATAAAAGCCCATTATATACCACGCGTCCTCACAAAGTACGTCAGGCCCATTAAAGTATCCCGCGCCTGTCCTTCCGGCAGGAAAATGGCCTGCTGCCTGGCCCGGGCCAGGTAACGCTCGGCCAGCCCCAGGGCATAATCAATGCCGCCACAATCTTTAATGAGGTCAATGACTTCCAGAATTTCCGTAGCTGTTTTATCCCTTTTGGCCAGCAGGCAAACCAGCTTTTGTTTTTTGGGAGAGCATCGTAAAGCATAGATGGCCGGCAGGGTAATAACCCCCTGGCGCAGGTCGCTACCTATGGGCTTACCCAGGCGTTCCGGGTCGGCCACCATATCCAGGACATCATCGGTGATCTGGAAGGCCATCCCCAGGTTGCGACCATAATGGTACAGGTGGCGGATAAAATCCTCCCCGGCCCCGGCAGCTATGGCCCCCAGCTGGCAACTGGCGGCAATTAGCAGGGCCGTCTTGCGGTAAATACGTTTCAGGTAGTCACGCAAGGTAACTTCCAGGTCAAAGGCGCCGGCCAGCTGGTACAGTTCCCCCTGGACCATTTTGACGCTGGTGGAAGCCAGGATCGAAGGGATACGGGGATCGTCATAGGTGGCCACCAGGAGCAGGGACCGGGCAAAAAGGTAATCCCCTGTATGCAAAGAAAGCTCCTGGCCCCAGCGGGCCCACACCGTCGGCCGCCCCCGCCGGACCGGGGAGGCATCGATGACGTCGTCATGGACCAGGGTGGCCATATGAATCATTTCCAGGGCCACGGCCAGGGGCAGGACCCGTTCCAGGGGGGCGCCGCAGCATTTGGCTGCCAGGATGGCAAAGGCCGGGCGCAGTCTTTTTCCCCCCGCCTGGACTAGGTGCCGGGCCGCCTGGCTTAAGACCGGGTCGGGAGCATCCACCTGGCGCAATAATTCAGCCTCTACCTCTTGTAAATCGGCTTGTACCTCCTGCCAGAGGGGTAACTCTTTCATAATTACATTATACCACCTGTAACTGTTCTTGCCGAGTATTTTTCCCCATTACCAGATACTTACCGCTCAGGTGAGCCTCTACCTATTTAGCAAGAACCGGCAGGTTTTTAAACTGGTCGTATTGTTTGGCCAGGCCGGCATCGACCTTCTCCACTTGGGCCAGGAGCTGATTGGCCCGGTCGGTATCTCCCTGGTGATAAGCGAGTATTGCCTGCCAGAGCTGGACTTCCGCTTTTATTTTTGCATCTTTAGCTGCGGCGTTAAGATTGGCTGCCGCTTCCCTTTCCTGCCCCAGGAAATACTGGCCAATGGCCGCCCGGAGCTGGATAGCCGGGCTCAGGGTCACCCCGCCGGGCTGGTGCAGGTCTTTGAATTCTCCCAGGCTATCCACTTTTTCCTTTACGGCTGCCGGCAAGGCCGCTACCTGCTGGAACACCTGCCGCGCCTTGTCCTGCTGGCCGGCCCGTAGATAGTTAATGCCGGCAGCAGTATAAGCCTGCCCCAGGTTCTCCCAGCTGGCGCCTACCCAGGGAGCAACCTGCCGGGCGCGTTCCATGGTGGCCAGGGCCTGCTCTACCGCACCATCCTGCCAGTAGGCTTCGGCCAGGCGGTTTAAGACCGCCAGGTTATAGGGCTCTTTATTACTGGCAGCCAGGGCCATGGCCAGGGCTTCCTTAATTTTCCCTTCCTTCAGGTAAATACCGGCCAGGTCACTGTTGTAGGATGCCGTAAAGGGGTCATAACGGCTGGCTTCTTCCAGGTAAGCGACCGTAGCCCGGAGGTTGTTGCGCTGCAGGGCAGCAGCCGCCTGGCGGGCGCTGGCCACCCCGGCCAGGTAAGAAAAGCTGAAAAGGACGATGACCAGGGTTGCCAGGGCTGCTCCTGTAACGTAGGCCACCTGCTTATTTTTAAATACTGCCGCGGTCAGGGTCGGCTCCGGTCCCAGGCGCTGGCCTTCTATACTCCTGGCCAGGCCGAAGCAGGCCCAGAGCATCATGGAGACGGCTCCCAGGGCTAGGTCGAAATCAATGGCGGCATGGAGGCCGAGGTTCAAGGCAGTCATACCTATAGCCAGGGCCTGGAGGCGTTCTGGGCCGCGGGAAGAACGGTAGTTACCCAGGGCAGTCAGCAGGAAAAACAGCCATACAATTCCCAGTACAGCGATGCCCACCAGCCCGGTTTCTACGGCTACCTGGGCGTAATCATTGTGCACCTGGGTGGAATTATAAAAGTAACTCTGGTATTGGCGGTAGGCTGCTTCCCAGCCACCACCGCCAAAGCCAAGGACGGGGCGTTCCCGGACCATCTTCAGTGCATCCCCAGTCCAGATCAGCCGTTCCCGGCTGCTCTTGGTCTCCAGGTTGATGTCCTGGAGGCGGGCCATAACCTGGGGCGGCAGGATGCGGGCCAGGATACCTGCCGGTTGCCTGCCCCCTGCTACCGGAGTGACCGCCAGCTGGTACTGGACCAGGAAAATGCCGCCGCCAATGAGAAGGACCAGGGCGGCCACCACGGCTGCCATGCGCGCCCTGGGGGTCCGCAGGCTCCAGCCGGCTCCCTGGATAATTAGCTGGCCGGCAAGGGCCACCAGCAAGCCCAGGGCAAACCAGCTCCAGGCCGGGCCATAGGCTTTGGCTACAGCCAGGGGAATAAACCGGGCATTGCCTGCCAGGGCGGCGGCGCCGCTGGTCACCAGGTGGGCCAGGGTATTCAGGCGGTAGCCTTTTGGCGCCAGCAGCCAGTAGAGGAAGATAACCAGGGGGAAAACGAGGTAAGCGCCCCGGGAGCCTGTCCCCAGGAAAACCATGAGCAACAGGTAGTTGGCCGCTGCGTATAAATACCGCTGGCGACTGCCGGCCCGGGCCCAGAGGTAAAAACCGATGATACTGCCGGCACCGACGTAACTGGCCAGGGCATTGGGGTACTGTAAAGTGGAGTAGAAACGCCCGCCCACGAAACCATCTTTAATATAAATAAGCTCTGTAGCCGTAAGTAAAGCCGCCAGGGCGGCTCCAACTGCGGCCAGGTAAAGGGCATGGAGCAGGTAGAGGGTACGGCGCTGGCCGCCCAGGTGGGAAGTCAGCCAGAAGGTTAAAAAGTAAAGGAGGACCTTAACTACTTCAGCTACGGCCAGGCTGCGGCTGGCCGGCTTGATGGCAGCCAGGATATAAACTACTACCAGGGCCGCTGCTGCAAAATCCAGGGGCCGGTTAAGGAAGGATACTTCCCGGCGGGACAACTTCCACAGGTAAGTAAGGAAAAACAGGACGGCGGCAAACAGTAAGGTCCAGCGCTGCTCTACCGGGAAAAAGAGGCCACGAAAAAAAGGAGGGTAAAAGAGGAGCAACAACAGGCCGGCAAAGGCGAGAAGAAATAAAGTCTGGTTGCCCCCGGAGGGCCAGAAGGGCTCCCCGCTGCTGTTTTTTTCCCTGGCGCGGCGCCAGGGGGTTACTCGCGTATTAGTATCAGGGTTATCTTTAGCGTTATTTACCGTTTGATTTTTCCCGCCCTTGATGGCACTTGTTAAGGGGATTACTTTGCCTTTTCTATGTGCTTCTTTTATATATGCTTCCCCGTTCTTTCTTTTGCTCCGTGCCATGGCTAGACCCCTTTCACGTCATGTCCTCCCTATTCATTCGCCGCTTCCCTATCCTTTTCCTGCTAAAATAAAAAGATAGCCGGGGGTAAACGATAGCCGGTGCTGCCGGGGGGCTTTTTTCTACCACCCCAGAGCATAACCATCACCACGGGGATCGGCTCCACCCATGAGGACACCCCTTTGATAGTCGATTACAATCCCCTGGGCATGACCTGTTTCATTTGACCAGGCCGGTAAAAGGTGTACTTTGTGACCCAAGCGGCGCAGGTCTTCAATTACGGTAGGATCAAAACGATTTTCCAGGTTCAGGCTGGGCGGTCCGTCTCCCAGGGCCCTACCATGGATCCAGCGTGGTGCTTCAATGGCCTCCTGGATGTTGCAGCCGAAATCCAGGAAACGGGATATTACCTGCAGGTGAGTCTGGGGCTGGCCGTCGGCCCCCATGGTACCGAAGACCAGGCAGGGCTTGTCACCCTTAGTTATAATAGCTGCCATCAGTGTATGGAGGGTGCGTTTACCAGGTGACAGGCAGTTGGGATGGCTGGGGTCGAGGGAAAAATAAGCACCCCGGCTTTGAAGTAAAATACCGGTACCCCTGGCCACCAGGCCGGAACCAAAGGGAAAATAAATACTCTGAATGCAAGAAACAATATTTCCTTCCCTGTCCACCACAGCAAAGTAGGTGGTATCGCCTCGCAACTGGCTGCCGGCAGCTATTTCCATAGCCTGCTGCGGGTCAATGAGACGGCGGCGCTTGGCTGCATAATCCTTAGAGAGTAAATGATCGATAGGGATTTGCACAAAATCCGGGTCACTAATATAGGCATCCCGGTCGGCAAAGGCCAGCTTTTTGGCCTCTACCAGGTGGTGAATGTAGGTGGACGTGTCGAGCCCCATGGCTTTAAGGTCAAAACCTTCCACCAAGTTAAATTCCAACAGGGCCGTTAAACCCTGGCTGTTAGGCGCTGTTTCGTAAATGGTATAGCCGCGATAAGTAGTGGCTACCGGTTGGCCCCAGGTCGAAGTATGGCTGGCCATGTCTTCGAGGGCCAGTAAACCACCCTCTTCTTGAACGGTTCTGGTTATTGCTTCAGCAATTGGCCCCTGGTAGAAGGCGGCTTTTCCCTCCCTGGCCAGGAGGCGGAAAGTGGCAGCCAGGTCATCCTGGCGTAAAATATCTCCCGGTCGGGGTGGCCTCCCGCCGGGTAAAAAGATGGCCGCTGTATCCGGGTAGCGGGACAAAACTTCCCGGTGTTCGGTTATGTACCAGGCCAGTTTATGGCTCACAGGATGCCCTTCGGCATAGGTAATGGCCTCGGCCAGGAGATCAGCCAGGGGCATAGTACCATAACGTTCTCGTGCATCCTCCCAGGCAGCTACGCAGCCAGGAACAGTAACGGCATAGGCGCTACGGGGTGGTATTTTAACCATTCTTTTTTCCCGGAAAAATTCCAGACTGGCTCTTCGGGGCGCCCGGCCGGAACCGTTAAGAAAAATTACTTCTCTCGTACGGGCCAGGTAAATGAGATAAAACAAGTCACCACCAATACCGCACATATGAGGCTGGGTAACATTTAAGACGGCATTGATAGCAATGGCAGCATCAATAGCATTACCACCGCGCTTGAGGATATTAACTCCTGCCAGGGAAGCCAGCGGGTGGGCCGCTGCCACCATTCCGTTGATACCCATAACTATTGGCCGATACATACGAACTACACCTCATTTCAGGAGACTTCAGTCTTTATTGTAACCTTTAATCTATATTTTTGACGAGATCTTTTGACGATGGAGGTCTTCAGGTGTTATTCTTTAAAGAGGATTTTTGAACCAGCACTTTTATTGAGGGTGAATTTAATGGTACTGGTAACAACCATCAGCATCCTGGCATTTTTAACTGCCGTTCTCCTCGCGGTTAGTACCTGGTGGCATGCTTTGCGCCGGGCCGGGAAAAAGGCCAAACGCCAGGCCATCTATGCCGTCCTCGCTTTTACCCTCTCCTTGGCTACTGCCTGTGGTAACCTTACCGGGGAACAGCCCCCTTCTCCGGCCAACCAGTTGCGGCCGCCGGTAGCGCAAACAGCTTCCCCTGCACCAGGAGCAGCGCCTGGTACCTCAACATCTCAAGAAAAGCCTCCGGACTCCTCAACCCCACCGGCTGAAACCGGCAAGCTACGCGTCCATTACCTGGATGTCGGCCAGGGGGATGCCATCCTGGTGCAGTTGCCCGATGGCAAGAACATTTTAATCGACGGTGGCACCAATGAAGCCGGGCCCTGGGTAGTCCAGAAATTGAAGCAGTACGGTGTTGAGATACTGGACTTTGTCATTGGCACCCACCCCCATGAGGACCATATAGGCGGCCTGGACGTGGTAATTAACAGCTTCCAGGTAGGTAAAGTTTACCTTCCCCGTGTGACCCATAATACTGATTCATACCGAGACCTCTTGCTGGCTATAAAAAATAAAGGCCTCAAGGCCATGGAAGCGAAGGCCGGCGTTGCCCTGCCCCTGGAAGGCAGCATCCAGGCTCTTTTTGTCAGCCCGGCAAGAAAGACCTACGAGGATCTAAACGATTATAGTGCCGTCCTGCACCTGACCTACGGGCAAACGGCCTTTCTCTTTACCGGTGACGCCGGTACTACCGTGGAGGAGGAAATGCTGGCCGGTGGCAAACCTCTCAAGTCTGATGTACTCAAAGTTGCCCACCACGGCTCCCGTCACTCCACCAGTACCGCTTTTCTCAAAGCTGTGGCCCCTGCGTATGCTGTTATCTCCGTAGGTAAAGGTAATGATTACGGCCATCCCCATGCCCAAACCCTGCAGCGCTTGCAAAAAGCCGGGGTTAAAATCTACCGCACCGATCGCGATGGTACCATAACGGCCTTCTCCGACGGCCAAAAGGTGACTATACAATAGCATTGTACCGGCCAGGCCGGTAGCATTCTTGTTATCTATAGCGACCTGATGCAAGGTAAGAGTGAAAGGAGTAAGAAAAATGCCCCGCCGGGAATTGCTGGTCATTGACCGTTTTGAAGAAGACATGGCAGTAATTGAATACGGCCGCCGCACCTTTACCCTACCCCGTTCCCTCCTGCCCCGGGCCGCCAAAGAGGGTGACGTGATCAAACTCGCCGTTGTCCTGGATCCGGAAGCCACTGCCCGGCGCAAAAAAGAAGTCCGCTCCCTGGCGGACGACGTGTTTGAGGAGTAGGTGCTTAATGTTTACCGGGCTGCATCCACAACGGCCCTGATTTTAGCATCCACCTGTGAGGCTATTTCTTCCAGGCCGGCCTGGGGGTAAAAGCTGGCCAGCATGGTGGGCCTGAGGGCGCTGATGTAGGTCTTACCTTCCTTGGTGTAGACGTTAATTTTACAGGGCATCATCAAGCTGATCAGAACGTTTTTAGCCAGGACTTCATGGGCGTAGCGGGCATTGCAGATTTCAATGATTTTCAGTGGTTCAGAATCGTAGCCCTTGCTTTTCAGGGTGGCCTGTACGTCATGGATGTGCTGGACCTTCATACCCTGGATTGCTGTAGCTTCTTCTACGGCAGCCACGGCGGCAGCAAAATCTTTATCAGTTGTCACGGTGTAGCTGATGTCTTGATAATCCATGCCATATGCCTCCTTCACCTATTGGCCTGTAGTAAGGCTGGCTTTCATTGTTGGTTTTTTAGTGCTTTTCGGTTGTATTTGTTACTATAATACTACTATCATAATTCGCTGTCAATATACATAGCAAATAATAATCGGACTTCAGCAGTAGATATAAGCCTTCCCGTTCAGGGCAACAAAAAAGGGTACCTGCCATGTACCCTTAGTTTACCTTTTTAAAATAATCTAATTAAAGTCACCTGACTTTAACCGGCCAGGGATTTTTCTTGCCCTTCCGGACAGTTTTTACTGCTACCTTTACCGCCGCCATGGCCCGGGGCCAGGAGTTCCTTGATGGCCCCCAAGGAGCCCAGGACACTGGCGGTTTCGTAGGGAATAAAGACTTTATTATGGCTATCGGCCAGCTTCATAAGGGCTTCGATGGACTTCATGGTGAGCATCTTCTCATCCATGTCGGCTTCTTTCAGGGCCTTCATAACCAGTTCTATACGTTTGGCTTCGGCGGCAGCCACCAGTTGAATAGCCTGGGCTTCACCCTCGGCCTTTTTAATATTGGCTACCCGCTGGGCTTCAGCCCGGAGGATCTGGGCTTCTTTCTCGGCCTCGGCCCGGAGGATCTGGGCCTGCTTTTCACCTTCGGCTTTTTTGATTTCGGCTTCCCGTTGACCTTCAGCCTGGAGGATAGCAGCCCGTTTCTCCCGTTCAGCCCGCATTTGGGCTTCCATGGCCTGGCGGATGTCAGCTGGTGGGTTGATGTTTTTCACCTCAACGCGTTCCACCCGGACACCCCACTTGTCGGTAGCCTCATCCAGTACCAACCGCAGGCGGTTGTTAATCTCATCCCGCGAGGACAGGGTCTGGTCCAACTCCATATTGCCGATAATATCGCGCAGGGTGGTCAGGGTCAGGTAATGCATGGCCCGCACAAGATCGGCAATCTCATAGGTAGCTTTAAAGGGGTCAGTTATCTGGTAGTAAACTACCGTATCGATCTCCATGGTGACATTATCTTTAGTGATAACTGGCTGGGGCTCGGAATCCAGGACCTGGACTCTGAGATCGACAACACGGCGTACATTATCTATAAACGGGATGATAATGTTCAAGCCGGATCCACAGGTCTTGTAGTATTTCCCCAGGCGTTCAACAATGAGCACTTGAGATTGATGAACTATCCTCACGGTCCTGGCTACCAGGGACAGAGCAAAGATAATCAGGATGAGCAGCAACAGGAAAGTAAAGATATCACCTAACAAAATATAACCCCCTCGAAAATAGTTTGGAATTGAGACCAGCTTCCTTTTTAAATCCTCTGTTGGTGCCACCGGGGTGGTAGCAACGTCTACTCTTGAGTCTGCGGAGTAACAATGGCGATCACCTGTGCGGTCAGGAATTATTGCACTCTTTTTACTAAAAGTTTGGCTCCTTCTACCCGGACCACCTGGACCGGCGTACCGGGTGCAAGGGTCTGGCCGTCCAAACTCCGGGCTGACCAGGTTTCCCCGTTGACCTTAACCAGGCCCCGGTCAACAGTGACCTCCCCGGTCACATAACCCCTTTGCCCTACCAGGGCTTCAGCGTTGGAAAGACGCCCCTGGTGGTTTAAAACAAAAGTACGCTTAAGAATTGGCTGGACAAAAACGGCCAGGATAATTGATATAACTACAAAGATGCCCACCTGGTAACTAAGAGACAACCCCAAGGCCTGGACCAGGGCCGCACCGAAGGCGCCAATGGCAAAAAGGATCAGGTAAAAGGTTAAGGAAAATATCTCGGCTACGATCAGGGCGATGGCGATGGCTACCCAGACTTGCCAGGCCAACTGTTCTCCTCCTTTCTTAGCTCTATATACCTCCATTATACCTTATTTCCGGCAAGTGGATAGATATTTTAAAATGTAAATACCTGTTCTGATGGGGCCATACTTTTGTCTTTCACCGGCTTTTATATAAAAAATACTGGCTGCCGGTATTAGCTGCTTTTTGCCAGGGCAATAAGACTCCTTGCTGCTTGGTAGGCTTCCAGGTAATCGGCTCCCGTGTAAGTTACGGTAACGGCATCGGGGCACTGGCTGCGGGGCAGGATAGCCGCTGCCGCCGCCCGGGCCGGGTCGGTAAATTTAATAGTTACTGTTGCCTTTGCCGGTACCGCAAGGGGTTGATAACTTTTTTTGCTAAGGGCCCGGGCTACTCCCTGGCGAATTTTTTCCCTGGCCAGCCGGGGTGGGAGTGACCTGGCGGCGTGGTAGTTAATTGCTTCTTTAACAATAATGGCTTCTACTCCTTCCAGCATTTTTCTGGCTTCACTGGCCAGGACCTGGTCGCCGCTCACCAGGACCACCGGTACACCAAAATAGCCGGCCAGCAGGGCATTCAGGCCCAGTTCCCCCATTTCCTGTCCATTAACCTCCAGGCGATGGACTACGTCGCTGTAGGTGTGAGCCAGGACGCCCGGGCTGCCAGCCCGGGCATGGTAACCTATGAAACAGGCTACAGTAAAGCCCCTGTCTATACCCTCCATCATACCCAGTTTTTTCGGTGTGCCGCTGATAAGCTGGGCCCCGAGGTGCAGGTCTTCCGGCAGGAGGTTACGCATCCTGCCATGGGCGTCATTGACGGTTACACTGGTAGCCCCGGCTTCCATGGCGCCACGGATGGCGGCATTGACTTCAGCCGTCATCAATTTTTGGGAGCGGGCGTATTCCGCCCCGCCGATCGTTTCTACCTGTTCCCAGGCAGTTACCCCGGCCACGCCTTCCATATCGGCAGATATGTAAACCCGCATCCCTGTCATTCCTCCCTTATGACGGTTGAATGTCAAAAGGGCCTGACCGGCCCTAAGAACAACTCCTTCATGATTTATGGATATAATGGTAACCGAGTTTGGTGATATGGTGACCAATTATTTCCAGGCTTATCTGGGGCAAATAATAGGTAATCACCACCCAGCGACGTTCGAGGACGATATTGACGCTAATTACACCCGGCAGACCTGCCAGGGCATTACTAATTTTTTTGGCATCTTCCCCGGTGCGCATATCGCTTACAATCAGGGTCATGGTTACCTGCCGGAGCTCAGGGGTGTAACCCTCACGTAAATTTTGCCCCTGTTGCCCGGCCAGAATTTCTGCGGCCCGCTGGCTGTACCAGCTCATCTTTTTAACCTCCTTTTACCATTTTAACTTTTAATTACTGATGAGCATCCTGCTCACCCGTTTTCCCCTCAGGGACTCAGACGTCGGAACTCAATCCCCCTTTGCAGTAACAAATAGTCCATAAAAGAAGGTGTAATCCTTTCCGGGTCATAGATTATTTTGACCATATTGGCCTGGTCCTCCCGGGGTAACTGGATCTCCTTTACCAGGGCTGCCAGGGTATAATAGACTGTTTCCCGGATGACCGGCGTTTCAAGGTTGGGTATAATGTAGGTAACTTCCAGGTGCCGTCCAGGTTGTAATTTTTCCTGGCGGGCGTCAATCCACATTCTTACCTTCGGTTCCATGTTCTTTCCACCTCCAGAGCCCTGCCCTAATATTTTATGCACCAACTCACCTTTTGCCGCCTGTTTTTAGGTCCATCCCACCCTTCACCAACATATGCTGTAATAGTGATTCTATGAAATGAGGGGTGAAAGATGGCTAAAATTCTTCTGGGGGATATTACCTTATCATCATGGGAGCTTGATGCTTCTAGCAAAGCCTTGCTCCCGGTCCTGGGCCGCAGTCTGGGTGTAAGTTTCTTAGAAGATGGTGAAGGAAACTTTATCCTGAATCCGCCCCTGGCTAATAAGACGGTTGTTTTACGCCCGCTGGCCGGCCAGGATCAAACCTTGAAGGTTCTGCTAACTGCCTTAAGCCAGGAGTTGCAGGGACGGGGGTCCAATGTTTTAATTGTTCCAGCTACCGCCAGTGACGGGCGGCTTTTCCGGCTCTGGCAGACCCAGGTCCTTTTTGCCTTCTCGCAAAAGGATGGTGCCGCTCCAGAACCAGCTTTACGCTTTTTTTACGCCCCCAAAAAGCGCGAGGAAAGCCTGGGTCTAATTGCCGCCCTGGTACAGGCTATGCTCCGTTCAGGAAGACCCCTGAGTTATACCATCCCCGGAGCCTGGGAGCATTTTAAAAACTTCCGTTACCGCCGCCTCTTAAATAACACAGAAGTACCATCGGTCTTAATTGAATTTTGCCAGGTTCACCTGGATCAGGAAATTATTCACAACATAACGACGTGGCTGGTTGGTGGTTTGACCTGGTATTTCGAGAAGCCCCTTACTGAAGAAACGGTTTTTAAGCTCCAATCCCTGTTGCAGCACTTCCGGGATGCCTCTTTACCCGGGTTACCTGAAGGAAGCAAGTCCCGGGAAAGCAAGACAATACCTGGACAAGGCGAGGTTTTGGCTGCGGAAAGCCCGGCCATTACAACAAGGGAACCGCAGTACCGGGTTCCCGCAACAAACCAGGAAAAGATGGAAACTGCGCCTCCGGAAGGGGAACCGGCAACTATGACGCCGGCCGGGCCGGGAGAGAACCCTGTTCAGACCGGAGAAAAGAGGGATGCAGGAGCAGAAACCACAGGGGGCGCGGCCCGGGGAGAGACTGGGGGAAAGATGACAGAGTCAGGGGCTAAAACGGGCCCTGGAGAGGGAACGGAGGCAGGAGCTACAACGACCCCGCAAGAGGTAGCCATACCCGGCAGAAGCGCAATGCAGGTGCAGGATGGACTGCCGGTACAGGGTAAAATACAGGGGCGAGACGGGGCGGCAGGGCAAGCAAAGATACCACACCAAAATGAGCTCCTGGCAACGGAAGTAAACCAAAGGGCAACGGCGACAAAGGATTCAGTTTCCAGCAGCCTGGCTTCTCCGCCGGCACCTTCCGGGCAGGTCCGGAATGCCCGGCAAAGTAAAGGCCGTCACCGGGGCAACCCATTTCCCCCTCCCGGTGACGGGCCGGTGTTTATCTTTAAGCGGCCCCTGGAAGCCAGCCTTGCTCCTGCTTTGTTTACCCAGGAAGTCCTGGAACGTATGGTACCACTGCCCCTCCAGAGCACTTTCCTGACAGGAGAACAATGGCGTAAATACCTTTCCTCTACCGGAGCGAATACGGCCATGGCCAGCCTCGCTGCCCGGCAGGCCCCTGAGCAGGGAGCAGTAAAACCCCCGGTTCTTAACTTTAACCAAATAAGGATAGATCCGATCGGGACGGGTACGGTAGCCCAGGAAACCGGAAAAAATGATAATACCCTGGCGGCGCTCAAAAACCTGAGTGCCGCCATCCTCGCCCCGGAACAGCCCGGAGAACCACTAAAGAGCGAAGCACCGTCAATTTGACGGTGCTTCTTAATGGTGGGGCCGTTAACTGTTATACTAGAAACATTGAGCCGGTGGCGCCGGCGGGCAGACGCCCGGAGCCACAGTGCAGGGAGCCGGCACGCAGAAGCCGTAGCTGGGCACCAGGAGCTGGACGGAAAGGATGGTCTTAATGACAACGCATACCTGGAAGTCACAGGTAACGGTGATGTTACCGACACCTACGGCCGAGACGACGCAGTTGCAGAAAAGCAAGGTACTCTCGGAGCAATCTACGGTTACTCCTTCAGGAGCGCAGAGGGTGACGACTTTGGTAAAGGTAAAGACACGATTGGCAGTTTCAGCTGGAGCATTGGGGTTGGTCAGGGTTATTGGAACAGAGACTACTATGGTTAAAGTAGCAAAATTGCCGGTAGCTGGTACCCGGTTAATCACGCTGCAGGAAATGGTCCCATTCAGGGCACAGGGGATAGCTTGCCCTACGGTAAAAGTCCCGGTGACAAACTCACCGGTAAGACCCGTCGTTACTGTTGTATCCCGGGTACGGCTTTCCACCTGGAAACAGCTGTCATAAACCTTGTCAACGACAATACACTCGATACGAGTCGGTGGCGGACATCCTTCCGGCGGGCACTGGCCGGGAGCAACGACGGCCTGCTTGACGCTCGCTTCATCAGCCATGTTTAAACTTACCTCCTTAGAGCAAATATTTCGGGTTAATGCCTGGTATATAATATTGACCTCAACGGGTGGATGTTACCGGGAAAACATAATTTATTGCCGGCAATCAAAATTATATTTTTTCTGCCAGGAAAGCATATGCATTAGTTAGGTAGACCTGGTCCGGGGAGGTGATGGCCATGGTAAATTATTTAGCTACACCAGGTGATAGCTGGCAGTTAGTTTTGCGCCAGGGCATATTACATTACAGTTATACCGCAACCGGTGAACCCATGGCTGGCCTGAGCGCCTCTACTGCCGTTATTGACCCTGCCGGTCGCTTACATATAGTGGCAACAATGCTTAATAAGCGGTTAATTTATGCCCGCTGGCAGGGTCACCGCTGGGAAAGTAGTGAGTTGCCGGTAAATGGTTCCGTCCTGGCCTTTGTCCTCGATTCCCGCAAGCAACCGCACCTCTTATTAGAGGAATCCTATAGACCGGAAATTATCCACCTTTACCTGGCCGGTAACCGTTGGCAAAGGCAGTTTTTACCCTTTAACCTTACGGCTCCTCCCTTACTATTTAAACCCCTGCTCCGGGGCCGGCTCTTCTTTACCGGTCAGGATGTATCCAGGGGAAGGCAGCTTTTATTTTTAACAGTTTATGATCCTGCCACGGGCTGGCAGGTACCCCGTCCCCTTACCGGCGTAGAACCTGGTAATAAAATTTATGCTTACTGGTTTCAGGGGTATCTTTACCTCTTGTCCTGGCACAGGCAGGAAAAGGACTACTTGCTTTATTTACACGTAGTTGACCCGGAAAAAAACACCTCGCTGAGGCTCTGCCCGGGAACAATGGTTGATCTTCCCGATGACCGGCCAGTACTCCTGGCTAAGGAAAAAAACTTACTTTTCCTCTGGACATCCAGCAACCGCCTGGCCTTTTGCTTTTCCCAGGATGGCGGCAGTACCTGGTTGCCACCCCAGAGCGCCTATTTCTTTTTCCCGGCCCGGATTAAAGCCGTAGAGGGGCCAGAGGGCCCCTCCACCAGACAGGTAGCTTTCACCAAGATCAGCGGTCTGGAGCCGGACTGGCCCCTCGTAATCAATTTTGAGCCTCTTTTTTCTTTGTGCAGGGCTGTCGTTGTAAATCCCAGCAGCAGGAATACTCCTTTTAAGCAATGATTTTAGATAATGATTGGCACCACAATACCCAGGAATAAAGGACCAAAGACAAAGGGGAACCTGCGGGCAGCGCCGATTAACAAGACAGGGTCTTTATCCATATCAGCATCCATCATATGATGGCCCATCATCATACCATGGGCCATGGGCATCATTTCAACTACCTTAAATTCTTCCATTTCCCGGTAGCGAACCATTAAAACGACATGATCCATATCGAAATGCCTGGGATCAGGAATCCCCCGGGCAACAACCAGTAATTCCCGTTTTTCTATATCAATCATGCCCATACCCATGGCGCCGGGGCAATGATGGGTGGGATGCATCATAAAGCAGTGGCGCCGGGGCATTACTGGAGGCATGATGGGAATGCAGATGCGCTGGCCGGGATAAATCAAATTGGGATCTGTAATTTGCGGGTTGGCCGCCAGGATCTGATCCACTGTAGTACCGAACTTGCGGGCGATGCTGCTTAAAGTATCTCCGGGCTTGACGACATAGATAAACCCGTTGGGGCAGGGCATTATGGGCTTAACTGGAATGCAGAGTACTTGACCAGGGTAAATCAGGTTGGGATCCTGGACCTGGGGATTGGCTGCTATCAGGGCATCCAGGCTGACATTAAATTTCTGGGCAATGGAGTACATGGAATCGCCTGGTTGGACAGTATAATAGAAGCCGCCGGGGCAAGGTACAGGCATTTTCTTGGGAATGCACAGCACCTGGCCGGGATAAATGAGATTGGGATCTTTTACCTGGGGGTTGGCAGCAATAAGCTCATCCAGGGTTATACCAAAACGCCGGGCAATAAGATACATAGTATCGCCGCTTTTAACGGTATAATGGAAGCCATGGGGACACGGGGGCACCATATGCTGGGCTGCCGCCTCACTTACAGTTGCCTCAACTTTCTTACTTTCGTCACTCATAAAGCCGGTCTCCTTTCTTGCTGGCATGCTTTGCTAGTATAGGGTATGAAACCGGCCAGTTCTTGGTGACTAAAAAAGCGCCCCTACGGGTGCGCTAAATTACTTGTTCTGGTATGGGGGCCTCACTCAACGGCGGCTTCGCTCCGCCACCCGTGGGTGGCTACTGTTTATCTTATCACCAGCAAATTCTCCTCCTTTCGCCGGACTTATAACAGCTACTGCCGTTTGGGGTAAGCATAATAATCAGTACCTGTACGCCTCCCGGCCCAGGCCAGCATCTCGGATGATATCCGGTTGGCCTGACGAACGATTTCAGTTTCATCAACCTTCAACAGCCGGCCTTCCCGGACTACGACCTCGCCGTTAACAATGGTGGTATCTACCAGCTGGCTATCACCGCAAGTAATAATAGCTGCTACCGGGTCATGCTGGCCCCCGGCAAACCCCAGTTCCTCAAAGTTAATCAGGATCATGTCTGCTGCCATTCCCGGCGCCAGGTGACCAAGGTCCTCGCGGCCTAATACTTGGGCACTGCCGACAGTTGCCAAACGTAAAACTTCTTCTGCTGTCAGGCCGTCATTACCGTAAGCCAGTTTTTGTAAGAGATAGGCAATACGCATTTCGTTCCACATATTAGAGGAATCATTACTGGCGCTGCCATCGACGGCCAGACCTACCCGGGCCCCGGCAGACAGCAGGTCCTTCACCCGGCAGACGCCGGAAGATAGCTTCATATTGGAAACCGGGCAATGAGCCACACCGCTTTTCGTCTCGCCTAGCAAGGCTACCTCGGCATCGTTTAAATGTATGGCATGGGCAAACCATACATCGGACCCCAGCCAGCCCAGGTCAGCCATGTACTCTACCGGCCGCCGGCCAAATTTTTCTTTACAGAAGCGTTCTTCATCCAGAGTTTCGGCCAGGTGGGTATGGAGCATGACACCGTATCGGCGCGCCAGGGCGGCACTATCTCGCATCAATTGGGGAGTTACAGAAAAAGGTGAACAGGGAGCCAGGGCAACCCGGCACATGGCGAAGGGGCCGGCCTCATGGTACTGCCGGATCAAGCGCTCGCTATCAGCTAATATCTCGTCTTCTTTTTGAACTACTTCATCCGGTGGCAGGCCACCCCGGCTTTTGCCCAGGGACATGCTGCCCCGGGTGGCATGAAAGCGGATCCCCAGTTCCCGGGCCGCCTGGATTTCAATATCAATAAGTTCATTTCCCTGACCACGGGGAAAGACGTAGTGATGGTCGCTGGAGCAGGTACAGCCTGTCTTCAGCAATTCCCCCAACCCCACCAGGGCTCCCTGGCGAACTGCTTCCGGCGTCAGTTCACGCCAGATTTCGTAAAGGGTCACTAACCAGGGGAACAGGGGTATATCCTGGGTTGCCGGAATATTGCGGGTCAGGGTCTGGTAGAGGTGATGATGGGTATTGATCAGTCCCGGCAAAACAACCTTACCCCTGGCGTTAATAATTTCGTCTCCATCTCCCGCAGGTAGATTGGATCCAATGGCCTTAATTGCCGGCCCCTCAATTAAAAGATCAGCCTGCCGGTAACGATGGCCTTCGCTATCCAGGGTAATAATCCATTCGGCATTTTTGATAAGTAAAGCCAAGCCAAGTGCCCCCAGTCAACCGGGCAAACCCGCTTAAATTTAATGACTTATTTCAGCATTAAAGCGGGCTTCCAGGACGATGACGTGTGGTTTGTTTTTTCTCCCATGGCTTAATTATACCATAGAAGCAAATGTTTGGGTATCTAGTCCCGGGTACTCAGGCATGCTAAAATGAAAAATTACACGGTATTAAATTTAACCTGGCTAAAAGATTGGCCAAAGCGGCAGCCAATTCAGCCCGGGTGGCATTCTGGTCGGGCCGGAAGGTACCGTCCGGGTAGCCGCTCATGATCCCGGCGGCCATAACCTGGCGGATGGCTGTCTCCGCCCAGTGGCCCTGGATATCGCGGGGCTCGTTTAGCTTCAGGCCCAGGTAGGCGGCGAGGCCGCGAAAGATGGCCCGGGCCAGGGATTGCTGTACTGCCTGCATGGCGAGTTGAGCTGCCGTCTCCGGGTTGCTGATAAAACCCATTTCCACCAGGACTGCCGAGGCATCGGTCTCCCGCAGGATGTAGAAATTCGCCTCGCGGACACCCCCGTCCGGCCAGCCAGTGGCAGCCACCAGTTCGGATTGGATCAAGCGGGCGATCTTTTCAGCCTGGCCACCAGGAGCCAGGATAAAAGTGCTAACGTAACTGGCGGCTGGAGTACCGGCGCTGTTGACGTGCAGGCTGATGACGAGGTCTACCTGTTCCCGGTTGAAGAGACCAGCCCGGTCAGCCAAAGAAACGTCCTGGTCGCCTGTCCGGGACATCACCACTACCACACCTGCCCCCTGGAGCAACTGCCGCAACGCCAGGCCCACAGCCAGGGTGACGTCCTTTTCCTGGAGGCCGCTGGCGGCGACGGCCCCGGGGTCACTGCCGCCATGGCCGGGATCAATGCCAATTTTGGGCATCAAAACCACCCCCAATCTAAGATATGCTTTAAGTTGATCTTAAGCTCCGGGGGTGACCATGGCTAATGGCGTAAATTGCTAATTACACAAGCCCTGGCCCTGTTGCGGTCTATTTATGGTCTTAACTGTACCGGGTTTCGTCATGGCTGCCGGGGTTAAGATGCTTTCCAGTTCGTCCGGGGTTAAAAACCCTTTTTCTAAAATGATTTCTCTAATCGAGCGGCCGGAAGCTTCTGCTTCCCGTACCACCTCTGTGGCTTTTTCGTACCCGAGATAGGGCAGTAAAGCTGTGGCCAGGACGGGACTCTGCTCCAGCACTTCCCAGCAGCGCCCGGCGTTGGCTGTTATACCGCTAATACATTCCGTGCGGAAAATCCGGGCCGCTGCCGCCAGCATTTCCAGGGATTCCAGCATGGCGTGGGCGATGAGGGGCGCGAAGGCATTGAGCTCCAGGTGGCCCTGGCTGGCGGCCATGGCGATTACCATATCGTTGGCCATGACCTGCATGGCAACCTGATGAACCATTTCCGGGATCACCGGGTTGACTTTGCCAGGCATGATGGAAGAACCGGCCTGCCGGGGGGGCAGGTTGATTTCCGCCGGCCCGCCCCTGGGACCGGCAGAAAGGAAACGCAGGTCGCCGGCGATTTTATGCATGGTTACAGCGGCGGCCTTCACGAGACCGGAAACTTCCACAAAGACGTCCATATTCTGGGTGCCATCGATCATGTTTTCCGCCCGGGCCAGGCCCAGCGCCGTGAGGCGCCTCAAATAATCATTAACCAGGTAAATATATTTCAGGGGGGCATTGAGGCCGGTGCCGGTGGCTGTGCCGCCCAGGTTCACCTGGCGCAGGCGCTCCTCAACCTTGTACAGCCGCCAGCGGTCCCGGGCCACGGCCTGGGCATAGGCACCGAATTCCTGTCCCAGGGTTACCGGAACGGCATCCTGGAATTCAGTACGGCCGATTTTAAGTATCCCAGCAAAGGCAACCTCTTTTTCCTGAAGGGCTTCCTGGAGCCTGGCCAGTTCCTCGGCCAGGGGCAGTAAAAGGCGGATGGCCGCTATACGCATGGCGGTAGGATAGACATCGTTAGTGGACTGGTGCAGGTTAACGTGGTCGTTGGGGTGGATGGTGGCATAATCACCCCTGGGAAGGCCCAGGATTTCCAGGGCGCGGTTGGCGATTACTTCGTTGACGTTCATATTGGTCGAAGTACCGGCGCCGCCCTGGAAGGCGTCGAGAAAAAACTGATCGGCCAGTTCACCCCGGGCTACTTCCTGGCAGGCGGCAATAATGGCCTCTCCCTTTTCCCGGGGCAGGTAGCCCAGGTCGAGGTTGGCCCGGGCGGCCGCTTCTTTGACGGTAGCCAGGGCTTTAATTAGCTCTGGATGGACTTGATGCCGGCTGACGCGGAAATTCTCCGCTGCCCTTAAGGTGTGGATGCCGTAGTAGGCGCTGGCGGGCACTTCCCTGGTACCCAGGAGATCGTGTTCCTGGCGGGTAGACATAGATGATCCCTTCCTTTGGACTCTATTGTAGCAAACCAGGTACGGCCAGGAAATACGAGCAAGTAAAAAGCGACCGGCCATAGAAATTGCCAGTCGCTCTGGAGGGGCAGTCTGCGTCCATCAGCTGGCGCCTATTGCTGGATGTACCTTCCTGAGGTACAGAATTATTTCTGGACGTAAATATGGGCATCCTGGGGCAGGGCCAGACCGGCAGCTACTTCGACGGCTTTAACCATGCCGGGGAGTACCGGGCAGGCAGCATGGGGGCAATATTGAAAGAATAATTCCCGCAGGCGGCTGTTGCCTTTGAAGCTAATCTCGTCCAGGGGATTGAGGGTGCTCAGTTCAGCGGCAATCTTCTGGATGTTGGGACAGGTAGTGTTGATGGTCAGGTTGCAGGAAAACATATCCGGTGCTTCAGCCAGAATGTCGGTGGTAAAACCACAGATGCCGGATTGTACAGTTACTTTAGCCATGGGAGAACTCCTTTCTTTAATTAGAAATTGTTAAAAAGTGTCTGAGACGGCTTTTATGTTACTCATTTGTCCTGCTTTTTAAATACTCGAGAAAGATTGTTGCTGTGGCCAGATTGGTGGCCGCCGGTACGTTGTGGACGTCACAAATGCGCAGGAGGGCGCTGATATCCGGCTCATGGGGCTGGGGCGTCAGTGGATCCCGCAGGAAAATTACCAGGTCCAGGCGTTTTTTGGCTACCAGGGAACCCATTTGCTGGTCTCCCCCCAGGGGCCCGGACATGAGACGGTGGACCTTTAGACCGGTTCGTTCCATGATCCTGGTACCGGTAGTCCCTGTGGCTACCAGGCGGTGACCGGCAAAGATATGTTTATGCTCATCGACAAAGTTGACCAGTTCATCTTTCATACGATCGTGGGCTATGAGAGCGATGCGCATAAATTATCCTCCAAAATTCATATTAGCCCTCGTAACAGGCCAGCCTTATTTTAATCTTTTCAACGAGCCTCGCTACAAATATTCACCAAAAAATTGTTTTTCCCTTCTGCTATAGAAATATTTTGCATTAGATTTCTACTGGCGAAGCTGCCGCCACAGCTCCAGGGAACATAGGGACTTTAAAGGTACTTCGGCAAAACTCAAGCACCCGGCGAAAGGGGTTGGCGGCCAGTCATGACGGCGCACCCCTGCTGGTACCGCTGGCTGCCAGGAAAGCCAGTACCGCACCAGTTCATCTTCCCCGCGGTTGACAAGGGTTTCTCGTAAAACCCTGGCCCGCCGGGTGAGGGGGCAGCAAAAATAGGTGCGGCAGATGAGGGGACGGTATTTGTACAGGCGGCAACGACACCGGTGCGGTTCTAAAAAAATACAGTAACCTTCGGCGTCAGTCCGCAAAGTAATATCCACCGCCCGCCCCTTCACCTGGACCTGGCAGTACTCCTCCAGCATTTCCGGGAGGGAAAACCTTTTACCAGTAAGTTCCTCTAGTCCCTGTTGCAATACCTGCAGGTCAATGCTGGTCAGGGGCAGGCGCCCGCCACAGCAATGATCACAACCCAGGCAATCGCCGTTAGTATAGGGGCGGTAAAGGAGTGATGGGTCCAGTCCTTCCACGGCGGTAATATAATCAGCTATGCTGGCCTCAGGAGATAAAACCCGGAGGTCATAACCTTGCTTGCCATTGACCTGCCAGTAACGCACCTGGACGGGGTTCTGTTCTTGCCTTGCGAGCAAATGACAACCTCCTGCCAATTATATTTACTCTTCTTCCCGCCATGCCATCAGGGCCAGGGGGAAGGGTTCCAGGGCCCGTTCGAGGACCCCGTGGATAAAGGCCAGGAGGACGCCGTAATTAACTATTGGTACGCCGGCTTCCTTGGCCAGCTGGATGCGGTAGAGCATTTCCCGGCGGTTGATCATGCAGCCGCCGCAGTGAATTATCACTTTGTAACTGGCCACATCTTCCGGGTAGCCAGTGCCGGAATACCAGGAAAACTGTAAATCACCACCCACGTACTGGCGCAGCCAGCGGGGTATCTGCACTTTACCGATGTCATCAGCCTGGCGGTGGTGGGTACAGGCCTCAGCAATGAGAACCCTGTCGCCCGGCTGTAAATTTTTAACAGCCTTCGCGCCCCGCACCAGCTCCACCAGGTCACCTTTATAGCG
Organism: Neomoorella stamsii; assembly: GCF_002995805.1. Classification (GTDB taxonomy): domain Bacteria; phylum Bacillota; class DSM-521; order Neomoorellales; family Neomoorellaceae; genus Neomoorella; species Neomoorella stamsii. The sequence goes on from NZ_PVXL01000043.1 coordinate 46,780, forward strand.
GGCAAATAAAATGGAAAAGGAAGTCATCCAGATGCCTGGCGGCGTGTCGGCCGCCACCTTCAAGAAAGCCTGGGAATCGGTAATAACAATCTTCGGGGGCGGGATCTTCGCCAGGGCCAGCTTCAGTTCCCGCTCCTTGACCACCAGGCCCATGGCGTCATGATCCAGCAAGTCCCGCAGCGTCTGTACCTGGGGTAGGATCAGGCGCCCTTTCGGTGCCGCCAGGTCGATAGGGACCACCAGGACGGCCATTTCTCCGGGCCCCACCAGGTCGGCAACAATATAAGGCTCCTCAAAGTCGGCAGGAGCGGCTTTAATCATCTCCCCCTTCAATTCCTCGATACCCTGGCGGGTCAGAGCGCTAACCGGCAGGACCCGCTGTCCCAGGTTTTTTTCCAGGTCCGACAATAGTTCCCGGCCACCCTGGTCGATTTTATTTAAAACTATCACCAGGGGCAGGTTTTGTTCCTTTAGTCGCTGCAAGAGTTCCAGTTCGTAAGGTCCAACCCCGGCTGCCGGGTCCAGGACCAGGATGGCCAGATCAGTGCGCCGCAGGACTTCCATGGTCTTTTTAATCCTTAAAGCGCCCAGTTCGCCCACGTCGTCAATCCCGGCCGTGTCGATGAGCACGACGGGACCCAGGGGTAAAATTTCCATGGATTTAAGGACCGGGTCGGTTGTCGTGCCAGGAACGCTGGAGACTACGGCCAGTTCCTGGTTGGTCAGGGCGTTGATTAAACTGGACTTGCCGGCGTTGCGGCGACCAAAGATAGCAATATGCAAGCGGTTCCCCCTTGGTGTTGTTTCCAAAGCCACCTCACCTCGCAGTAAAGCAAAAACAAGCTGCGTTCTAAAGAATTTATGTATTCTTTCAGGCGCTGGCCGGGGAATTTTACCAGAAAAAAACGGGAGTTTATCTCCCGTAGCTTACCACTCTTTAACTGGCCTGTTTAGCGGCCTTCTCTTTATTGGCACTGCCATCGCCGTCATCTATTCTGGCCGCTTCTTTGATTTCCTCAGTTACGGAATTAGTAGCATTCTTAAACTCCCTGATCCCCTTACCCAGGGCGCGGCCCACTTCGGGTAGCTTGCCGGGGCCAAAAATAATCAACGCCAGGACTAAAATCAAGATTAATTCAGGAGCTCCCAAACCGAACATCCTTCTCACCTCCTGTTTAACTTAATTGTACACCTGTTTCCTTTAAATTTAAATACCTTCTTCCTTGGCCTTTTCTTCCCGCTTGCGTCGTACCAGGTAAGAAATCCAGATGCTGACTTCATAAAGGGCAATTACCGGTAAAGCCATTAGCGTCTGGGAAATCATATCCGGCGTTGGAGTAAGAATGGCTGCCAGGACAAAGATAATTAAAATAGCATATTTACGGTTTTTCGCCAGAAACCTTGGCGTTACCAGCCCTAAATGGGTTAGGAGCATAATAGCCAAGGGCAACTGGAAAACGGCCCCGAAAGGTAAAATAAACATGGTTAAGAAACTAAAATACCGGGAGATGGAAATCAGCGGCGTAAAGCCTTCGCTGGCAGTTACCAATAAAAAGCGAAGGGCTGCCGGGAAAACTACCAGGTAACCAAAGACTATTCCCGCGGCAAAGAGCACTATTGAGGCCGGCATTAACATATAAACCAGGCGCCGTTCATGGCTGTGCAGGGCCGGCAGGATAAAGCTCCAGACCTCCCAGAGGATCACCGGTAGAGCCAGGAAGATAGCTGCCACGAAGCAAATTTTTATAGTGGTAAAAAAGGCTTCCCAGGGAGTGATAAAGACCGGGTTTATGCCTATTTCCTTAATGGGTCTCATGATTAAAACCAGCAACTGGTCCCGGAAGCCAAAATAAACAGCGATAGTTGCGATCACCAGAGCGATAATACATACCAGCAGTACCCGTCGCAAAGCTTCCAGGTGCTCAGTCAGGGTCATAGACTTATCTTCCATCGCTCCACCTCCTTTTAACCTGTTTATGGCTAGTTTCATTATACCGCCCCTGTCATAGCAAGGCAACATTATTTCTTTATCCCCACATGGACAGCTACAATTCCGCCCGTCAGCTCGTAATAACGTGCCCTGGCTAGGCCCAGGTCGCGGAAGTACTGCAATATTTCTTCCTGGTGGGGATAGCCCTTAAGGGAACGGGGCAGGTAGCTATAGGGGCCCTCCATTCCTACTCCCAGGCGTCCTATTAAAGGCACCAGGTGGTCAAAGTACAGGTAATAAATCTGCTTAAAAAAGGGCCGGGAGGGTTTGGCTAATTCCAGGGAAATCACCCGTCCTCCCGTCCGTACCACTCGCATCATTTCCGCCAGGCCCCTTTTGATATCAGGGAGGTTACGCAGGCCAAAGGCAATGGTGGCGCAATCAAAGGTATTATCCGGGAAGGGGAGCTCCAGGGCATTGCCTTCTACCAGCTGCACCAGGTGACCATAGGCACTGGCTGCCAGGCGGCGCCGGGCCACCTCAAGCATGGCCGGGGCAAAGTCTAACCCAACTACCTGCCCACCAGGGGCTACGGCGCGGGCAAGCTCCAGAGAAAGCATACCGGTGCCACAGCAGACATCCAAAGCCCTCTTCCCAGGTACAAGGCCTGCCTGGGCTACGGTAAAGCGGCGCCAGCCCCGGTCGCAGTTAAAACTGAGAATCGTATTTAAAAGGTCATAACGGGGAGCAATGTTGTTAAAAATGCCACGTACATATTCCTCTTTGGTCACAGGGCCATCACCCGCTTGACAGGCAACTCATCGCCTAATTGTATGACCAGTTCGCCAAGGAGTTCCCTTACCGTTCCAGGAGCAAGTCTTTCTACGGCCTCGGTGGCTTTAACGGTTACTGCCTGGCCATTCCACAGCTTGCCTAAAAGTAAGCCTATCTCCTGCCAGAACTGGGCTACCTTTGGTTCGGCCTGGCCTAACTGGCTGCCCAGGTAAGTTGCCGCGGCAGCCAGGTATTCCCTGGTATGAAGTTTTTCGAAAAAAGAATTTCCCCTGGCAGTAACTGCTCCTTCCCTGGCTTTTTCTAGTTGCCGGGCAGCATCAAGGTGAATCTGGCAAATCAACTGGGAAAGGGGTGCCAGAAATTGCAGATTACCATCGCGGCACAGGAGATCAAAAAATCGGGTGTAGAAATAATCTCCCACCAGGGTTTCCAGGGCTACCTCATGCTTAACATTGTTATGAATTAATGAGGCCAGGAAAATAAATTGAAAAACAGCAGCCAGGGATAGAGCCCTGGGGCCAAAGTAACCCTGAGTATGGGCGCTTAAAAGGACTAGAGCAGGTAGAAAATCTTGATCTAAATGGTTCAAAACAGGCCAGGTAAGCCCGGGTAGCGTTCGCCCTTGCATGCGGGTTTCCTTTAACAAACGCTGGCGAACTATTTCCAGCTCTGGTTGTAATAATTTAAACAGGGCGGTCAACCTCCAGCCCTCCTATAAATGAAAATGAGTATTCCTTTTGATATTCTATTCTTTAATGCATATTCCTGCTGGTTTTTTATCGTAAAAAACGCTACAGGCCCTGCAAGTTTCCTCCCTGCAAGGCCTGTCAGCTACTACCATCGCTACTACCTTTAGTTGTAGGTAATAAAATAAATATCCCTCCTACAGATTTACCGCTGCCGCCCGAGGAGGTTCCATGACGCCCCGTTCAATTTCGGTGGCGTGGACTTCGCCTGCCTGGAACTGCTCGGTTAAATACCTGCAGGCATCCCAGGGATTAACCCTTTCACCACAGGTAAAAACATCTACGGCAGCATACCCTAACTCCGGCCACGTGTGGATTGCCAGGTGCGATTCGGAGATGACCACCACGCCGCTGACACCCTGAGGGCTGAATTTATGGAAGCAGACTTCCCGGATTTCGGCACCGGCTTCTAGAGCGGCTTTGACCATGATTTCTTCGACCTTTTTGATGTCGTTTAAGATCTCGAAGCTGCATCCATAAACCTCAGCTAAAACATGACGGCCCAATGCGCGCAATTATCATTCCTCCTCCAGGATAAAAGTGGGGCATGACATCAATCAAATCCAATTGTAACCCCACTCCCCCTTATTGTCAACTAAAAATCGCAGTAGATGTCGGATAAAGTTGAGGGCTTGTCTTCACTGGCTATAACAAAGCATCCTTGAAGGCAAATTCCAACTAAGAAGCGGCCTGGTACCAAACCATGCCGCTTCTTAGTCTTTTATCCCTCCAATTCCAGCAAATCGTATTCCCTTCAATGTGAGGATATCCAAGGGGTTTAATTGTACTTAACTAACCGGAACGAACATCACCATCTCATCTCCGTACCTACTCCGTTATATGAACGTAGAAAACATAAAGTTATATTTAATAACCCTCCTATTTTCGGGCCACGTCGTGGCCGCCGAACTCATGGCGCAGGGCGGCGACCACCTTGGTGGCAAAGCTCTCCTCCTGCTCGGAGCGGTAGCGCATCAGCAGGGCTGCCGTGATTACCGGCGCCGGTACCTTCAGCCGCAGGGCTTCCTCCACTGTCCAGAGGCCCTCACCGGATGAATAAGCGATATCTTTTATGCTTTCCAGGGTAGCGTCTTTGCTAAGGGCACTTTCCATGAGGTCCATAAGCCAACCCCGGATTACCGAGCCATGGCGCCAGACCCTTGCCACCGCCTTCAGATCCAGTTTGAAGGGCCCTTTAGCCAGGACTTCCATACCCTCGCCAATGGCCTGCATCATGCCGTATTCGATACCGTTGTGGATCATTTTGACATAGTGGCCACTGCCGGGCGGCCCGGTATGGAGATAACCGCCGGGTACGGTTATATCTTTAAATAAAGGTTCCAGGTAAGCGAAAACCTCGTCCTCGGCCCCCACCATGCAGCAGGCGCCGTAGCGGGCCCCCTCCATACCGCCGCTGGTACCGGAATCTGCGAAGCGAATACCCTTTTCCTTTAAATATTGATAACGACGTAAAGTATCCCGGTAATGAGAATTACCCCCGTCGACGATAATATCCCCGGGAGTAAGCAGGGGTAATAGCTGCTCAATTACCTCATCGATCACCAGCCCGGCAGGGATCATCAACCAGACCAGGCGCGGGGTCTTAAGCTGGCCTACCAGTTCTTCCAAACTATAAGCGCTTTTAATTCCTTGCGCCGCAGCTTTGTCCACGGTAGCCTTTGTGCGGGCATATCCTATCACTTCATGACCATGTTCCATTATATTGAGGGCCAGGTTGAGGCCCATTTTACCCAAACCTACTAAACCAACCTGCAAAATAAATTCCTCCTCGGGTATATGTGGAATATACAAACATCCATGCCCCGGATAACCAGGGCCTGGATATTTTTCATTTGGCTATAATCTCGCGCATGCGATCTAAAAAGACCTGAATATCTTTACGAAAAGATATCAGCGTTTCCGGCAGCTTCTGGATCAGTCTTTCCAACCGTTCGGCTGCCAGGTTGAAACCGTAAACGTTACGAAAAACATGGCGGAAACCGCGGTATTCGTCCAACAAGGCTGCCGTTTAAAGCTCACCAAATTTTACCTCTCACTCTTTTGCCCCCTGTATTACATTGTATCGTTACTTTTTTTACCAGTCAACGGTCATATCTTAAGAAGTGAAAAATAAAAGACGCCGTTATGGCGTCCTGTAAAAATGGTCGGAGCGACTGGACTTGAACCAGCGGCCTCTACCACCCCAAGGTAGCGCTCTAGCCAAACTGAGCTACGCCCCGTTCTTCCTCTGTGCAAGGAAAAGTATATCACCTGACAACCGGCATTGTCAAGGGGCGATCGGGGCGATCCTGGCGCAGCCCAGGGCAAGCAAAATTATTTATTCTGCAGGGCGCTGTGCAGCTCGCACAGGTGCCGCCTTTCCTGGCGTAACAACTCATCAATCATAGCTGTCTCAGTTACAGAAACAAGGTTCTTTAAACCGCTGAAAAACAGTAGGGCATCCTTTTCAAACTGGATGGCGAAATTAAGGGCTTCTATATCAGTAGTAATCTGCTTGATCAGGGTCTCAGGATGCAGGTCCTTAGGGAAAACATTGCTATCCACCAGGGCCTGCATGTATGCCTCATATTCCCCCGGGTAAGACTCCGGGGGATCATATGGAGTTGCTTTAGAAGCTAGTTGATCAAAATCCAGGATATGCTGACCTTCTTCTAAGGCCAAACGTTGGAAAAGCTTTCGGACTTTATCATCCTGGGCGCTGGCAGCCATGGCTTGATAAAAGACCTGGCCCTTTTGTTCAATGGCCCGGGCAAATGCAAAGACTTCACTGGCGTGGAACATAACTTGCCCCCTTCAAAGGTATAATACCTGCTATCAATTGCCGTGTTAACTATATAGAGCCGCCACCGCAATCAGGGATATAGCAGTTGGCATCGACAAAACTACAGGTTGACTGGCAGGAAGGACATTTTTCCGGAGGGGCTTCCCCTTCAAAAGCATAACCACATACGGAACAGCGCCATTTATTCATACCAATATACCTCCTTTAGACTCTAGCCCAGAGAACTTTTGTCGCTTTATTGCAACTGCAGTCAGCCATATAATAATGGCGCCTACCGGTTAACAGGGTGCTTTCAGGCTTCAGGTTCAAACATCTCTTTGCCGGCGCTGCACACCGGGCAAACCCAATCTTCCGGCAGGTCGGCAAAGGGCGTATCCGGGGCGATGCCGTTAGCGGGATCGCCTTCAGCCGGGTCATAGACATAGCCGCACGCTATGCACACATACTTTTCCATTAAGATTACACTCCTTGCCATATTATCTTACCCGGGTATACCGCCCTGGTTAATTTGACTTCAAATAACGTAAAGAAACATGCTGAGCTGGGGTGGTTATTTTTAACATGGTTTAATTATTGGACCGCCAGTGGCCGTGGAGGTTGCAATAGGCGCGGGCCGTGGCACTCCCGGATTCAGTACAAAAAACTGCCTCGGGAGCGTCACCGGGATCCAGGTGCTGCCGCAAGACCTGGCCGCCGGCCTGCAGTTCGATCCACTCAATATAATGCTTTTCTTCCATTGGATGGGGAACACTGCCAACGGTCACTTTAAAACCACCATTAACTTTAGTAACTACCGGGACATGCTTTTCCTTGCTGGCGTCTACGGTGTTCTCCGTCAATAACTCCATGGGTTTGCCGCAGCAAACCAGGGCCCCAACTCCGGGATGGAGGACCTCGACAATATTACCGCAAACATTGCACCTGTAAACCTGGCCGATTGCTGTCATAATTAAATTCCCCCTTTTAGTAAGGATTACTATTTGCAATTAATATTCGCTATAATTCCCCTTTTTTCCTGCCGGTTATAAAAGTTTTTCAAAAAAAATTTGCCTTTTAATTGCTTAAACCAACTGATGCCTGCCTTGACTTCCTAACTTTGGTAAGGTAAAATGGCGTCGAAATCTTATAGAGGAGTGAGCAATATGCCCGGTCTTAAAGGTACCCAGACGGAAAAAAACCTTCTGACGGCTTTTGCCGGCGAATCCCAGGCTCGCAACCGCTATACTTACTATGCCAGTCAGGCGAAAAAGGAAGGCTATGAGCAAATTGCAGCTATCTTTTTAGAAACTGCCGATAACGAAAAAGAACATGCCAAGCGTATCTTTAAATTCCTGGAGGGCGGCGAAGTAGAAATTAGCGCAGCTTTTCCGGCAGGTACCATTGCCACTACTTCCTTGAACCTTGCCGCTAGTGCCGACGGGGAAAATTACGAACATACCACCATGTATCCCGAGTTTGCCCGGGTAGCTGAAGAAGAAGGTTTCAAGGAGATAGCTGCCGTCTTCCGGGCCATTGCCCGGGCCGAGAAGGGACATGAAGACCGTTATCGCGCCCTGCTGGCCAATATAGAAAATAACCGTGTCTTTAAGCGGGAAGAAAAGGTAATATGGCGCTGCCGCAACTGCGGCTATATCCATGAAGGCAATGCCGCCCCGGAAGTATGCCCGGCCTGTGCTCATCCCCAGGCGTTCTTTGAACTACAGGCGGAAAATTATTAAATAAAGATAACATAAAGTTGCACCTGGCTCCTATGCCAGGCGATGCTAGCAAAAAACAGACCGAAAGGATGATTAAGAATCCATGGGCCAGCCCATTACCATTGCGGAAGGTATTTACTGGGTGGGGGCCATCGACTGGAACATCCGTTACTTTCATGGCCCCGCCTTTTCCACCCACCGGGGGACTACATATAATGCCTACTATATTGTCGATGAAAAAACCGCCCTGGTGGATACCGTTTACGAACCCTTTCAAGAGGAATTGATCGCCAAACTGAAGCAAATCCAGGACCCGGTTAAAATCGATTACCTGGTGGTCAACCACACTGAAAGCGACCACGCAGGCGCCTTCCCGGCTATCATGGACCTCTGCCCCGGCGCCCACGTCCTCTGTACCCAGCGTGGTTATGAAAGCCTCAAGGACCATTACCCTCATCTTGATTTCCAGTACACCATCGTCAAAACCGGGACCAGCATCAGCCTTGGTAAACGTTCCCTGGCATTTATCGAAGCGCCCATGCTCCACTGGCCTGACAGCATGTTTACCTATGTTCCCGAAGAGGCCCTGCTCCTTCCCAACGATGCCTTCGGCCAGCATATCGCCTCCAGCGCCCGCTTCGATGATCAAGTAGATGTGGGACTAATTATGGACGAGGCGGCCAAGTATTACGCTAATATCCTCATGCCCTTCAGCAGCCTGATTACCAAAAAGCTGGAAGAAATTCAGAAGATGAATCTGGCCATTAAAACCATTGCCCCCAGCCACGGCATTATCTGGCGGCAGGATCCCCGGCGGATCATTGAAGCCTATGCCCGCTGGGCTGAAGGCAAAGGTACGGCGAAGGCCGTTATTGCCTATGATACCATGTGGCTGAGTACGGAAAAGATGGCCCACGCCCTTCTAGACGGCCTGGTGGCCGGGGGCTGTGAGGTCAGGCTCTTCAAGCTCTCCGTATCCGACCGCAATGATATTATCAAAGAGATCCTCGATGCCCGCGCCGTCCTGGTAGGTTCGCCGACAATTAATAACGACATTCTACCAGTGGTTTCTCCCCTCCTGGATGACCTGGTGGGCTTAAGGCCGAAAAATAAAATCGGCCTGGCCTTCGGTGCTTACGGGTGGGGCGGCGGCGCCCAGAAGATCCTGGAGGAACGTTTAAAGGCCGCCAAAATTGAGTTAATTGCCGAGCCCGGCCCCACAGTGAAGTGGGTGCCTAAAGAGAGCGACCTGCAGCACTGCTATAACTTGGGCCGGGAGATGGCTATAAGAATTAGGGGCTAGAGGCGTTATGACACTCTGACTTCCATTTAAATGGAGGGATAGTTTTGGATATCAAAGCCCTGCATACCATTTCCTACGGGCTGTATGTGGTTACGGCCAAAAAAGACAATCGTTTCAACGGCCAGGTTGCCAATACCGTCTTCCAGATTTCCTCGGAACCGCCGACGGTTGCCGTTAGCATCAACAAGCAAAACCTGACCCATGAATTTATCCAGGCCGGCAGGAGCTTTGCCGTCTCGGTCCTGGCCAAGGATGCCCCCCTTTCCCTCATCGGCCAGTTTGGCTTCAAATCCGGCCGTGAGGTAGACAAGTTTGCCGGGTTGAACTACAAGCTAACGCAGTCAGGTCTTCCTTACCTGGCTGAACACACCCTGGCCCACCTGGAAGCTGAAGTAAATCAAACAGTTGACGCCGGCACCCACAGCATATTTATCGGCACTTTAACGGATGCCGCCGTCCTTCTCCAGGGTGAGCCCATGACCTATGCCTACTACCACCAGGTCAAGCGCGGTACGACCCCGAAAACGGCGCCTACCTTCGCGGTCGCCCAGGCTGAAACCGGGCCAGTTACCACTACTCCCAGGTACCGGTGCACTATCTGCAATTATATATATGACCCGGCCCAAGGCGACCCGGAACACGGCATTGCCCCTGGTACACCCTTTGAAGACCTGCCGGGTGACTGGGCCTGCCCCATCTGCGGCGCCGGCAAAGAAGCCTTCGAGAGAATTTGATAGCTGCACCCTCTGGATCAACAAAAGCCATCTGTCACGCAGATGGCTTTTTGTTAATTTCCCAATTAGTCATCCTCATAGGCCGCCAAAAAATCCTCTCTGGAAATACCAGCTAGGGTGCCAATAGTTCAACTCAATAAGCATACAACGTACCATATGGCCGTTTATTGTAAGGTATCAACTTGGTAAAGGGACGGGCCAGGATCTTTTCGGCCTCCAGGTCAAAGTAACGGGCAAAATCGCCCACAATTTCCCGCAGGCGCTTCTGGTCGGCGGCTGTAGGTGGTACTGCTTTAACTTCTTTACCCAGGTAGAAGGAATCTACCTGGCCGCGGATAAAGATCTCGCCGCCGTGCATCCCGGTGCCTACAAAATTACCCACCATGGCTTCCCCGGGTTGCAAATCCAGGCCCAGCAGGACCAGGGTGCCGCCGGCCATGTACTCGCCGAAAAAGTCCCCGGCCTTGCCGCCGATGACAATCAGGGGGTTTTTATCCCGGAAGGCCTTCATGTGGATACCCACCCGGTAGCCGACACTGCCGCGGATAAAGATGCGGCCGCCGCGCATGGAGTAACCGGTAATATCTGTGGCGTTACCGTGGATAATTACCGTGCCGTCGTTCATGGTGTTGCCCACGCCGTCCTGGGCATTACCAAAAACCTCTATTTCCAGCCCGTCCATCAGGGCCGCCAGGTTGTTGCCCGGCACGCCATAAATCTCCAGCCGGGCCCGGCCCTGGACGCCGGCACCAATGTAACGCTGACCATTTACATTTTTTAAAACCAGTTCCCGGCAGCCGTTATCCAGGATGGTCCTGATAGACTCATTCAGGGCTTGATAAGACAGGCCCCAGGCATTTAAAGTTTCCATAAAATCCCCTTCACCTCACACTGCCAGCTGTTGCTGCCAGATGGTTTCTGGTAAACTCAAGAGACCAAAATCTGGCCGCAGCAATTCATCTTTAAAGGACGTGACCTCAATGCCTTCCTCGAGCAACTGGCGGTAGATGCCGGCCCGGTCGAATTTATTAATCAGCAGCCCGCCTACTAGGCGGTTATCCTTTAAAACCAGCTTGCGGTAGATCAGGGTGGCAGGGTCTACTTCCGTCAGGAGTTCATATTCCTCACCGGTGGCCGCACTGTTACCCATGCTGATAATGTGCAGGCCCAGGAAACCAAGGGCGTTATAGGGCGGTAAGGGTTGATAGATCTCCCCTGCTCCGGCCATATTGCGCCCGGCTATTTTCCCCTGGATGGCCGCATGGGGCAGCAGGGGCGGGTTGCCATCCACCACATCCCCGGCAGCGTAAACGCCGGGTAGGCCGGTGCTCAAGTCCGATCCCACAACGACGCCGCGGTTAATGGTCACCCCGGGTAAACCCTCGAGAAGCTCGACATTGGGCCGCACGCCAATAGCAATCACCAGGATGTCAGCCTTGAGTTCCCGGCCGGATTTAAGCTCCATGAGGAGGCGTCCATCATCCTCCTGGCGGATACTGGTCAGGGTATCGTTTAAATAAAGGTTGACACCCTTATCCTGCAGGAAGCCGGCTATTAAAGCTCCAGCTTCCGGGTCCAGGGCCGGAGCCCAGATGCGGTCGGCCAGTTCAACCAGCGTTACTTTGACGCCCCGCTGCACCAGGCTCTCCATTGCCTTCAGACCCGTCGGCCCAGCCCCCAGGATAACAGCTTCCCGCCCGGGGATGGCAAAAGCCTCCAGGCGGCGAACGTCGTCATAGTTTATAAAGGTAAAATAGTTGGCCGGTGTTAACCCCGCGATGGGCGGCACAAAGGGCCGGCCCCCGGTGGCGAGGAGCAAACGGTCGTAGGGGAGCTTCTCACCGTTATCCAGGTAGACCTGGCAGGCTTCCGGGTCCAGTTTTACGGCCCGGCGTCCCAGGAGGACGTGGACGTTATTTTGAGCATAAAACTCTTGCGGCCGGTAGGGCATATCCTGTTCCTGGACCCGCTTTTCCAGCCAGTAGGAAATAAGGGGCCGGCCATAGGCATAATAGTTTTCCGCCGAGACGATGGTAATGGAGCCTTCCCGGTCATACTCCCGGATTCCTACCACGGCGTTGACGGCAGCTACGGAATTGCCGATAAGGACGTAGTTCATGCCCCTGCCCTCCTTTCCTCAAAAACAAGTGCCCGGTTGGGACAACCGGCCACGCAGGCCGGCTCATCAGCCTCCCGGCAGAGGTCGCATTTCAAAGGCACCGGGCGGCCATTTTTCTCCCCGGGCCGGATGGCGCCATAGGGACAGCTGGCCACACAGGTCCAGCAACCCACGCATTTATCTTCCTGGCAATAGACAATCCCAGTCTCCGGATCTTTGACCATGGCCCCGGAGATGCAGCCGGCCACACAGCGGGGGTCATCGCAGTGACGACACTGGACGGCTACCGAGAGGGGCAAACGCTCTTCGACAAAAACCCGCGCCGCACCCCTTAAATTCTCGCGCTTGTAAGCGCGGAAAAGGTCGCGGCTGCGGGAATGGGCCACAATGCAGTTCACTTCGCAGAGGTGACAGTTCATACAGTAGGCCGGCCGGGCGTATACTTTTTTCACTGGTGTTCCCTCCCCTGCTACATTGCTTCGCCGGCGTGCTTGACACCCAGGAGCTTCAGTTCCACTTCGTTTAAGCCTACGCCCCGCAGGTGCAGGCGGTTGCCGCGCAGGCTTTCAATGGAGTTGATGCCCATGCCGCCCAGCATTTCTTTTATCTCGTGGGACCATCCCCGCAGCAGGTTGTAGAGGCGTTCGGCGCCGATTTCCGGGTTCAGGCGCCGGCTGCGGTAGGGATCCTGGGTGGCGATGCCCCAGCTGCACTTGCCGGTATAGCATTTCTGGCAGAGGTGGCAGCCCAGGGCAATCAAGGCGGCGGTGGCGATGTAGACCGCATCGGCACCCAGGGCTATGGCTTTCACCACATCGGCGCTGCTGCGGAAGCCCCCGGCAGCCACCAGGGATACCCGGTTGCGGATGCCTTCCTCGCGCAAGCGCTGGTCCACGGCGGCAATGGCCAGCTCGATGGGAATACCCACATGGTCGCGGATCATGGTAGGAGCTGCGCCAGTGCCGCCGCGAAAACCGTCAATGGCGATGATATCGGCCCCAGCCCGGGCAATGCCGCTGGCAATGGCCGCCACGTTATGGACGGCCGAAATTTTGACGGAGACCGGTTTCTGGTAACGGGTTGCTTCTTTTAAAGTAAAGATTAATTGCTTCAAGTCTTCAATGGAGTAGATATCATGATGGGGAGCCGGTGACAGGGCGTCGGTACCCTCAGGTATCATCCGCGTCTCTGCCACAGGCGCGGTAATCTTTTCCCCCGGCAGGTGGCCGCCGATGCCCGGCTTGGCACCCTGGCCGATTTTAATTTCGATCACGCGCCCGGCATTCAGGTAACCGGCGTGGACGCCGAAGCGTCCTGAGGCGACCTGGACTACGGCGTGATCGGCATACTCGTAGAGATCCTCGGGCAGGCCGCCTTCGCCGGTATTGAACAGGGTGCCGAATGCTTTTGCCGCCCGGGCCAGGGATTCAAAGGCCTCATGGCTGATGGACCCGTAGGACATGGCGGAAAACATGATGGGGGTCTCTATGGGCACCAGGGGGGTCCTGGTTTTATCCTTGCTTTCCTCCCTGCTTACCGGCTCGGCACGGCTGCCCAGGTAAGTCCGCAGTTCCATGGGTTCCCTTAAGGGATCAATGGAAGGATTGGTCACCTGGCTGGCGTTAAGGAGCAGCCGGTCGAAATAAGGGGGGAAGGGCTGGTCGTTCCCCATGCCGGTGAGGAGCACCCCGCCAGTTTCCGCCTGCTTGACAATGTTGCGCAGGTGGCCCTCCCTCCAGTGGGCATTGGGCCGCATGGGCGGCGGGTTTTTATAAATAGTCAGCGCCCCGGCCGGGCAGATGCTGACGCAACGCTGGCAATTGACGCAGTTGGCATCAATGGCATAGAGACGGTCGTCTTCCGCATCATACTGCTGGGCGTCAAAGCCGCACTGGCGCACGCAGGCCAGGCATTTAATGCATTTGTTATCATCGCGGACGACACTAAATTCAGGTGGCATCAGGCTGAAAGTCGGCATTGGGCTTCCTCCTCCAGGCGGCCGATGACCGGCTCGCCGCCCTGCGGGTACCAGACCCTTTCCACGTCAGGGCAAATTTCCCGGATGGCTGCTTCTTCACTGGCTACATACAGGGTAGCACCTTTAGAACCGGCCACCAGAGGACGCAGCTTGATGCGGTCATTCAGGGCCATGATGCCGCCGCTGAAGCCGACAATGATGGAAAAGGGTCCGTTCATCAGGAGGCTCCCGTAAACTACCCGCAGGCGGGTATAAAGGTCGCGTTCCGCTGCCGGCAGGCGGTCAATTTCCTGCCAGAAGGGGGCCGCCAGGACCCTGGCCGCCAGTTCCAGGGGCAGTTTATGGCGCCGGACCAGTAAATCTATGGCATAGGCCACTACTTCGGTATCTGTCTGCAGGGTCATTTTATAACCGTACATTTCTAAAAAGCGCCGGTTGGCCCCGTAGGAAGATATCTCGCCATTATGAACTACCGACCAGTCCAGCAGGGTAAAGGGATGGGCGCCTCCCCACCAGCCGGGTGTGTTGGTGGGAAAGCGGCCGTGGGCAATCCAGCTGTAGGCCTGGTACTCGTCCAGGCGGAAAAACTCGCCAATATCTTCCGGGTAACCCACTCCTTTAAATGCTCCCATATTTTTACCGCTGGAAACGACATAGGCGCCGTTGACACTATCATTGATGCGCATGACCAGCCTGGTCATGAAGTCGGCCTCTGTCTCCTGGGATTCTTCAATTTTCGACAGCCTCGGGGTTACAAAATAGCGCCATAGTAAGGGCGCTTTGCCAATGGACCGGACATGACGGGTGGGGATACGGTCTTCGGCTTCAATATAAAAATTATCCTTAATCAACTCTTCCACCTGGTTGCGGCTCAGCTTATCCTCAAAGAGCAGGTGCAGGGCATAATAATCTTGATATTCCGGGTAGATGCCATAGGCGGCGAAGCCGCCGCCCAGGCCGTTGGACCGCTCCTGCATCAGGGCGATAGACTGGATGATGGCGCTGCCGTCAACCCGGCGGCCGTCTTTATTGATAAAGCCGCTGATGGCGCATCCCGAAGGTATCCGGTATTCTCCCTCCCTGAGCATCGTTGCTCACTCCCTCCCTCTATTAAAACTTGGTCAAATACTGGTCGATTTCCCACTGGTGCACCCTGGTACGGTACTGTTCACATTCGAGTTTCTGGGCCAGGGTCAGGCGCTCATAGATGTGGGGACCCAGGGCTTCCTTGATAACCTCATCTGCGGCCAGGGCTTCCAGGGCTTCATCCAGGCTCCCCGGCAGGACGCCGATGCCTTCCGCCTGGAGTTCGGCCGGGGTCATGGCAAAGATATTTTTATCCGTCGGCGGCGGCGGGGTCATGCCTTTTTTAATTCCATCCAGCCCGGCCTTCAGCAGTACAGCCAGGGCCAGGTATGGGTTGCAGGAAGGATCCGGGTGCCGCACTTCAATGCGGGTGGAAGAGCCCCGTTTGGCCGGTACCCGGATTAAGGGACTGCGGTTACGTGGCGACCAGGCGATATAGACTGGCGCTTCGTAACCTGGTACCAGGCGTTTATAAGAATTGACCGTCGGGTTGGTTACAGCTGCCAGGGCCCGGGCATGAGTCATGACGCCAGCGATAAACTGGTAGGCAGTCTGGCTTAGACCCAGCTTGTCGCTGGGGTCGTAAAAGGCGTTCTGTCCGTCTTTAGACAAGGAAATATTAACGTGCATACCCGAACCGTTAATGCCGTAAATGGGCTTGGGCATAAAGGTGGCATGGAGGCCGTGACGCTGGGCAATGGTCCGCACTACAAATTTAAACGTGGCAATGCGGTCAGCCGTGGTCAGGGCCTCGGCATATTTAAAGTCAATCTCATGCTGGCCGGGAGCCACCTCGTGATGGGAGGCTTCGATTTCAAAGCCCATTTGCTCCAGGGTCAGGACCATGTCCCGGCGGGCGTCCTCCCCCAGGTCCACCGGGGTAAGATCAAAGTAACCGGCCCGGTCGTGGGTTTCCAGGGTCGGCCGGCCGGAAGCGTCGGTATGGAAAAGGAAGAATTCGGCTTCCGGCCCGGCGTTCATGGTAAAGCCCATGGCGGCTGCTTCGGCCATAACCTTCTTCAGGGTACAGCGAGGACAACCGGCAAAGGGCGTGCCATCGGGGTTATATACGTCGCAAATGAGGCGGGCTACCGTCCCCTCATGGGGCCGCCAGGGAAAAACTACAAAGGTGTCTGGGTCGGGGCGCAGGTACATATCCGACTCCTCAATGCGCACAAAGCCTTCAATGGAAGAGCCGTCAAACATGAGTTCATTATTGAGGGCCTTGGGTAACTGGTCCACCGGAATGGCTACATTTTTCAATACCCCAAAAATATCGGTAAACTGGAGGCGAACAAATTTTACCCCCCATTCCTCGGCCCGGTTTAGGACAGCCGCCCGTTTTTCCTTTTCATCCATCAGCATAAACCTCCTGCTAAATTTATAGAAACTGTCTACGCCAGTTTCTTTATAAAAAGCGTCCTGTAAGAAAAGGGCATAAAAACCCTCTCCTTCAGGACGCCGTTGCCCTAAAGGGTTAGTCCGTCTTTTTGGCCTTATTGCTGCCACCCTGGAGTTCATGGGCGACAATAATGGCTTCGGCAATGCTTTTCATGGGGACACAACGGTCCATACTCTGGCGCTGCATGCGCCGGTAGGCCTCGGCTTCCGTTAACCCCATGGTATCCATGAGAATGCCCTTGGCCCGCTCAATTATTTTCCGGGCGGCCAGGGTCTCCTTCAGCTTGCTGATTTCCTGCTGCAGGCGGCTTATTTTCTGGTAATTGGCCAGGGCTGCTTCTACCGCCGGCAACAGGGTGCTTTCCTGGATCGGTTTAATTAAATAAGCAAAGATCGGAAAATCGCGCGTACGGGTAAGAAGATTGCGATGCCAGGAAGAAGCCAGGAGGATAATCGGTGCTACCCCATCTTCCTCGATAATCCTGGCTACTTCCAGGGCATTGGTACCCTGGAGTTCGCTATCTAGAATTATCAGGCTGGGCTGCAGGGTGCGGATCATCCGCAGGGCCTGGCTGCCGTCCGGGGCTTCCCCGGCAATCAAGTAACCTTCCCGCACCAGCATGTACTTCAAGTTTTGCCGGGTAGATGGGTCGGAACTGGCAATAAAAATTTTGGGCTGCTGCATAAAATTTAATCATTGCCCCCTCGCGCTACACCATTGTAGCTGCTTCAAGGACCCCTTTGCCCTGCGAAATGCTTTTTCATTTTGTATGGCACAATTATAAAGGAAAAACACCAAATTGACAATAGGCAAAACTGATGTATCCAGTATTTCAAAAATTATTTTCGCATAGTGAAAATCATGTTCTTCTTGGACCAGGCAAGTTTTGTGCCTGGGAGCATAAGATTTAAGTAAGTTAATTTTACAGGGAGGTTAAAACATGGGCCAGGGAAAGTTAAGAAGGGTTTTTCCCGGCGGGAATACCTGTGAGGGTTTTTATTCCTTTTATGATTACATTATCGAACCCGATGCCACCCGGATCTTCGTCGTTAAAGGCGGCCCGGGAGTGGGCAAGTCCACCTTCATGCGCAAAATCGGCGAAACTATGCTGGCTAAAGGTTATGATGTGGAATTTCACTGCTGCTCCTCCGATAACAATTCCCTGGATGCCGTGGTCATTCCCGCCATCAAAGTAGCTCTAATCGATGGTACGGCTCCCCATATAGTTGATCCTAAGAACCCCGGTGCTGTAGATGAGATTATTCACCTGGGAGACTACTGGGATGAAAGCAAGATGCGGGCCCATAAAGAGGAAATCCTCAAGGCCAACGCCCGGGTCGGGCGCTTGTTCCGCATAGCCTACAGTGCCCTCCGGGAAGCCAAGGTTATCCGCGATGAGTGGGAAAGCTATATTTCAGAGTGCATGATTGAAAGCCAGGTTAACAGGGCTGTGGCTAACTTGCTCCACACTATTTTCAGCGGTGTAGCACCACGCTATGACCGGCCGGCCAAAGTTCGCCATCTCTTTGCCACTGCTATTACCCCTGATGGCATCATTACCGGCCATGTGGAATCCCTACTCCAGGATGTGCAACAACTTTATACCATCTCCGGCGAACCTGGTTCCGGCGTACCCCAGGTGCTGGCCCGGATCGCTGACCTGGCCCACGAAAAAGGATTGCACACGGAGATTTACCATTGTCCCTTCAATCCCCGGAATATTGACCTGGTAATTATACCGGAAATAAAAGCAGCAGCCATGAACGTCCAGCCGCCCCACACTTACGATCCCTTCTGCCTACCGGAACTCACGGCCATGAAACTTAACCTGTCGGCCTATATCGACCGGGATAAGCTGGGAACTTACGCCCACGAGATCAGCAGCGCCGCCTACCGCTATCAGGCCTGCCTGGACCGGGCCGTGGCCTACATCCGTCAGGCCAAATTAACCCATGATTACATGGAAACCTTCTATATACCGGCCATGAATTTTGAGGCCATTAACGCCAGGCGCCAGGAGGTGCTGCAGCGGATTTTGAACTATGCTGCTGAATTTCCTGAAACCCTGATTAAAGCAAGTTAAAGCTTTAAACCCTTCCTAATCTGCAGTATTAGGAAGGGTTTTTGGTAACTATCCGTGGAACAAAAGCATAAGTTAACATGAGTACAAGAGATGGAAAAGAAACGGGGTGATACTCCCTGGACCGGCAAATAGCCATTTTTACACCCAACCTGCTGGCCTGGAATGGTCAAGAACCGGTAATCGGGGGCCTGGAAAGATACCTCCACGCCCTGGCAGAACTCCTGACAGAGATGGGTTATGAAGTTTCCTTCCATCAGAACGCCCACCGGGATTTTCAAACTACTTTCCGCGGCTGGCCGGTATATGGCTACCAGGCCGATCAGCACCATTTGCACTTAACTGTTAAACGAATGGAGGAGACTGTCCGCGGGAGGGTGCTTTATTCCTCTATTCTCCAGCAAGTCTATTACCGACCCCGTTCTATTTGCATCTCCCATGGCGTCTGGTGGGAACTACCAGGTTACAGTCCGGCCCACGCCCGGGCTGCCTATGAAAACTATGTCGCTGCAGCCCTTATTCAGGCCACTTTAATAATATCTTGCGACTACAACTTTCTTAACGTTGCTCGGGCCATCTACCCTAATCTGGCCGACCAGAAGGTCCGGGTAATCCCAAACTTTGTCGATTTAAAGCAATTTTATCCCCGCGAAAAAGAACAACAGCCCAGGGTACGCGTCTTGTACCCGCGCCGGCTGGCCCCGGAACGGGGCTTTGACCTGTTGAAAGAGGTTATCCCTCCTTTACTGGCTGAGTACCCCGACCTTGAGTTTCTCTTTGCCATTGATACAAATACCCCCAGGTACCTGCAGTTTTTTCATGCCTGGCGGCAAAAAGAGGCCCATAACGGGCGTATCCTTTACTGTCATCCAGACTTTAACGCTATGCCGGAGGTTTATGCCGCTGCCGATATAGTTGTTATTCCCAGTATTTATTCGGAGGGTACCAGCTTTTCATGCCTGGAGGCCATGGCTATGGGTAAGGCTGTTATTGCCACCAATGTTGGCGGACTCACCAACCTGATTATCGATGGCTATAATGGCCTGTTAATCCATCCATCCAGGGAATACCTGACCCAAGCCCTGCGCTTTTTAATTGATCACCCCCGGGAGCGCCTGCGCCTCGGCGCCAATGCCGCTGCTACCGCCCGGGCCTTTGACCGTCGCCTCTGGGAAGCCCGCTGGCGACAGTATATCAGCAGGGTTTATCCTTTGGATAAGCAGTAGTTCGGAGGGAAAGCAAGTTCTATGCCCAAGGTTACGGCCATGATGATCGTCCGTAATGAAGCCAACCGTTATTTGGAGCGCTGCCTTAAAGCTTTGACTAACTATGTTGATGAGCTGGTCATCCTGGACGATGCCTCTACGGATGCTACTCCTGAGATCTGTTTGAGTTTCCCCATGGTTAAACTTTATTGCCGCGATACCTCCTTATTTCTTAAGGATGAAGCCCGGTTGCGCCACGAACTCTGGCACTATACCGTAGCTACCAACCCCGAATGGATACTGGCCCTTGATGCCGATGAATTCCTGGAGACCAGGGTAGAACGGGAACTCCCTTATTTGCTAAAACAGGATCTCTTTCCAGCTATTAGCTTCCGCCTTTTTGATTGCTGGGGCAGTGAAGACTACTACCGCGTCGACGGCCTCTGGAATCCCTGGCTGCGTGGTTTTTCTATCTACCTCGTCAAGTACCAGCCCTGGCTGGATGCCGCCTGGCCCTTACAAAAATTTCACTGCGGCCGCCTGCCTCTAGCCTACCGCCACCTGCCCCACCTGGAAAGCGATCTGAGGATCAAACACCTCGGCTGGGCCAACCCGGCTGATATCCGGGCTAAATACGAGCGCGCCGTTAGCCAGGATCCGACCTTTAATTATATGCCCCGGGAACATTATGAAAGCATCCTCTGGCCAGCGGATAAAATTCAGCTCGAAAAATGGCAGGACTAGATAACTTCTCCGAGCTAAGATGCATATAGTAATACTAATCCAGAAAAAGGAAAGACCCTCTTTGCCAATACCCAAAAGGCATAGGGGGAAAGAGAAAAGGTTGT
The DNA here is from genome assembly GCF_002995805.1 of Neomoorella stamsii. Lineage (GTDB taxonomy): Bacteria > Bacillota > DSM-521 > Neomoorellales > Neomoorellaceae > Neomoorella > Neomoorella stamsii. The sequence goes on from NZ_PVXL01000043.1 coordinate 67,506, forward strand.
AAAAGGAGTGATCTGCATGGCTCTAACCGCCAGTGCCACTGTTACTGGCAGTACGGCAGGAACTGCCGATGTAGCTCTAACCTTAAGCCCGACCACGGCCCTTTTTTCCCCGGCCAACCTGGTTCCCGGCCAGTCTGTCGGGTCGCCCCAGCTGCAAGTGTCAAATACCGGTACTGTAGACGAGTATTACTTTATCTTTGCTGACTGGAAGGAAGTAAGCCCTACTACTCCCCGCGAGGCCCAGTTACTTGCCGACCGCTTAAACATTTATATCGAAGCCAGCCCAGCAACAGTGCTCTATAATGGCACTCTTTCCGGTCTATACAACCAGCCTTCTAGTGGCCGCCTGCTGGTTTCGCCTTATGATGACCTGCTGACCTTCGTCGTCAGCCTGCCCAGTACTGCTGGTACCATAGCCCAGAACCTGGACTTGAGCGTCGATCTGGTCTTTACGGCCCAGGCTTCCCCCCTCGCTTAAAGCATAGCCCGGCCCCGGCCGGGCTTAACTTTGTAGAGCTGATTGCAAGAAGGTGATAAAGAGATATGACGACTAAAAAGGTAGCTTTATTAACGACTAACTTTTTTCACCCTACTAACGAAAGAATTATTATGGGCGGTGCGGAGCGTTACCAGGTTGACCTCTGCCGCCTGCTCCGCGATTTAGGTTTTTATGTTGAGGTCTGGCAGATAGGCAGCGGTTGGACCCGGGAATTCGATGGCGTGCGTATCCGCAGCATCCCGGTTTCTAAAAGCGAATACCATACCTTTCCCGATCTCAGTACAGCCTTTTATGAGAATTCCATGGCCTTTGATTACGCCATTTATTTCATCCTTACCCTGGCTTACCCCATAGCCCGAGAAAAAAGCATTGCCATTAGCCACGGGATCTTTTGGGATTGGCCGGGTTTCGACCTCATGGCCGGACGCCTGGAGGAACGTCAGGAATGGTTAAGGCGGCTTGGTATTGCCCTAACAGGGCCACAAAAATTAATCTCTGTAGATACCAACACCATTAACTTCTTCAATGCTACCCTACCCGGCTTTTATCACAAATGGGAGTACATCCCTAATTATGTTGATACCGACCTTTTTCACCCACCTGAGGAGGAAAAAAATAGCACGGATACCATCCGTGTCCTCTTCCCCCGCCGGCTGGTTCCCGTTCGCGGGATTAATGAAACAATGCGGGCAGCAGAAAAATTGACGTCTCGCTATCCCCGGATTGAATTTCATTTTTGTGGACGCGGCCATGATGACAACGCCGAAAGGCTCATGTCCCAGTGGATTGCTACCCAGGAACGTTGTTTTTACTACTGGAAGCCCCTGGAGATGATGCCCGAGGTTTACCGCCAGGCGGATATTGTCATCATCCCTTCACGCTCTACCGAAGGCACGAGTCTGGCCGCCCTGGAGGCCATGGCCAGCGGCCGGCCGGTAATTGCCGGCCTGGCAGGTGGCTTAAGCGACATTGTTTTGCACGGCTACAATGGTTATCTAATTAAACCGACTGTGGAAAATCTGGTGGCGGCCATCGAAGATTTGGCCCGGGATAAAGCTAAAAGGCAGATCATGGGCCAGAGGGCTCGGGAAGTGGCTATGACTTTCAACCGTAAGATATGGGCTGAGCGTTGGGCCAGGGTCCTGGAAACAGTCTTTCGCTAATTGTTTGGTTTTGGACTCACCGGGTGGGTGAAGGTATGTGCCCTTTACAGCTCCTACTGTGGCCAATAAAGGTAACCTCTTCCATGTCGGTCCCAGTCCGATTATCCTGGTAACGGTGCAAGAATGGGTGGTCTTTAATATCGTGCAATCTACTTTGCTGTTAATTCCAACCTGGGGAATACAGCCAGTAAGTCCGCCTGCAAATGCGCTTGCTGCCCATGCCAGCCGGCCTTTATTACATGAGGAACTACAGCCGCGACATATTGAATTAATCACTGCGGAAAGGGTGCTGGATTCGGTTTACCTGGCCACGGAAAACTTATTCCAGTGGTATTATAGTTCCTCCTCACCTACTCCAGGCGTGCCGGTTAAAGTTATTGCCTGCTGTGCTAAAAATATTACCGCCAGGCAGCAACTGGTGCCCATTCCCCCCGGCAGCCATGCCCTGGCGAGGGCTTTCTACAATTATGAAATTCTTGTGACCTATGCCGATGCTGCCGGCCACACCGCTACCATTACCCTGATGTCCGGGCCCCGCTGGCAGCGGGCCTTTGTTTCCCCCGGACCGGGCCGCCTGGAGGTACAGGTCAAGGTTGCCTGTTCACGTATTGAGATTACTACTCCCCCTCCCCCGGAACCCGGGCCGGCCTCGCCGTATAAGCCGGTCCGGGTATGGGTTTGTGTGTAACAACCCGGGCGTGTCCCTGGTCGGGAAATTGGTGGCACCTGATGCTGCTTTCAAAACATGGTCAAGTATTGCTCTACTTCCCACCGGTGGACCTGGACGCGGTACTCGTCCCATTCCTTTTCTTTGGCTTCGACAAAGCGTTCATAGATATGGTCGCCCAGGGCTTCTCTGATTACTTTATCACGGGAAAGCTCGTCCAGGGCTTCCTTGAGGTCCCCCGGCAGGCTGCCGATACCCAGGTCGCGGCGTTCGGCTGCCGTCATTTCGTAGATATTGCGTTCTACAGGTGCAGGGGGCTGGATCTGCTTCTTTATCCCGTCCAGGCCGGCTTTGAGCATGACGGCCAGGGCCAGGTAAGGATTGCAGGCCGGGTCGGGGTTGCGCAATTCTATTCTAGTTGAGGCCCCGCGCTTGGCTGGCACGCGAATCAAGGGGCTGCGATTGCGGGGGGACCAGGCGATATAGACCGGGGCCTCAAAACCTGGTACCAGGCGTTTGTAGGAATTGACCGTCGGGTTGGTAACAGCTGCCATGGCCCGGGCATGGTGCATCAGGCCGCCGATATAGTAATAGGCTGTCTGGCTTAGCTGTAAGGGATCTCCCGGATCATAAAAGGCGTTCTGCCCGTCTTTGAACAGGGACTGGTGGGTATGCATGCCCGAACCGTTAATGCCGGCTATCGGTTTGGGCATAAAGGTGGCATGAAGGCCATGGCGCTGGGCGATGGTGCGGACAACGAATTTAAAGGTGGCGATTTTATCGGCCGTGGCCAGGGCGTTATCGTATTTGAAGTCAATCTCATGCTGGCCCGGGGCAACCTCATGATGGGAAGCCTCGATTTCAAAGCCCATGGCTTCCAGGGCCAGGACCATATCCCGGCGGGCGTCTTCGCCCAGGTCAACCGGTGACAGGTCAAAGTAACCGGCCTGGTCATGGGTTTCCAGGGTGGGCTTACGGCCATCGGTATGGAAGAGGAAGAATTCCGCCTCGGGGCCGGCATACATGGTATAGCCCATGGCTTCCGCCTCAGCCAGGACTTTTTTCAGCGCTCCCCGGGGACAGCCAGCAAAGGGGGTGCCGTCAGGGTTATAAACATCGCAGATTAACCTGGCTACCGCCCCGTCGGCCGGCCGCCAGGGAAAGATGGCAAAGGTAGAGGGGTCGGGTCGCAGGTACATATCGGATTCTTCGATGCGGACGAAACCGTGGATGGAAGAGCCGTCAAACATTAATTCGCCGTCAAGGGCTTTCTCTAATTCCTTGGTAGTAATGGCAACATTCTTTAAAACCCCGAAGATGTCGGTAAACTGCAGGCGGATAAAACGGACGTTAAGTTCCTTTACCCGCTGGAGAATATCCTCCCCGGTTAGTTTTTCATTTACCATCGAAAATCCTCCAGTTAAAATTTTTCCCCAAAAGCATAAAGCCCTCTTAAGCTACTACTTTCCATAGCTTCAGAGGGCTTCTTTACCCCTTTGGGAACGCCATTGCTCCCGCTTAAGCCATTTTGCCGATCACCGACTTTTGCAGTTATTATATCATACTTTATAGAGCCGTCAAGCTTTTTTATGATAGAATATTTACGATGGCCCGGGGATAAAATGGATTAGCAAGGTTAACCGGGTACAAATATCATTGGGGTGATTATAAAAATGTTGTGGTCGCTACTATTCCTTTTTTTATTTATCCCCATGCTGCTGGCTTCCCTTTTCCTCAATTTAGCTGTTTTTTCCTTTGCCCGGCTGGGACTGACACCGGCAGGGGCTTTTACTTTGCTTGCAGCTTCAATCATTGGCGGGCTCATTAATATCCCCATTTCCCGCCGGCGCCTTTATATTGAACAACCCCAGTTCGGGCGCTTCTCCTTCTTTTTCTATTACCCGCCCCAGGTGAGCTACCAGCTCCTGTGCGTTAACGTCGGCGGGGCGGTGATCCCCGTCCTCTTTTCCCTCTACCTCCTGGCCACCCGGGCGCCGTTACTGCCGGCCCTGCAGGCTACGCTTATTGTTACCATTGTGGCCAAGATCCTGGCCCGGGTAGTACCGGGAGTGGGTATTTCCATACCTACCTTTATCCCGCCCATTGTCGCCGCCCTGGCCGCCATTATCGTTTCTCCCCATAATGCCGCCCCGGTGGCCTACATTGCCGGCGCTCTGGGCACCCTCCTGGGAGCCGACATTTTAAACCTCGGCGCCATCCGCAGCTTGCGCTCCCAGGTGGTCAGCATCGGCGGCGCCGGCGTCTTTGACGGCATTTTCCTGGTGGCCCTGGCCGCATCTTTATTAAGTTAAAGTATTGAATTAAAGCTGCCTGTAGGGGACAACAAACCCTGCCCTTACTGGCAGCAGGGCAGGGTGAAGAACTTTGCCTAAATATCGTAGTACAGGACAAACTCATATGGATGGGGCCGGAGTTTGATCTGGCTGATTTCCCTTTTCGTTTTGTATTCAATCCAGCTATTGATGAGGTCCTCGTCAAAGACGCCACCCTGGAGTAAAAACTCGTGGTCTTTTTGCAGGGCGGCAATAGCTTCTTCAAGGGAGCCGGGCAGGGAGCTTATCCTGGCTGCTTCTTCCGGCGGTAAATCGTAGATGTCTTTATCCAGGGGATCACCCGGATGAATCTTGTTTTTAATCCCGTCGATACCGGCCATTAAAAGGGCGGCAAAGGCAAGGTAGGGGTTACAGGAAGGATCGGGCGGCCGGTATTCGATTCTCTTGGAGTTCGGGCTGTTGGAATACATGGGAATACGGATGGCCGCGCTGCGGTTGCGCTGGGAGTAAACCAGGTTCACCGGGGCTTCAAAGCCGGGCACCAGCCGCTTGAAAGAATTGGTGGTGGGGCTGCAGAAGGCCGCCAGGGCCGGGGCGTGCTTTAACAGCCCGCCGATATAATAAAGGGCGAGTTCGCTTAAACCGGCGTAACCACTGGCATCAAAGAATAATGGCTGGCCCTCCTTCCACAGGCTCTGGTGGACGTGCATTCCCGAGCCGTTATCCTGGAACACCGGCTTGGGCATAAAGGTAGCCGTTTTATTATGCTTGATGGCTACGTTTTTTACCACATATTTAAACATCATCAGCTGGTCGGCCATCCGGGTGAGGGGAGCGTACTTCATATCAATCTCACCCTGACCGGCCGTGGCCACCTCATGGTGATGGGCTTCCACGGCGATGCCCATCTCTTTCAGCAATAGCACCATTTCTGTACGCAGGTTTTGCAGGGTATCAGTAGGGGGAACCGGGAAATACCCTTCCTTGTAACGCGGCCGGTAGCCAAGGTTGGGATGGCCGTTCATTTCTGTCCCTGAGTTCCAGAAACCCTCCACGGAGTCGAGGAAGTAATAACCGGCGTACTGGCTTTGATCAAAGCGGACGTGATCGAGGATGAAAAACTCGGCCTCTGGACCCCAGTAACTGGTATCAGCAATACCTGTTTCTTTGAGATAGGACTCCGCCTTCTGGGCTATAAAGCGGGGATCGCGATTGTAGTTCTTATCAGTAACCGGGTCATAGACGTTACAGATCAGGCTCAATGTCGGGATTTCGCAAAATGGATCAATAAAGGCTGTTCCCGGATCGGGAATGAGGATCATGTCGCTCTCATTGATGGTTTTAAAGCCGCGGATACTGGAACCGTCAAAACCTACGCCGCTGGTAAAAACCTCTTCCCCAAACTGTTCTATGGGGACCGTGAAATGCTGCCATGTGCCGGGCAGGTCGATAAATTTCAGGTCAACCATCTGGACATTGTTTTCCCTGGCCATGGCGAGGACTTCTTTTGCCGTCATACTCTTGGAGAAACCCCTTTCATTTTAAGTTATAACTTGGACTACCATTTTCATCCTCCAAGGAACAGGCTATTCCTTCCACCTCCCTCTGCTTCAGCAAAAAGAAAAACGCCCCATTGGGGTTTTACCCCTGGAGCGTCTTTGCTCACTCTGGCATGCATCGCCGTTTGATTTAATAAGTTTAAGGACACCCTTGCCCTTTGCTATTAATATATATCACAATTAAATTTTTTGCAAGCACAAATTCATCATTTTACCCCGGCAGGCAGATCTTCTGGCCGACCTGGAGATTGTAGGGATCGACATGGGGATTTAGTTCCAGCAACTTTTCTACCGTTGTCCCGGTGACCCGGGCAATGCTGTACAGGGTGTCGCCAGGGGCCACCTCCCAGTAAACGCCTGAAGGACAGGGCGGTTCAGGTGGCAGGCAGAGCACCTGGCCAATCTGCAGGTTGTAGGGATCAACACCCCGATTCAAGCGCAGCAGTTCGTCTACCGTGGTTCCAATCCGTAAGGCTATTAGATAAAGGGTATCCCCTGCCTCCACCCGCCAGTAACGGCCGGACGGGCAGGGTACTTGGAATAAGCCCACGCCTAATCACCCCTTGCAGGTTTTCTTCCTGCATCTTATGCGCGGGCTCTGAAAAAAGGTACCGGGGTTTATTCTTTATCCAGGCCGAAACGGCTGTGGAGGGCCTGCATGGCGCGGGTCAGGTATTCCTCGTCGATAATACAGGAAACCTTGATCTCGGAGGTACTGATCATATGAATATTGATCCCTTCCTCCGCCAGGCAGGCAAACATGTCGGCTGCCACGCCGGGATTGGTGATCATGCCGGCACCGACAATGGATACCTTGGCTACCCTATCATTATAAGTTACCTTGCTGGCACCTATCTCGGCCCGCACCCTTTCGGTAACCTCCACGGCCTTGCGTAGATCGTCGCGGCCGACGGTAAAGGCAATATCGTTAATCCCGTCCCGCATGGCGCTCTGAACGATCATATCGACATTAATGCTTTCCCTGGCCAGGGCGACAAAGAGGGCCTTGGCAATCCCCGGCCGGTCGGGAACATCATGGAGGGCTATCCGGGCTACGTTACGGTCACCGGCTACGCCGCTGACAACCATTTTCTTTTCCAATTCCGTCACCTCTTTCACCAGGGTTCCTTCATTGTCGTTAAAGCTGGAACGTACCTCTAAAACCACATGGTTTAGCTTGCCAAACTCCACCGAGCGGGGCTGCAGTACCTGGGCCCCGAGGCTGGCCAGTTCCAGCATTTCGTCGTAAGAGATAACCGGGAGTTTCCTGGCTGCAGGTACGACCCGGGGGTCAGCCGTATAAACGCCGTCCACGTCGGTATAAATCTGGCAAACGTCAGCCTTCAGGGCGGCAGCTACGGCTACGGCCGTCGTATCCGAACCACCCCGGCCGAGGGTGGTGATCTCGTTATCGCAGGTCATGCCCTGGAAACCGGCGACAATGACGATTTTACCTTCCGCCAGTTCCCGGCGCAGGCGGTCACAGCTCACCTCCAGGATACGGGCCTTGGTGTGGACATTGTCGGTTAAAATGCCCACCTGGGGACCCGTCAGGGAAATGACCGGTTCCCCCAGTTCATAAATGGCCATGGCCAGCAAGGCAATGGATGTCTGCTCCCCTGTAGCCAGGAGCATGTCCATTTCCCGGGCCGGTGGGTTGGGACTGATCTCGTGGGCCATGGCGATCAGGTCGTCGGTCATATCTCCCGGGGCCGAGACGATGACCACCACCTCATTGCCTGCCCGGCGGGTGTTAACCACCCGGCGGGCGACATTCTTGACCCGTTCGGGGCCATTAACGGAAGTCCCGCCGTATTTTTGAACTATAAGTGCCATAAAGAACCTCCTTTAATGGAGTTAGAGGTAGGAAGCAGTAAAAGTTTTAAAAAGTTAGCAGCAGGAGTGGGAATTCCCTCTGTTTTCTATGACAATGGCTCCCTGGTAACACGGGGCCAGCTCTTTAATTATGCACGCTACCCCGTGGCGGGCAAAGGCTGCTGCCATGGCCGGTCCTACCTCAGGCTTACGGCCACGGCAAAAGGCAATTACCGACGGCCCGGAACCGCTTAAAGCGACCGCCAGGGCCCCGGCCTCCCGGGCGGCGGCAAAAACCTCCCCCATCCCCGGCACCAGGGGTAAGCGGTAGGGCTGGTGCAGTTTATCCTCCATCATCTTGCCCATTAGCTCCAGGTCACCAGCCTGGACGGCAGCCAGGAGGAGACCCACCCGGCTGAGGTTAAAAACGGCATCACTTAAGGCCACCCTGGCTGGCAGGACACCCCGGGATACCCTTGTTGACAGGGTAAACTGGGGAATGGCTACCACGGTCATTAACCCTGCTGGCGGTTCCAGGCGCCGGCAGTAGACCTTATCCCCGTCCCTGGCGGCTACCACCAGGCCGCCTAAAATGGCCGGGGCTACATTATCGGGGTGCCCTTCCAGATTCGTGGCCAGATTTACCAGTTCGTCCTGGCTTAATGGTTCACCCAGAAGGGCATTGGCCCCTACTAGCCCCCCTACCAGGGCTGCCGCGCTGGAGCCCAGTCCCCGGGCCACCGGGATGCTATTATGCATGGTTATTTTCAAATTAACCGCCGCCCGCCTGGCCCGGGCAAAGACGGCCAGGGCGGCCCGGTAAGCGATATTCTCCGGCCCCCGGGGGATGGTTGCCTCGCCTTCACCGGTCACGGTAATCTCCAGGGCAGGAGCTGCTTCGATTAGTAGTTCATCGTAGAGATCCAGGGCCATCCCCAGGGTGTCAAACCCCGGCCCCAGGTTGGCCGTAGTAGCCGGCACCCGCACCAGTGGCATAAATTATCCTACCTTCATTTCTCCATCTCCAGGGCGGGACCCTTAAGGTACTCTGCCCTTTGTTATGGCTGTTTACTACAATACTATCTCTAATACTTTGGATTCCTCAGGTGGCAGGGATATGGGCTCGGCCACCTGCTTGATGGCGATATTAGGATCCTTCAGACCGTGACCGGTAAGGACGCAGACGACCCGGTCACTGGAATGGAAATAACCCTTTTTAACATACTTGATCACACCGGCTAGGGAAGCGGCCGAAGCCGGTTCGGCAAAGATGCCTTCTGCCGTAGCTAGCAGGCGCTGGGCCGCCAGGATTTCTTCATCGCTGACACAATCAATAAAGCCCCCGGATTCTTTAGCTGCCCGGACGGCCGGCTGCCAGCTAGCCGGGTTACCAATGCGGATAGCCGTGGCCACCGTTTCCGGGTTGGGCACCACTTCGCCTCGCACTATCGGGGCGGCGCCTTCGGCCTGGAAGCCAATCATCTTCGGCAAATAATGGCTGCGGCCGGCCTGGTAATATTCGTTAAAACCTTTCCAATAAGCAGTAATATTGCCGGCGTTACCTACGGGTATGGCCAGGTAATCCGGCGCCTCGCCAAGCCAATCGCAAACCTCAAAGGCGGCCGTTTTCTGGCCTTCAATGCGAAAAGGGTTAATGGAATTGACCAGGGTAATGGGATGTTGAGCCGTGATCCGGCGTACCAGATCCAGGGCGTCGTCAAAATTACCCTGGATGGCAATTACCCTAGCACCATAAAAGAGGGCCTGGGCCAGTTTCCCCAGGGCGATGTTGCCTTCCGGGATAAGAACACTGCACTTTAAGCCACAACGGGCGGCATAGGCAGCAGCCGAAGCCGACGTATTGCCCGTTGAGGCACACATAATAGCCTTCGACCCGCCCTCCATGGCTTTGGCCACCGCCATTACCATGCCCCGGTCTTTAAAGGAACCGGTGGGGTTAAGTCCTTCATACTTGAAATAGATTTTTATACCCAGCTCCCGGGAAAGATTCCCGGCGGCTATCAGGGGGGTGTTGCCCTCCTGTAAAGTAACCAAGGGAGTTGCCTCCGTCACCGGCAGGAACTCCCGGTAAGCGCGAATAACTCCCGGCCAGCTCAACCACCTTCTCCTCCTTCTACCCGCACAACACAGGCTATTTCTTTAACAACCGGCAAACCGGCTAAGACGCCCAGGGCATCCTGCATATTTTGCTCCCGCACACGGTGGGTAATGAGCACCAGTTCGGCCAGTTCCCCCAGCATTCGCTCCTGGATGACCGAAGCCAGGCTGACTTCCCGCTCGCCAAAGACACCGGCAATACTGGCCAGGACCCCCGGCCGGTCGACAACTACCAGTCTTAAGTAATACTTAGTAATAATGGCTCCCATGGGTTTCAGGGGTTTATCATAAAAGCAGGTACAGGATATGCGGCCGCGGGTTTTGTGCTTGATATTGCGGGCCGCTTCCATAATATCGCCCACCACGGCGCTGGCCGTAGGCATGGAACCGGCACCCCGGCCGTAAAACATGGTTTCCCCAACGGCATCGCCTTCCACGAAAATGGCATTAAAAACATCGCTGACTGCCGCCAGGGGGTGGTTTAAGGGTACCAGGGCTGGGTGGACCCGTACCTCTATTCCTTCTTCGTCTTCCCGGGCAATCCCTAAGAGCTTGACGGCATAACCCAGGTCGGCAGCGTAACTGATGTCCTGGGCCGTGAGATTGCTGATGCCTTCCCGGTAAACATCCGGGTAAGTAATGCGGGTACCAAAGGCAATGGAAGCCAGGATGGCCATTTTGCGGGCGGCATCGTCTCCTTCAATGTCGGCAGCAGGATCAGCTTCGGCATAACCCAGGGACTGGGCTTCCCGGAGGACTTCAGCAAAATCCCGCCCTTCCCGGCTCATCTTGGTGAGGATATAATTGGTGGTCCCGTTGACGATGCCCATGACCTGGCGGATACGGTTCCCGGCCAGGCATTCCTTCAATGGATGGATAATGGGAATACCCCCACCCACACTGGCCTCAAAGAAAAGGTCAACACCGCTGGCCTCAGCGGCATCAAAAAGCTCCTTGCCGTAAAGGGCGAGGAGATCCTTGTTGGCCGTAACCACGCTTTTACCCTGGCTGATAGCCTTAAGGATGTATTCCCGGGCCGCGCCGGTGCCGCCCATCACCTCGACTATAATGGGAATATCCGGGTCAGCCAGGATCGTTTCCGGATCGGTAGTAAGCAAGTCGGGACTAACTTCTACCTGGCGGGTTCGATGCCTATCTCGCACCAGGATGCGGCTGATTTTTAAAGGCCGGCCCAGCTTCTGGGAGATGGCAGCGCCGTTCTGCTGCAGGAGCCGGACCACGCCGCTGCCAACGGTCCCCAGGCCCAGGAGGCCAATATTTATTGGTCCTGACACACCTTCACTCTCCTCGTACCTTTCAATTTTACCTTATCCCTCCCTGTTGGGCAATACTTTTTTATCCAGACAGGTCGGGGCGTAACTCAGCCAGGTAAGGTTTAATAATAGCTTCCAGCTGTTTAAATTCAATAAGAAAAGCGTCATGACCATAGGGAGAATTGAGTTCCCGGTACCGGGCGCGGCCACCGCCGGCCTTAATTAACCGGACAATCTCTTTAACCTGGTAGGGAGGGAAAAGAAAGTCGCTGGATATACCTATCCCTAAACAGGAGCAGGGGAAGTCCCGCCATACTTCGGTATAATTTCCCCGGCCCTGACTGACATCATGGAGATCAATAGCTTTAGTCAGGTAGAGATAAGCATTGGCGTCAAAGCGCTGGACCAGCTTTCTCCCCTGGTAAGCCAGGTAGCTTTCCACTTCAAACTGGCCATCAAGCTGGTAGTATTTTCCCGGGTCCACCACGGTCCGGCCGAATTTCATGGTCCAGGAAGGATCGCTCTTATAAGTAATGGTACCGATCCGCCGGGCCAGGGCCAGTCCTCGCCGGGGTCCCGGGGTGCCGTAGTAGTCGCCGCCCTGCCAGTCCGGATCGGCGTAGATGGCTTCCCGCTGGACGTTATGGAAGGCTATCTGCATGGGTGTCGTCCGGCCGCAGGCGGCAATGGGAATAATGGCGCTGACCATTTCCGGGTAAAGGAAGCCCCATTCCAGCACCTGCATGCCGCCCATGGAGCCGCCGATGGCTGCTACCAGGTGCTTGACGCCCAGGTAATCCAGCAGTATTTTCTGGGTTCGCACCATATCGCGGATGGTAATCGTCGGGAAATCCAAGCCATAGGGCCTGCCGGTAGCCGGGTTTATGCTAGCCGGTCCTGTAGTCCCATAACAGCTGCCCAGGACATTGGCGCAGACCACGAAATAACGCCGGGTGTCCAGGGCCCTGCCCGGCCCCACCAGGGGGTCCCACCAGCCGGGCAGCCGATCGTCCGGGGAATGACGGCCGGCAATATGGGCGCTACCGGTAAGGGCATGGAGGACCAGGATGGCGTTATCCCCGGCAACATTCAGCTCGCCATAGGTTTCATAAGCTATGGTAAGGGGGCCCAAACGGGCCCCGCTTTCCAGCAGCAGGCTTCCCGGCCAGTTGTAAAACCGGGTGGTAACAATACCTACATCGCCCATCCTATAACCTGCTCCTGTTCAGGGCCTGGTCCAGGTCGGCAATGAGGTCGTCGACATCCTCCAGGCCGATGGAGAGACGGACCAGGTCCTCAGTGACTCCGGATGCCAGCTGTTCCTCCGCCGTCAACTGCTGGTGGGTAGTACTGGCCGGGTGGATGACCAGGGAACGGGCGTCACCTACATTGGCCAGGAGGGAGAATAGCTCCAGGCTGTTGATAAATTTTTTCCCTGCTTCCCTGCCACCTTTAATGCCAAAGGTCAAGATCGCCCCTGCTCCCCGGGGCAGGTACTTTTGCGCCTTTTCATGGGAAGGATGGGTGGGCAGCCCGGGGTAACTCACCCAGGCTACGGCCGGGTGTCCTGCCAGCCAGCGGGCAACCTGCAGGGCATTCTGGACGTGACGCTCCATACGTAAGGGGAGGGTTTCCAGGCCCTGGAGGAAAAGAAAGGCATTGAACGGGCTCAAAGCCGGTCCCAGGTCACGCAGGAGTTGTACCCGGGCCTTGACGATATAGGCCGCCGGGCCAAAGGCTTTCAGATAACTGAGGCCGTGATAGCTGGGATCCGGCTCCACCAGGCCAGGAAATTTGCCGTTATCCCAGTTGAATTGGCCGGAGTCGACAATAACCCCGCCGATGGAGGTGCCATGGCCGCCGATAAACTTGGTGGCCGAATGGACCACAATATCGGCACCGAAGGCAAAGGGCCGGCATAAATACGGCGTGGCAAAGGTATTATCAACGATTAAGGGTATACCGGCCTCGTGGGCGATGGCCGCGATGGCTTCCAGGTCCGGCACATCCAGTTTGGGGTTACCGATGATCTCGACATACAGGGCCCGGGTCTTATCGTTTATAGCGGTCCGGAAATTTTCCGGGTCCGCACTATCGACGAAGCGGACCTTGATGCCGAATTTAGGCAGGGTGTTGTTAAACAGGGTAAAGGTCCCCCCGTAAAGGCTGGTGGAAGCCACAATTTCCTGCCCGGCGGTTGCAATATTGGCAATGGCAAGGGTTATAGCCGCCTGGCCGGAAGCTGTGGCCAGGGCGCCGACACCACCTTCCAGGGCAGCCATCCTCTTTTCGAAAACATCGGTAGTGGGGTTCATGATGCGGGTGTAAATGTTGCCAGGTTCGCTTAAGGCAAAAAGGGCCGCCGCATGGTCGGCATCCCGGAAAACGTAGGAAGTGGTCTGGTAAATGGGTACGGCACGTGCTCCCGTAGCCGGGTCAGGTTCCTGGCCGGCGTGGATCGCCAGGGTGGCAAAACGATACTGCTGCTTGGACATGGGTAATTCCCCTCTCTTTTTTAATTAGCCGGCTATGGGGGAATAAAAAAGCCTCTCCGATAAGAAGAGGCAGTAGCTTTCTTACCCCCCTTATCTCTCAGGGCAAATGCCCTGCAGGAATTGGCACCTGTCGCCCCCAGTCAAGCCGGGACAGCGGGTTGCCGGGCTTCATCGGGCCAGTCCCTCCACCACTCTTGATAAGAGTTTTTAGTTCCTGTATTAAATTAAGCCAGCTTGATATAAACTATAAACCCTGTTGCAATGGGTGTCAAGCACTTTTTATATTTATCCCTGGCGCCAGGCGGCAACAACCTGCTCCTCAACGTCTTCCAGGTGCCGCAACATGGCTGCCGCAGCCCCCTCGCCATCACGGTTAATTAAAGCCTTAACTATTTCATAGTGTTCATCAACCGACCGTTCGCCGCGGCCGGGAATGGCCAGGCTGCGGGAGCGACTGTCGGCCAGGAGATCGAGCATGCTGTGCATCAAGCGCACCAGGACGGTATTACCGGTGGCCTGAGCCAGACGGTAATGGAAATTGCTGTCGTGCCCGGCCAAGAGGGAAAGGCGGCCGCTGCGCAGGCGTCCCAGCTGTTCCCTGGTGGTGGTCACCATGCTGGCCAGCTCCTGGATATCAGCCTGGCTGGCCCTTTCTGCCACCCAGCGGGCCGCTTGCGGCTCCAGAACTTTACGCACTTCAAAAAGATGCAAAACCGTATCCCTGTTCACCGGCAGGTGACTGGCAAAACGCTTTAAGTATTCATCGGGATCCTGCTCGCTGATAAAGGCCCCCTGGCCGTGACGGATGCTTACCAGGCCCTCGGCAGCCAGCATTTTTAAGGCTTCCCGGACGGAAGTCCGGCTAACCCCAAGCATTTCCGCCAGCTCCCGTTCGGCCGGCAGGCGATCGCCAGGCTTCATCCGCCCTTCAAAAATGCTTTTTTTTATTTCATCTACCACCCGGTGATAGACGCTTTTAGGATTGCGGTAAATAGGTTGGAAAAGTTTTTCCGTTGAACTATCGCTCAATGGTTATCGCTCCTACCCCTGGGACAAGTGGTCTTACCTCTTTATACATTGTACCATAGCCCGGGGTAGCAGTAAATAACCAGTTGCCCCTTAAAAAATAAACCGGGGCAATACCCCGGTTGTCTTGCAGTTGTTCCTAAATTATAATGCAGATCAGCCCACCGCCGCCGTCGTTGACGATGCGTTCTACTGTTTCCTGGAGTTTTACCTGGGCGCTTTCCGGCATGCGGTAGAGTTTACTCTGGATGCCTTCCCGCACCAGTTCGCTTAAGGACTTGCCGAACACATTGGTCTGCCAGATCTTCTGGGGATTATCTTCAAACTCTTCCATGATATATTTGACCAGGTCCTCGCACTGCTTTTCGGTACCGATGAGGGGCGTTACCTCAGTGGTAATGTCGGCGCGGATGAAATGGTAAGATGGGGCTGTGGCCTTCAGCCGCACGCCGGAACGCCCGCCCTGCTTGATAAGTTCCGGCTCGGCCAGTTCCATTTCTTCTTCGGTGGGCGTTACGACGCCGTAGCCGGTGTTGCGGACTTCCTGGATACCATAAGCGATTTTATCCCATTCCTTCTTGATGCCGGCCAGTTCGCGAATCCAGCGCAGGATATCCTGGTCACCGCTGATGTCCAGGCCGCTGACTTCCCGCAGGATCTGGTAGAAGAGCCCTTCCCTCATTACCAGGTCAATATGGGCGGTACCGGTGCCCAGGTCCATGTCCTTCAGGGCTACCCGTAAAACATATTCATTTTCGTTAAGCCTGTCAATAGCGCCATTAATATCCCGCAGGCGCCGGACCTCCCCCACTGCTTCCCGGACGGCATTTTCCAGCTGCTGCCGCAGCCAGTGGTCACCTGCCAGTTCATCCACCCAGCGGGGCAGGTTGACGTTGACCTCGGCCACCGGGAATTCATAGAGGGCCTCTTCCATGATATGAAGGATGTCCTCTTCGCTTAAATGTTGGCAGTCCACCGGGAGGACCGGGACATCATAGGCGGACTCCAGTTCCCCGGCTAGGGTAATTGTTTCCTCGGCCAGGGGATGGACGGAATTGAGCAGGACGACAAAGGGCTTACCTAAATCCTTGAGTTCCCAGATGACCCGTTCCTCGGCATCGACATAATCTTGCCGGGGAATCTCCGTAATACTGCCATCGGTGGTGACAACTATGCCAATGGTGGCGTGGTCGGTAATCACCTTGCGCGTTCCTGTTTCTGCCGCTTCTTGGAAGGGCACCGGCTCTTCAAACCAGGGTGTCCGGACCATCCTGGGCCCCTCGCCGTCCTCATAGCCCAGGGCGCCGGGTACGGTATAGCCGACGCAGTCGACCAGCCGCACGCGCATCTTCAACCCTTCCCGGATGGTAATCTCCACCGCTTCATTGGGAATAAATTTGGGTTCGGTGGTCATGATCATGCGCCCGGCACCGCTCTGGGGCAATTCATCCCTGGCCCGGTCCCGCTCATTGGGATTTTTGATGTTCGGCAATACCAGCTTTTCCATGAATTGAGTGATAAAAGTTGACTTGCCGCTGCGTACCGGCCCCATGACGCCGAGATAAATATCACCGCCGGTACGTTCGGCTATATCCCGGAAAATATCCCGCTTTTCCACCCCGTATTCTCCCTCCCCAGGCCATTTAGTTTACCGTTCAGCCCGACTGGCATGTTTTAACAATACATCTATATGATTTGGTAGCCAGAATATGACCCGAAATCATTTTTAGGGGTCAACCTTTTACAGATCTATGCGCCCGGGGACAAGAAAAGAACCTGCGATGAATAGAAGTTGGAGGAAACTGGCACCAAAACGATACGGGGTTTACCAGATACTTGTTTCAACCTCATGGGTGCGCGGCCGCTCCATGAGGGCCGCCACACACTCCCGCACTGGTTTGCCTTCATAAAGGACCTTATAAATTTCTTCGGTTATAGGCATCCGGATCTGGTGCTGGCGGGCCAGATCTCTAGCGGCCGCCGTAGTCCGCACACCTTCGACCACCATACCCATGCCGGACAGGATTTCGGCCAGGGCCTTACCCTCCCCCAGCTGCATCCCGGCGCGGCGGTTGCGGCTGTACATGCTGGTACAGGTGACAATCAAATCGCCAATACCACTTAAACCGGCAAAAGTCATGGCTTTCCCCCCCAGGGCTACCCCCAGCCGGGCAATTTCAGCCATGCCCCTGGTCATAAGGGCCGCCCGGGCATTATCTCCCAGCCCCAGGCCATCGGCAATCCCTGTGGCCAGGGCAATAATATTTTTTAAAGCGCCGCCAAATTCGACCCCTGCCACGTCGGGATTGGTATAAACCCGGAAAGTTGGATCCATAAAAATATCCTGGACATATTCAGCTATCTGCCGGTTGGCAGCAGCTACGACCACGGTCGTCGGCAGGCCGCGGCCGACTTCTTCGGCATGGCTGGGGCCGGAGAGCACTGCCACCTGCGCCAGGCCTTCTTCGGTAAGGACTTCTGATAAACGTTTTTTAGTGTCCAGCTCCAGCCCTTTCGCAGTATTTACGACTATTATTCCTGGAGGCAAAAAAGGTTTTACCTGCCGGGCTGTTAAACGGACGGCATGGGATGGAACGCTTAGAACCACCAGGCCTGCCTCCCTGGTGGTTAATTCCAGATCGGTCGTTGGCCTGATCCCGACAGGCAATTTAACTCCCGGCAAATATACTTTATTTTCTCTCAGTTCTTCCAGTTCAACTACCAGTTCCCGGCGCCTGGCCCAGAGGTTAACCTGCAAGCCCTTCCGGGCCAGTAAAACGGCCAGGGCCGTCCCCCAGCTGCCGGCACCAATGACGGCAATAGTTCCGGTCAATTAACTTCGCTCCCCCAGTTTATGTTCGGTCCCAGCCAGCAGGCGTTTGATATTGGGCCGGTGGCGGTATATAACCAGTGTTGCCCCGACAAAGGTAAAAAGGATATAGGGCCAGGGCCGGTGAAAAAAGAGCATTAGAAAAGGGGCTAAGGCAGCAGCTAAAATTGACCCCAGGGAGACATAGCGAGTAAAAACTACGATTACCACCCAGAGCAATGCGGCCCAGAAGATGACAGGCGGCGCCATGGCCAGCACTGCACCAGCAGTCGTAGCTACCCCCCTTCCTCCTTGAAAATCCAGGAATATAGACCAGTTATGACCAATAATGGCCACCAGGGCCGTTATGGCTGCCAGCCAGGGACCACCCATGGCCTGGCCCAACCAGACAGCCAGGATGCCTTTCAGGGCATCAACTGCCAGTACCAGCAGGCCTGGAAAAGTACCCATGGTTCTTAAAGCGTTGGTGGCGCCGACATTACCACTGCCCCGTCGCCGGATATCAAAACCGTACACATAACGTCCCACCACGTAAGCCGTGGGAATAGAACCAATAAGATAAGCCAGTACCAGGGCCAGCAGCCACATATTTTCCCCTCCATTTTTTTAATTATTGCCCTTTGCTGCGCCGGAATAATAAACGCAGTGGTGTGCCCTCAAAACCAAAGGCCTGCCGGAGTTGGTTCTCCAAATAACGCTGGTAGGAAAAATGGACATCTTCTGGACGGTTGCAGAAGAAGATAAAGGTCGGCGGTTTGACCTTGACCTGGGTGGTGTAAAAGATTTTAACCGCCTGGCCCTTTACCGCCGGCGGTGGCGTGAGCATGACCGCTTCTCGCACTATGGAATTTAATGTTCCTGTAGCAACACGACGGCTGGCTTCTGCTCCCACAGCATCAATGGCGGGTAAAATCCGGGCAACCCGTTGCCCTGTCAGGGCAGAAATAAAAAGGATAGGAGCATAGGACATAAAACTTAACTCCTGGCGGATCATCTCCTCATAACGGGCCATTGTTTTATCATCCCTGGGCACTAAATCCCACTTGTTTACTATTATTATAGAGGCTTTGCCGTGTTCATGGCCATAGCCAGCAATTTTTTTATCTTGTTCGGTTACGCCTTCGGTACCGTCCAGGACTACCAGGACTACGTCGGCCCGTTCCACCGCCTTCAGGGCCCGCAAAACGCTGTAATGCTCGGTGGAATCGGCGATGCGGCTCTTGCGGCGCATGCCGGCGGTATCAATAAGGATGTACTCCCTTTCGCCCTGGCGAATATATGTATCTATGGCATCCCTGGTAGTGCCCGGCAGGTCGCTGACGATGACCCGTTCTTCGCCCAGGAGGCGGTTGACGATAGAAGACTTACCCACATTGGGCCGCCCCACCACGGCTACTTTTAAGGCCATCCCGTCCTCTTCTACGGCAGCCTCCGGTAAGAGGTCAACTACCCTGTCCAGGAGATCGCCGATATTTAAACCATGAATGGCGGAAACAGGAAAAGGATCTCCCAGGCCCAAGCGATAAAATTCGTGGGTCAGGACAGGATCGCTGAAGTCTTCGACCTTGTTGGCCACCAGGATTACCGGCCGCCCGGAGCGGCGTAATATCTCTGCCACCTCTTCATCGTCGGCGGTCAGGCCGGTCCTGGTATCAACTACAAAGAGGATAACATCAGCTTCCTCCAGGGCCTGTTCGGCCTGGCGTCTTACCTGGGCCACCAGGGGATCATCCGGCCTGGCAGCAATGCCCCCCGTATCTACCAGGGTAAACTGGCGCCCTCGCCATTCGGCGTCGCGGTAAAGGCGGTCCCGGGTTACTCCGGGGGTGTCTTCAACGATAGCCACCCGGGCGCCGGTGAGGCGATTGAAAAGGGTTGACTTGCCGACATTGGGCCGGCCGACAATGGCTACTATCGGTTTAGGCAAAAAGAATACCTCCGCATGGCTTTAATAATCCCTCTACCAGGCCGCGACCTGTGGCCGGAATTACCTGCACTTCTACCCCTAACTCCCTGGCCAGTGCCTCTGGCGTCAGGTCATCCAGGAAAACCGGGGCGTCCTTTTTTAGCATAACGTCGGGTATGAGAATAACTCCTTCTTTTTCCCGGACCCAGGGGGCAGCTTCTTTTAAGCCCCTCAACAGGTCCTGGCCGGTAAGGAGGCCGGCCACCGTCACCTGCGGGCCAAAGAAAAGGTTGGGTACCGGGATTACCCTGGCTTCCAGATTGCCGGCCCTGGCCGTGGCCTCCTGGACGAGTCCTGCCAGGAGGGTAGCCGCCAGGGTACCGGTGGCTATTACCACCCGGCGGTGCTTGATTTCAGGCCGGTTGAGGTTAGCCAGAGCAGCTGCAAAATCATCCAGGAAAAGGCGCGTGAGGCCAACGCCGTTTTCCGTCTGGGGAAAGTCGTCATAGTAAGGAGCCTGGGGTAGCGGGAGATTGGCCAGCAGGTAGAGTTCATCGGCCCCGTAGACCAGGCCACGCTCAAAGCGGTGGCGAAACTCAGCCTGCCAGGCTGTAATCCTGTTCGCTATTGCCGCAGCTTCCTTCGGTGTCACCCGCCGCAAGGGGAATAAATTTTCCCGCCGGGAAGTCAAACCCACCGGCACTACAGCAATAGATTGTACCGCGGGATAAAGGCTGCTGAGGTCCTTTACCGTCCGCTCTAACTCCGGGCCGTCATTGAGCCCCGGGCAGAGGACAATCTGGGTATGCATCTGGATGCCGGCAGCGGCCAGCTTCTTCAGCTGCACCATGATTTCCCCGCCCCGTTGATTGCCTAAAAGCCTGTATCTTAATTGCGGATTGGTGGTATGGACGGAAATATAGAGGGGGCTGAGGTGCCAGCGGAAGATATATTCCCAGTCCCGGGGTTTTAAGTTGGTCAGGGTAATAAAATTGCCGTGGAGAAAGGAATAACGGTAATCGTCATCTTTGATATAAAGACCGGGCCGGAGGCCCCGGGGCATCTGGTCGACAAAGCAAAAAAGGCATTTATTGCTACAACGGCGCAGGCCATCAAATGTCGGTACGGCAAATTCCAGCCCCAGGTCCTCGTCGTAATCCTTTTCAATTTCCACGAGCCATCGTTCGCCGCCGGGCTTTTCAATCTCCACTTCCAGGTTTTCACCGGCGCAAAGGTAACGGTAGACAATCAGGTCGGGCACCGGTTCCCCGTTGATGGCCACCAGCACATCGCCGGGGTTGATTCCCAGCTCGGCAGCTATACTGTCCGGCCGGACGGCAGTTATTACTGCCCTTTGTTTAGACAAGCAGATGTCATCTCCTGACTTCACTGCGCAGGTCCCAGCTGTGGTACACAGGCCTGCGTTTTTTTCGCCTTAATTATCCAATATTTTACCCCGGCCGTCAAGTTTTTACCTTGGGCCGGGGTTTTACGCCTGGCTGCTGGTTTTGGTTGCCGTGTTTAACTCTTGCTGGAGAGCCTTCTTAACCAGGTTAACCAGGACGGAGTAGTCTCGCCCCATGCTCCACTGTAGCAGCAGTCGCCCCAACCAGGCCAGGCGGCGATAGCGCCGGCAAAAAGCGCCCGCCCGCCATAAAAAGGAAACCTGGGGGGAAACGTCTATCCACAGCACCTCACCCTGGTTCCGGCCCAGGGCCACCAGGAAAGTCTCTACGGCCCGCCGGGCTGCCTCGCCGTCATGGCCGACGGTAGCAGTATAGACGGCATGGCCTGCATGCGTGTGGCCCATATAGCGCAGGCCACCCTTCCCTTCGGGGACATCAAAGTGGGGTAATTTTTTTACTTGTTGCCAGCCCGGTAGTTGTTCCGTGCTGAGCCAGTTTAAATGGAGGGCAGCGGCTATTACGGCAGCATGGGTACCGCTAAAACAGGCGTAAATGATAATCACTCTAATGGCCTTCCCATAAAGGGCGGTTCCGGGAGACAAAATCGACCAGTTGGAAAAAGGCGCTCCTGGTGCCCCAGATTACCACCGGACGTCCTGGAGCAGTCAGGCCGATACGGCGCGAAGTAAAACCGCCCAGCCGCATTAATAGATTTACCAGCGGGGACGTATTAAGAAGCAAAATTTCTTGCCGCGGCACCCCCAGGGCGGCGGCCAGGTCATAAAGTAGAGTTTCGAACCTGCTGCCCAGGTTTTTTTTACCAGCGGCGTATACCTTATTACCATAAACATCGGTACCCATAAATTTCAGTTCACCCTCTTCCCCCCGGCTGCGGCCATCAAAATACGGCAGGGCCAGGAGTTCCGCTGCCGTAGGTAACCTGTTGCGGGGCAATAGCCCCAGGTGAATGGCTGCTGCCGTAACCGAAGAATGGGAGCCACCAAAACAATGGTAGATAACTAACATTTTAGTCCTTTTGCCAGTCGGCCCGTTCATCGTTGGGCGTTGACTCCAAAGCAGGTTTCTTGTCCAGCTTCACCATTTCCTTCTGGTTGCCGGGTCTCTGTCCTGCTTCCCTGGTCAACAAAGGCCTCCTTGACCGCCGCCAGCCCAGTAAATTGACCCACTCTATCGAAGTAAACTGCTTAAGTCGGGCCACGGCCTTTTCCCAACTTCCGGTAGAAATAATTAGGAAAGCGCCGCCGCCAAGGGCGAAAGCCAGGATAACAAAGAGGACTCCCTTCCAGTCGGCAGTAGTGCTGGGAGTCCGGGCGGCCGTGGGCCGGGCCGCCACCCCCAGGACAGGAGGCACGACGTCGGCAAAGAGAGTTGCCCCTCGTTCGGCTTCAGCCAGGGTGTTGGTATGGGTACCGACTTCCAGGAGCATGGCCCGGGGTGAAAGGTCCTGGTTATAGCTGCCGGCACCGATGAAAATCCCCCTGATCAATCCCGGGTACCTGGCATCTGCTGCAGCCTTAAGCCGCTTGGCAAAATCCAGGTTGGCACTCATATTCTGATTCTCCCGGCCGACGACCAGACGGATCATACTTACATCCTGGCCATTAATGGTGCGGCGGTAAAAGGTGGGGTCAGGTACGCCGTCCCGGTGCAGGTCAAAGATGGCTGCCGCTCCCTTTTGCAGTAAACCCATGGCTGTACGGCGGGAGCGCCGGTAGGACGCGTCATCATGGGGAGCATGGGAAGTCTGGTCTTCTATTACAGTTAAGCCCAGGCTGCGCAGGCGGTTGGCAAAGACCGTACCAACCTGCAGGATACCGCCGCGGCCGGGTATACTCTCTGTACCCTGGCTGGGTACATAGGATTCATCATCATGGGAATGGTAAACGCCGATTACCTGGCTGCCTCCGGCCTGAACCGGGACAGTTGCCCCGGCCGGAACAGCAACCTCTCCTCCCGCCTGGGAAAGTTGCTCTATACCTATTTCCCGGCAGATAGCCTTGTTGCCTTCAACGCGAATTACCTTATAACGACGATTGTCGGCGGCAATAAACTCATCGTTAATGTAAACCCGGCGGGCCATCATATCCAGGACCCGGCCCTGTTCGTCAACTAAAATGGAATACTGGCCTTCGGTATGAGTTTTGCTTATTAAGTTGGCCAGGCTAAACACCCTGGTGACAGCTCCCCGCCGGTTTTCCTGGAAGGTAAGGGCACCCACCAGGGCTAAGGCAAAGACCAGAAGGATTAATCCACCCCGTAAACTATGGGACCGGCTTAATTTATTCACCCTGTTCACCACCGTTATCCTTTGTATCATGTTTGTTAGCTGTTAAAGGTTTTAATGATGGTCCCTGTAAGCTGGACAGTAAGGAACGGGAATGGCCGGTCGTTTCCGGGCCACCCTGGACCCTTTCCCGCACTTCACCGATTAACTCGGCCAGGAGCACGGCCACAACGGCGGCCATAAAGGTAACATCGATAATGCCAGCCCCACCGAAGGCTACCGTTCCCCTTAACCCCCGGCTCAGGTAGAAAAAGAGGTCGACGACATCCAGCAGCAGCACTCCCAGAATGGCACCAACAAAGGCTGCCCGGCGGGAGCGGCCCACCAGGTAGGCGACTACACCGGCGATGAGGGGATAATAGTAAAGGGGGTCCAGGAGGCTAAGGCCGTAAACATTCCAGGCTTCCCGGCCCCGGGTAACTAGGCTGATGCCAAAAAGTACGGCAGCGGTAATTACTGCCCCCAGCAAAGCTCGCCCTACTTCCCGTGCGGTTCCGGCCCGGTACAAGACGTAGATGGCCAGGCCAAAGGGTATCAGGCCACCCCCGACATTAACAGAAGTAACTACTCGCCCGCTAGATATAGGGATATTGATAAAGCTCCCGACAATCATAGCGACAATGAGGGCCAGAGCAGCCCGGTCGCTTAAATAAAGGCGGTCCAGGACCCTGTGGGCCAAGCCAAAATAGACCAGGCCAAAGACAATGACTAAAAGTAAAACACCAATGGTATATCCCGTCATGATTAATCACCTTCCAGGGTTAGATTTCCCCGTCAGGTAAGAAATATACCGCGACCGGCCGGGAGATAAAAAATCCACCGTCAATAATGGACGGTGGATCTGGTGTTGAATAGGCCCCGCACTGCTCAGAAGGACCACAGAGTGTTTGGTACCCACGAGATAATGCCTGCTCCCTACCGGCGCTGGATACCTTCCAGCCAGGCTTTTGTCCGCCCGGTAATGACCAGTGGTTTAGATGCCAGTTCCGCCGGGGTGGCGCAACCAGTTAAAAGGCAAATGCGTTTTAAATCTTCCTGCCAGCTGAAAATCTCCTGCGCCAGGGCCTCTTCACCCCGCTCCAGGAGAATTTTTAAGAAATGGCCGGCTGCACCAACAATTTTCGCACCCAGGGCCAGGGCCCGGGCGGCATCCAGGGCACTGCGGATACCGCCGGTGGCTACAATCTCCACCGGCAGGCCCAGTTCCTTAACTTCCAGGATACTTACCGCCGTGGGCAGGCCCCACTGGGCCAGGGCCGCAATCTGGCGGTCCCGGCGCTTATTTTCAATAGCGGCAAAATCAGTCCCGCCGCGGCCGCCGACATCCAGGATACGGACACCAGCATGATATAGCTGTAATGCTGCTTCCCGGGACAGGCCAAAGCCCACTTCTTTAGCAATAACGGGTACGTCCAGGGAGTTTACCATGGCCTGGATATTCTCCAGCCAGCCCCGGAAGGAACGGTCGCCCTCCGGCATGACCAGTTCCTGGGCAGCATTGAGGTGTACCTGTAAACCGTCGGCAGCGATCATGGCTACCGCTTCCCGGGCAGCGTCTGGGGAATTACCGGCCCCCAGATTGGCCAGGATTAAGCCTTCCGGATTTTCCCGGCGGGTAATGGCGAAACTTTCTACCCAGGCTTTATTTTCTATGGCTGCCTTCTGGGAGCCTACGGCCAGGGCGATGCCAGTTCGCCGGGCCACCCTGGCCAGGGCGGCATTGATGGTCTTTGTTTCGGGAGGGCCGCCCGTAAGGGCATTAATAATAAAAGGGGCGGCCAGGGTTTTCCCCAGCCACCGGCAGCTAAGATCAATATCCATCCAGTCGAGTTCCGGCAGGGCCTGGTGGATTAAATGGACATCCTCCAGGCCGCTGGTGCCGCTACAGTCTTGCTGGAATAAACGCAGGTGCTCCAGCTTGCGCTGGCCCCTCCCCGCGATAGTCTCTGGCATCCCCTTACGCCTCGCGTTTCATTTTGCCTCTTCAAAAAGCTCCCCAAACAGGTCACCCAGTTTAACACCGCTGTCATCATGGCTTTCCTGGAGTTTTTCCACCTGCCTGGGCTGCTTTTTGGCCTTGTCCCGGAGAGCCTGGCGGAGACTCAGGCTCATGCGATGGGCTTCCTTGTCTACCCCCAGGACTTTAACCGGGATGACCTCTCCTGCGTTCACCACATCCTCAGGTTTTTCCACGTGACGGTCGGCCAGCTGGGAGATATGCACCAGGCCCTCAATACCCGGTTCGACTTCCACAAAGGCGCCAAAGGGGGCCAGGCGCAAAACTTTACCTTCTACAACCGTCCCCACCGGATAACGCTCGGCAGCCGTATCCCACGGATTGGGCAGGAGTTGTTTGCGACCTAGGGAAACTTTGCCTTCTTCCCTATCGATACCCAGGATTTTTACTTCGATTTCCTGGCCTTCCGCCAGGGCATCCCGGGGATGTTCCACCCGGCCCCAGGAAATTTCTGAGACATGGAGGAGGCCATCAACACCGCCCAGGTCGACAAAGGCGCCAAAGTTGGTCAGCCGCCGGACTACGCCTTTACGGACCTGGCCTATCTCCAGGCTGTCCCAGGTAGCCTGGCGTTGTTTTTCATACTCTTCTTCCAGGATGGCCTTCTGGGAAAGGACAACTTTATTCTTGCTGCGGTCCAGTTCGATAACCCGCAGGCGTAAAGTTTTACCCAGGTAGGCGTTTAAATCTTCAACGTAACCCCTTTCTATGAGGGAAGCGGGGATGAAGCCCCTGACGCCTACATCGACCAGTAAGCCGCCTTTAACTACTTCGATAACTTCGCCCTGGAGTTCAGCGCCGCTGGCCAGGTATTCCTCCAGCTTCTCCCAGGCAGCCCGGCGGTCGGCGCGGCGCTTGGATAAAACGGGATGGCCTTCCTCGTTTTCGGGCTTTAAAACCATGACATTGATGGTATCGCCTACGGCTACTACTTCACGGGGGTCGCTTATATTACGGTGCGAGAGTTCATTTAAAGGAATAATCCCCTCGCACTTACCCCCTACATCCACCAGGACCTCATTATCGTTGACCTGGACTACTGTACCTGTGACAATACTGCCCCGACGCAGTTCAGGCATTTTTGCTTCCATTTGTTGCATTTCATTTTTCTGTTCTTCTTGCTGTTCTCCGGGAGCAGCAGGTTCCTCAATTGCCGGTTCTGCCGGGCCGGCTACGGCTCCTGCTGCTACCGCGGTGTCCTCTGCCTCTGCAGTTGGAACGTCAGGACTGGCTTCCGGTTCCACCTCAATCTCGTTATTTTCCCCGGCCGGCGCAAAGTCGGCCCCTTCCGGTGCCTTTACCGGTTCCTTTTCGTCTTCTGGAAACATTACCTTTTCCTCTTCAGCCAGCATTACTACTACCTCCTCAATAATCCACGCTGGGGTCGAAGCGCCACCTGTGACCCCGACCCTCCGGGCATTTATAAACCACTGGCGACACAACTCCCCGGCCCTTTCCACGTGGTAGGTCGGCGTCCCCGTAGCCCGGCAGAGTTCTGCCAGGTGGCGGGTATTGGCGCTCTCCTTACCGCCGACTACCACCATTACGTCTACCTGGCGCGCAAGGTTAACTGCTGCTTCCTGGCGCTGGCGGGTAGCCTGGCAAACGGTATTGTGTACTACCAGAGTATCCGTATTGGAACGTAAAGCAGCGGCAACTTCCTTCAGCTTCTCCTCCGGCTGGGTGGTCTGGGCTAAAACCGCCCGCCGGGGGTGAAATGGCAGGTTTGCTGCTGCTTCTTTATGGGGAACTACTACTGCCCCTGGACCGGCCCAGCCGAGCAACCCTTTAACCTCGGGGTGTCCAGGATCACCTACAATTATTACCTGGTAACCTTCACCAGCCAGTTTCCTGGCCAAGCGCTGGGCCCGGGCTACGTAGGGGCAGGTAGCGTCGATAATCTCCAGGCCCTTTTCCCGGGCCGCGGCTAAAATTTCTGGCGTCACGCCGTGGGAACGAATTAATACCCGGCCGCTATCTACTTCTTCCAGGGAATTTACTGGGTGGACACCTTCCCTGGCCAGCTGTTCCACTACCTGCCGGTTATGGATTAGGGCCCCCAGGGAGGCGACTGGTTTGGGAGCCTCCCTGGCTTGTTTTACGGCCCGCGTGACGCCAAAACAAAAACCTGCATAATCAGCTACAATCACATCCACTAAAGCTCTTCTCCTGGATCAGGGCTAAAATTTAGTTTGCTAATTCCAGCCAAACATTATTTACATTTCGCGAAAAAGGCGCAAAATCCTGCCTGCCATTAAAAAAAGCTGGCCTTAAGCCAGCATTTTGGCTACTGCCTGGTAAGCGGCAACCGTCAGGTCCTGGACCTGCTGGGGTGTACTTGGACCTGCAGTCTCAAATTTTAAAGGCTGGCCGATGATCACTTTAATCCTGCCGCCACGAAAGACTCTATTGGTATTTTTTACGGCCACCGGCAGTAAGGGGGCACCGGTTTTCAAGGCCAGCAGGGCGGCGCCATGCTGGAAAGGGAGCAGCCGGCCGTCCTTGCTGCGGGTGCCTTCGGGAAACATGCCGAGGACCTGGCCGTCATGGAGGACCTCCAGGGCTGCTTTTAAAGCCGCCCGGTCGGAACGCCCCCGGCGGACGGGGAAGGCGTGCAGCCCCGTGATAATCCAGTTAACTATGGGAATATGGAAAAGTTCTTCCTTGGCCATAAAGCGCACCGTCCGGGGGGCAGCCACGCCGACTGCCACCGGGTCCAGGTAGGAAATATGATTAGCAATGACAATAACCGGTCCCTCAAGGGGGAAGTTTTCCCGTCCCTGAACTTCCCAGCGGCAGAAGAAGCGCAAGAAGAGATAACAGACAAATTTAGCGAACTGGTAAAACACTTGGAGGACTCCCCTGAAAATGTAACTTTGTTGCTTCGCCTGGGCCGCTTAAACCGCTCCGTAGAAACTCGCTCGTCCAAACAAAAGCCAGCCTTATTCCTTTTTTCATGGTTTGCTTGCGGGGGCATTAACCCCATGAGGGACCTGGATTAGATCCAGCATTTTAGCCACTACTTCTGTAACTTTCATATTAGTGGTATCAATGATCACGGCGTCGGGCGCTGGCTGCAAGGGGTCAACTTCACGCTGGCTATCCTGGGCATCCCGCCGGCGGATTTCTTCCTTTATGGTTTCCAGGTCTACCGGCCGGCCAGAAGCTATGAGTTCCTGGTAACGCCGCCGCGCCCTCTCTTCCAGGGAAGCCGTCAGGAAAAACTTGTAAGGCGCTTCCGGCAAAACATTGGTCCCGATATCGCGGCCGTCCATGACCACCCGGTTGGAGGTGGCCATCTGCCGCTGTAGCTCCACCAGCCGCCGCCGCACCCCTGGGACCCGGGCGACGGTAGACACATGGTGGGAAACAGTTTCCTGCCGGATGGCCGCGGTAATTTCCTCGCTATCGCAGTAAACCTTCACTGTGCCAGCAGCCGTATTTTCCAGCCTGATAGTAGTTGCCTCTGCCAGGGCAACCAGTTGCCGGTCGTCGGCCAGGTCTATCCCCTGGTGCAGGGCCTTCCAGGTCAGGGCCCGGTACATGGCCCCGGTGTCGATGTATAGATAACCCAGTTTTTGCGCCAGGAGCCTGGCTACTGTGCTTTTACCGGCCCCGGCCGGGCCGTCGATGGCTACGTTACCGTGCAATTTATTCCTCACTCTTCTTCCCTGACTTCTACCCCCAGCCGGGCCAGGTCGGCGACAAAATGGGGGTAAGAAATGGCCATACATTCAGCGCCCTTGATTACCGTTGGCCCTTCGGCCACCAGGGCGGCTACTGCCAGGGCCATTCCCAGGCGGTGATCGCCGTGACTGTCCACCACCGTTCCCTGGAGGCGGCCCCCTTTAACCCCTTTAATCAGGAAACCATCGGGCCGTGCCTGGATATTGGCGCCCATCCTGTCCAGCTCGCGGGCCACCATAGTGATGCGGTCGCTCTCCTTCACCTTCAGTTCTGCTGCGTCGCGGATTACCGTTTCCCCTTCGGCCAGGGCGGCCGCCACTGCCAGGACTGGTATTTCATCAATGAGGCGGGGAATGAGTTCGCCGCCCATCTCCACACCCCGGAGGCCGCTGGAGGTTGCCTGGATATCACCGACCGGCTCGCCGCCGCTCTCGCCCCGGGGCATTACCGATATTTGCGCCCCCATGGACAGCAGTACATCCAGGATGCCGGTGCGGGTGGGGTTTAAATTTACATTTTCCAGGGTGATACTGGCCCGGGGATGGATACACCCGGCTACCAGGAAAAAAGCCGCTGCCGAAATATCCCCTGGAACGCTGATGGTTAATGGCTTAAGGGGCTTCTGGCCTGCGATCCTGACAGCCAGCCCTTCGACCTTGATAGCAGCCCCGGCTGCTTTGAGCAGGCGCTCACTGTGATCCCGTGAGCGGCAGGGTTCAATAATAACCGTCTCCCCGGGGGCAAAAAGGCCGGCCAGGAGCAGGGCCGATTTTACCTGGGCACTGGCCACCGGCAGGGTATAGGTAAGGGGTTGCAGGTTACCACCCTGGATACTTAAGGGGGCCAGTTCCCCGCCCTGGCGTCCCCAGATCCTGGCCCCCATGGCCGCAAGGGGCCGGGTCACCCGGCCCATGGGCCGCCGGCGCAGGGAGGCGTCGCCAGTAATCACGCTATAAAAGGGCTGCCCGGCCAGCACCCCCAGGAGGAGGCGCATGGTGGTACCCGAATTGCCGGCATCGAGGATCGCTTCCGGCTCTTGCAAGGAAGCCATCCCATCACCCCGGACAACTACCCGGCCTTCGTGGGGGCCATCGATATCTACTCCCAGGGCCCTGAGACATTTTAAAGTGCTGAGGCAGTCGGCTCCCTCCAGGAAACCCTCGATAATTGTTGTCCCTGCGGCCAGGGCCCCGATGATGGCCGCCCGGTGGGAAATGGATTTATCCCCCGGCGGTCTTAAACTTCCCGCCAGGGATGGCGGCGGCTTGATAATAAGCTGCATTCTTTTCCTCCTGATTCCCCTTCCAAACTACCAGGAATATCTACCGGTGTCAAGCCGTTTTACAACACCCGGGCATTAATCCCTTTGCTTTGTAATATTTCCAGGGCTTTTGAGGCAGCGGCGGCTGTGGTAAAGCCCAGGCGGATGCTGCCTCCTTCCCCCTCCCGCACCCGGAGGATTTCGATGTCAATAATATTAATACCGGCATTGCCCAGGACCGAAGCCATACCGCCAATAACCCCCGGCTGGTCGGGGACGGTAACCACCAGTTCATGGAGGGCGGGCAGCAGGCCTTTTTGCCGCACCGGCACCTGGGCCCTTAAAGAGCGGGCCTGTTGTAATGCAGCCTCCAGGTCCTCGCCATCACCACGGACAATCATCCCCTCCAGGGCTTCCACCTGGCGGCGCCAGCATTTTAACAAAGTAAGAATAGCCTGGCGGTTGTGGAGAAAAATATCCCGCCACATGACCGGGTCCCCCGCAGCGATGCGGGTTGTATCCCGGAACCCCCCGGCAGCCAACATCAGGGCCAGGGGATGCTCCCGGGAAAGAATGCCAGCAGTTTGCATCAGGCTGACGGCTAAGAGATGGGGTAAATGGCTGATCCCGGCCACCACCAGGTCGTGCTCCTCCGGATCCAGGGTCATAACCCTTGAGCCCATCACCTGAAACAACTCTTCCAGGCGTTGCAAGGCCCCGGCATCGGTGGCCGGGGTCGGCGTTAATACATAGACGGCATTTTCCAGGAGATAGCGGTCGGCGGCCTTGATGCCGGCCCGCTCGGATCCGGCCATGGGATGGCCGCCGACATAAAAGGCCCGGGGCTGAAGAATACTTTCCAGTTCCCGGACAACGGCTCCTTTGACGCTGCCGGTGTCGGTAACAATGGTCCCAGGCGCCAAGGCCGGGGCGATGGCCCCGGCCACCTGGCTTAAGGCCCCTACCGGTACGGCCAGAATTACTACCTCAGCCCCAGCGACGGCTTCCTCCGGGCAGGTAGCCTGGTGGTTGATGGCACCAAGTTGCATGGCTGCCTGGATGGCCTCAACCTCGCGGTCATATCCCGCCACTTCCCGGGCCAGGCCTCCCTGCAGCAGGGCCAGGCCCAGGGAACCCCCCATGAGGCCCAGGCCGATAATGGCCACTCTTTCAACCAGAGGACCGGCTCGTTTGTTACTATTTATTTCCTTTGCTGGCGGTGGGGCAACCGGAACCGGACCCGGAACTAGCTGCAACTGGTTTCCCCCCTGTCCTGGGAGTAAGATCCCAGGATTTTTAATAAACCCGTCCTGGATTTCAGGCCTGCCAGCACTTCTTTTAATGGTGGTGCCGTGGCTTTGCCCTCGCAGTCAATAAAGAAAAGGTATTCCCCCAGTTCCTTTTTGGTCGGACGGGATTCAATACGCGTCAAATTAATGCCGGCTTCAGCAAAATCCTTTAAAATAGCATAAAGACTTCCCGGGCGGTTGGCCAGGGCAGTCACCACCAGGGAGGTCTTGTAAGGACCGGGGAGGGACGGTGCCTCCCGGCCCAGGACCCAGAAGCGCGTCTTATTTTCCTGGTAATCCTGGATGTTTGTTGCCAGTACCGGTAGCTGGTAAAGCCTGGCGGCAAAGGCCGAAGCGATGGCCGCCAGTTCCGGCCTCTGGCGGGCCTCCCTGGCAGCCTCAGCCGTACTGGTAACCGCCTTAAGTTTTGCTTCACGGAGGTTAGTGGCCAGGTAATGGCGGCACTGGGCCAGGGCCTGGGGGTGGGACCAGACTTCCCGGATTGCTTTCATATCCTCTGCCTGGCCCAAAAGGCAGTGGCAGACCGGCAATACTACTTCGCCGATTACCTGTAGCCCTTCTTCCTCCAGGACCAGGTCCAGGGTAAGGTTCACCGCTCCTTCGATGGAGTTTTCTACCGGTAAAATGCCTGCTCCTGCCTGGTGGTTTTGGACTGCGGCCATGACTTCCGGGAGGCTCAGGCAGGCCAGGAAAGTATCCGCCCCTGCCTGCCAGTTGCGATCTACCCGCCGTGCCCAGGCAACTGCAGCCTCATGGGAAAAAGTCCCGGGGGGCCCCAGGTAAGCTATTGCCTTCATGATACCAGATGCCCCAGTTCCCGCTCGCCGGCAGCGATAATGGGCCGGATTTCCTGTACCAGGCGGGCAAATTGCTCCGGTGTCAGGGACTGGGGGCCATCGGAGAGGGCTTCCTGGGGGTTGGGGTGAACCTCGATCATTAAGCCGTCAGCGCCAGCAGCCAGGGCGGCCCTGGCCATGGGAGCGACCA
This sequence comes from Neomoorella stamsii, assembly GCF_002995805.1. Lineage (GTDB taxonomy): Bacteria > Bacillota > DSM-521 > Neomoorellales > Neomoorellaceae > Neomoorella > Neomoorella stamsii. Next base: position 100,125 of record NZ_PVXL01000043.1, read on the forward strand.
TAAACTTGCGCCCGGTCCCGTGGCTGGGATCGACAATGACCGGTAGGTGGGATAAATGCTTTACTGCCGGTACGGCACTCAGATCCAGGGTATTACGGGTGTACGTCTCAAAAGTACGGATGCCCCGTTCGCATAAGATAACCTGGCTATTACCTTCAGTGAGGATGTATTCGGCGGCCAAGAGCCATTCCTCAATGGTCGCCGACAGGCCGCGCTTCAATAGCACCGGCTTTTGGGTGCGGCCCACGGCCTGGAGCAGGGCAAAGTTTTGCATGTTTCGGGAACCTATTTGCAGTACATCGGCAACCTGCGCGACTGCGGTGACCAGGGCCGGGTCCATGATCTCCGTCACCACGGGCAAACCGGTAAGTTCCCGGGCTTCGGCCAGGAATTCCAGGCCTTTGGCGGCCAGGCCCTGGAAGGAGTAAGGTGAGCTGCGGGGTTTATAGGCGCCCCCCCGCAGCATGGTCGCCCCGGCCTCGCGTACGGCCATGGCGGTTTCCAGGAGCTGCTCCCGGCTCTCCACCGCGCAGGGCCCGGCGATTATGTGCACCTGGCGGCCGCCGACGGTCAAATCCCCTACAGGTACCACGGTGTCCTCGGGGTGAAAGTCCCGGCCGGCCAGCTTGTAGGGCTGTAAAATGGGCACCACCTTTTCCACCCCGGGCAGGGCGGCCAGGGTTTCAGACTTCAGACGTGTCTTATCACCAATAGCACCGATTATTGTCCGTTCTACTCCCCGGGAAAGGTGCACCTTAAAACCCTCCCGTTCCAGGCGCGCTATCACCGCCTGCTGTTCCTCTAAAGTTGCTCCAGGCTCCATGATAATGATCATTTGTAACCCTCCTGTAAAAGCAAAACGTCACCCACGCCAGGAGTGACGTTTTTTCAAGTGCCATCTCTCCTGCCGTACTGCCATCCTGCCATTTTAAGTAACCCTGCAGTGTTACCCTACCATACTACAATTTAGACTATAGCACAGTGCCCCCCTCCTGGCAAGGGGCCTTTTTATCATTTTTATATAGCTTGGCGTAAGCTTTGGACAACTTCCACGGCTGCCGACAGGCCTCCTTCATGGAGGGCCTGGACGACAGCGCTGCCGACGATGATGCCGTCGCAAAGGGGAGCCAGGAGCCTGGCTTGCTCAGGATGGCTGATTCCGAATCCTACCCCCAGGGGGAGGTCCGTTGTCTCCCGCACCCTGGCGAGATACGCCGCAATCCCGGGGGGCAGGCTTTCCCTGGCCCCGGTTACCCCGGTCAGGGAAACGCAGTAGATAAAGCCCTGCGCTGCCGCGGCAATTTGCTGCAGGCGTTCTGCCGGCGTAGTCGGCGCCACCAGGGGAATGGCCGCTAGTTTTACCGCTTCTAATTTTTCCCGTAAAGGGGCGCTTTCTTCCAGGGGCAGGTCGGGAACGATCAGGCCGTCTACCCCGGCAGCGGCCAGGTCGGCAGCCAGCGCTGCCAGGCCGTACTGGAGGAGGGGGTTGTAGTAGCTCATGAGGACCAGGGGCAGGCTCACCCGGGAACGCAAATCCTTGACCAGGTCCAGGATCTTCCTTAAATTCGTCCCGCCGGCCAGGGCGCGGGTGCTGGCGGCCTGGATGACCGGGCCATCGGCCACGGGATCGGAGAAGGGTACCCCCAGCTCAATGATATCAACCCCGGTTGCCGCCAGTTCCTCAACGGCCGCCGCCGTCACCTCCAGGGAAGGATCCCCGGCACAGAGGTAGACGATTAAGGCCTTGCGTCCTTCCTTTTCCCGGGCGGCAAAGGTCGCGCCGATCCTTTCAACACCCATGGTTTTTTCCTCCCTCCTGGAGCACAGCCTCCACCTGCTGGACGTCCTTATCGCCGCGGCCGGAAAGATTAACGACGATAATTTCTTTCTGTGATAACCCGGGGGCCACTTTCATGGCCAGGGCCACGGCATGGGCGCTTTCCAGGGCCGGGATGATGCCTTCCGAACGGCTCAGCAGTTGAAAAGCCTCCAGGGCCTCGGCATCGGTAATGGCCATATAGGTGGCCCGGCCGCTGTCTTTAAGGTAGCTATGCTCCGGTCCTACGCCGGGATAATCGAGGCCGGCTGAAAGCGAGTATACCGGCTTGATCTGGCCGTTTTCGTCCTGGATGATATAGCTGTAAGCTCCCTGGAAGACGCCTGGCTTACCGGCAGTTAACGAGGCTGCATGCCGGCCGGTATTTAACCCACGGCCAGCCGCCTCGGCGCCCCACAGCTTGACACCGGTGTCCTGGATAAAGGGATAAAAGAGGCCCATGGCGTTGCTGCCCCCCCCTACACAGGCAATGAGGTGGTCTGGCAGGCGGCCTGAAGCCTCCAGGACCTGCTGCCGCGTTTCTTCACCGATGACGGCCTGGAAGTCCCGGACCATCATGGGGTAGGGGTGGGGACCAACAACTGAACCGATTAGATAATAGGTGGTCCTGACATTGGTAACCCAGTCCCGCAGGGCTTCATTAACTGCATCCTTTAAAGTTCGGCTACCGGCTGCCACGGGGATTACCCTGGCCCCCAGGAGTTCCATGCGGAAGACATTCAAGGCCTGGCGGCAGGTATCTTCTTCCCCCATGTAAATTTCGCATTCCATTCCCAGGAGGGCGGCCACGGTGGCTGTGGCCACCCCGTGCTGGCCGGCACCGGTTTCGGCAATAAGGCGTTTTTTGCCCATGCGCCGGGCGAGCAAAGCCTGGCCCAGGGCGTTATTCAGCTTGTGGGAACCGGTATGGTTAAGATCCTCGCGCTTCAGGTAAATCCGGGCCCCGCCCAGGTGCCTGGTGAGATTGGCTGCGAAATATAGAGGTGTCGGCCGGCCGGCGTACTGCTCAAGGTAATATTTTAATTCCCTTTGAAAGGAGGGATCCTCCCTGGCCTCCCGGTATGCCTTTTCGATTTCGCTCAGGGCCGGCATGAGGGTTTCGGGTACGAAGCGCCCGCCGTAGGGACCAAAATGCCCCCGGCTGTCTGGTAATGCCATATTGCTTTTACCTCCGTATCAGTATTTTCACCTCTTCGCTAGGGGTGATGCGGTGGCTGGACGGCTGACCTGCTCTTCAGCTTCCCTCACAGCCCGGAGAAAAGAAACTATTTTGACCGGATCCTTGCGGCCGTTTGTTTCCACACCGCTGGCCACATCGACAGCATAGGGCCGCACGGTACGGATGGCGGTGCCAACGTTCTCGGGTGTCAGGCCCCCGGCCAGGATGATAGGCCGGCCCCGGGCCACAGCATCTTTGGCCAGTTCCCAGTTAAAGGTCCGGCCGCTGCCGCCGGCAACCCCCGGGACGTAAGCATCCAGGAGGAAGCCCTGTACCTCCGGGTAAGAGTCCATGGCCTGGATAAAGCTGGCATCCCGTACCCGGAAGGCTTTAATGACCCGCTGGGAAAGCCCGCGGCAGTATTCCGGCGGCTCATCACCATGGAGCTGGAGGACATCCAGGCGGCAGAAGGTAGCTATTTCCATAAGGCTGTAGCGGGGCTCATTCACGAAAACGCCTACCGTCGTGGTAAAGGGCGGCAGCTTCATTATTATCTCCCGGGCGGTTTCCGGGTTTACTTGCCGGGGACTCCTGGCAAAGACAAAACCCAGGGTATCGACGCCGGCGTCCAGGACCAGCCGGGCTTCTTCATAGCTCTGGATGCCGCAAATTTTTACCCTGACCATCACGTCACTCCTGCTGTTATTCTACACTAAAAATAACTTCGCTCCAGGCCGGCATTGTTTTTGCTCGCTCCAAACAAATGCCAGCCCGTTATTTTCATCCTTCTGATGTTACCACGATAGCGGCATAAGGTTCTTGAGATAGACATAGCTCCGCAGCTTTGGCCCTGACATCCCCCGCCGTCATCAGGGCTTCCCCCACCAGGATGGCATCAACGCCAGCCTCAGCTACCAGGGCCGCATCGGCCCGGCTCATGATTCCGCTTTCGCTGACCACCACTGGCCCCGGGGGAATCAGTGGTCGTAAAGCAAGGGTAGTATGCAGGTCGACTTTAAAGGTCCGTAAATCCCGGTTATTGATGCCGATAATCCCGGCGCCGGCCTGGAGGGCTACTTCAACTTCTGCCTCCGTATGGACTTCTACCAGGGCTCCCAGCTTAAGCCTATCTGCCAGGGCCAGGTATTCCTGCAGTTCTGCCGGCTCCAGGGCAGCAACAATTAGCAGAACAGCATCAGCCCCTAAAGCCCGGGCTTCATAAATCTGGTAGGGGTCAACAATAAAATCCTTGCGGAGTAGAGGCAGGGAGGTTACCTGCCGCACCCGGGACAGGTACTCCGGCTTACCCTTAAAGAAACGCCAGTCTGTTAATACGGAAATGGCTGCCGCCCCGGCAGCTGTATAAAGTCGGGCCTGTTCCTCCAGGTCAAAGGCGGCCCGGATCAGGCCCCGGGAAGGCGAAGCCTGCTTTAATTCTGCAATGAGGTTCAGGCCGGCTCCCTGGCGCCGCAGGGCGGCGCTAAAATCCCCGGTCAAGGGTAAATTTTTTACCTCCCTTTCCAGGCGGGCCAGGGGCCGTTGCTCCCTGGTAACCGCCACTTCCCGGCGTTTATGGGCCAAAATCTCCACCAGCATCAGGCAGCCCAGCTTTCTATCCAGGCCGTCATATCCTGTAGTTTGGCCATGGCGGCGCCGGAATCGATACTCGTTGCAGCTGTAGCCAGGGCTGCCGGGAGGGAATTTTCTACACCCGCGGCCAGGAGGCCAAAGGCGGCATTGAGGAGAACTACGTCCCGGGCCGGGCCCTTTTCGCCCTTCAGTACGGAACGGGTAATGGCAGCATTATCGGCTGCCGTCCCCCCGGCCAGGTCTTCTAAGCCGGCCCGGGGCAGGCCGGCATCCTCGGGATAAAAGGTATAAGTGCTGAGGCTGCCGTGATCCAGGCAGGTTATTTTCGTAGATCCGGTGGTGGTGACTTCGTCCAGGCCGTCGCTGCCGTGGACCACGTAGGCCCGGCGGCTCCCCAGCCGCCCCAGGACAGCGGCTACTGTTTCCGTTAAAGAAGGATCATAGACGCCCACCAGCTGACAGGGGGCACCGGCCGGGTTGGTCAGGGGACCAAGGAGGTTAAAGACGGTGCGGATGCCGATTTCCCGGCGCGGGCCGGCGGCATACTTCATGGCACCGTGAAATACCGGGGCAAAGAGGAAGGCCATGCCCACCTCATCCAGGCAGCGGGCCACGGCTGCCGGCGGCAGGTCAACCTTGATACCGAGGGCTTCCAGAACATCGGCGCTGCCGCAACGGCTGGATACGGAACGATTGCCGTGTTTAGCTACGGCCACCCCGGCGCCGGCAATAACGAAGGCAGCCGTGGTGGAAATGTTAAAAGTATGGCGACCGTCACCGCCGGTCCCGCAGGTGTCAATAAAAACCTGGTGGCGGGTGGTGAGGCCGGCTGCCCGGCGGCGCATGCTCCGGGCAAAGCCAGTGATTTCTTCTACCGTTTCACCCTTCAAGCGCAGGGCAGTAAGGAAGGCAGCTATCTGGGCCGGGGTGGCCTCGCCTGTCATGATGCTATCCATTGCTTGCTCAGCTTCGGTCTCACTTAAATCCTGGCCAGCTACTACCTGGCCAATTAGGGACTTTAACACTCTACTCATCTCCCCTCGCAAAGGATAGTTTAGCTGGCTTTATATTCGTTTGTTCCACTTAAGCCTTGAGGCGGAAGGGTGCCAGCTTCCATGAAAGCTTGCTTAGCATATACTTCTAAAAAATTTTGCAGCAATTCCTTGCCCACCGCCGTCAGGATGGATTCCGGGTGGAACTGGACCCCTTCCACCGCCAGGTGGCGGTGGCGCAAGCCCATTAATTCACCGGTTTCGCTGCGGGCTGTGACTTCCAGGCAGCCCGGCAGGGTCTCTTCTTCAACTATCAGGGAATGATAACGGGTGGCAGTGAAGGGGTTGGGTAGGTTACGATAAATAGTTTTGCCGTCGTGGGTAATAGTTGAGGTCTTGCCGTGCATTAGCCTCCCGGCCCGCACTACCCGGCCGCCAAAGGCCTGGGCTATGCTCTGGTGTCCCAGGCAAACCCCCAGGATGGGGATTTTCCCGGCAAAGGCGGTTATGGCCGCCAGGGAGATACCCGCTTCATTGGGCGTGCAGGGACCGGGAGAAAGGACCAGGTAATCAGGCTGCAGGGCAGCAATTTCTTCCAGGGTAATGGCGTCATTACGCCGTACCACCACCTCCTGTCCCAGTTCCAGGAAATACTGGACCAGGTTATAGGTAAAGGAGTCGTAGTTATCGATCATTAGCAGCATAATTCTCTTCCCCCCTGGTATTCAGCACCTGAAGCAAAGCCCGGGCTTTATTCAAGGTTTCTTCATATTCACCCGCCGGGTCGGAATCGGCAACTATACCGGCACCGGCCTGAACAAAGGCCTGCCCCCGGGTAAAAGTAATGGTCCGGATGGCAATGCAGGTATCAAGGTTACCGTGGAGGCCGAGATACCCCACGGCACCGGCATAAGGTCCCCGCGCCGTTGGCTCCAGTTCGGCAATGATCTCCATGGCCCGCACCTTCGGGGCCCCGGTTACCGTACCCGCCGGGAAACAGGCGAGTAAAGCGTCCAGGGCGTCCTTGCCCGGCGCCAGGCGGGCAGTAATACTAGAAACCAGGTGCATGACGTGGGAATAATATTCAACTACCATTTGCCGGGGTACCTGGAGACTTCCGGGAGCTGCCACCCGGCCGATGTCGTTGCGACCCAGGTCCAGGAGCATTAGATGTTCGGCCCGCTCCTTTTCACTGGCCAGGAGCTCCCGGGTTAACTCCTGGTCCTCCCGGGGAGTCCGGCCCCGGGGCCGGGTACCGGCAATGGGACTGTAGTCAATCTTCCCACCTTCTACCCTGACCAGCATTTCCGGGGAGGCCCCCACCAGTTTTACTTCCGGTAAGTTCAGGTAAAACATATAGGGGGAAGGATTAAGGGTGCGCAGGCGCCGGTAAACTGCCAGGGTATCACCGGCAAAGGGCAGGCTTAAGCGCTGGGAAAGGACGACCTGGAAGATATCCCCAGCAGCGATATATTCTTTGGCTTTTTTTACTCCCTGGATAAATTCCCGCCGGGTTACATTGGCCTGCCAGGGTCCGGCAGTAAAGGGGGGGGTACCGTCCTGCCGGCACGATCTTGCAGGCCTATCAAAAGCCTGCAAGAGGCGCCGGACTGCGGCTACGGCTTCTTCATAACCTGCTGCCGCTTCTTCCCCGCCCCGGCCAAGGCAAGCCACCCGTACTGTCCGCAAGACGTGGTCATAGATGAGAAATACCCGGTGGAGGGTTAGATAAGTATCCGGCAGTTGCAGGTCATCCACGGCGTGGCCGGGTAAGCTCTCTATTTCCCGGGCCAGTTCGTAACCCAGGTAACCTACCAATCCCCCGCAGAAACGAGGCCCAACAACCGGCGGTAGGGATAATTGCGTAATTAACCGGCGTAAAGCCGCCACCGGCTTTTCTAGGAGGAGCTCAGTTTGTCCCCGGGCAGTTAAATATGCCTTCCCGGCCCGGATTGTAAAAGTCAGAATGGGATCAAAGCCGATCAGGGAGTAGCGACCCAGCCTCTCCCCGCCCTCAACACTTTCCAGCAAAAAGCTGTCCGGTTTGTTGGCCAATCTTAAGTACAGGGAAATGGGGGTTTCGGTATCGGCCAGGACTTCGGCCCAGACGGGAACATAGGGGACCCTTCGGGCCAGTTCCAGGTAGGTTTGCCGGTCAGGCTGGATCACCAGTCTCTCCTCCCCTTTTAGACAAAATAAAAACCAGCGCTCAAGCGAGCCCTGGTCTGGTATACTCTCCTTCATTATACTCCAGGCTCAACTCCAACTCCACTCAGCTCAACTCAGCTATATTCATTTTGTTGCTAACAGCATACCATGGATAGTAAATGGCTGTCAATAGTTTTGTTTTCGCTTCAACGTAAATCCGGGCGTAATTGTGCTGCCCGGCCCAGATAAACGTGGACCGGTTCCCGGTCGCTATAAGCATGGATTAAAACGCGGACAATCCCCGGCAGCCCCCCCGGTACCGGTATTTCGGTAGCACACAACAAGGCTGCTTCCTGCCAGCCCAGGCGCCGGGCAGCCTCGGCCGGGAAGGCCGCGTTGAGATCCGGCGTCACCGTAAAAATGGCGCTGATAATATCTTCTACTGCCAGCCTGTTCCGGGCTATTATTTCGCGGAGCAAACCTTCCGTAGCCGTAAGAATGGCGGATGCCGTATTCTCCGGCACGTCAACGGCCCCGCGTAAGCCCCGTACTTTTGTCCCCCCGGTTTCCTGTTTGCCTCCGGCTCCGGGTAAACCGTGAATTTTTTCTTCCATAGTTCTCCCCTACCATCCTGCGATTTTTATACCAGACTGCCTGCCATCCTGCCCCTCAGACGGCCCGGTGACCCAGGCCAATACCTACTTCATCCAGGTGCAGCAGGCCGATGCCAAAGAAAATGGCCACACTCAAGTGATCATGCCAGCGGGCAATGCCAATTTTACCCCCCACGTTTAAACCCAGGGCCTTGGGCATGATCTGGGACAGGGCTTCCCGGGTTGCCCCGGCAACGGCACCTTCCTCGGGGTGGGTTTCTTTAATGACCCCTTCCCTTTTGGCCGCCACTACTGCTCTTTCAACGATTTTTTGCACGGAATTGATAAATTCACCGCCGTAATCAACGGCTGCCGCCCGGATACCATCGCCAGCAAATTCTTTCTTTAGCCGACCTTCTTCTTCCCGGTTTTCAGCAAGGGCCATCTTTATGGCCACCGCCGCCACCTTTTTACTTCCGTATTCCATTTTTTCACCACCTGATTTTCCCATATACCGATTATAATACATCCCTTTGGACCCTGCAAGAAGATGAAACGGGCTGGAGCAAGCCGGGTTTTAGACTTTCTCTCCGGGTAACATAGCAGGAAACTTGAGGTTCGTTATCGAATATTGAGGTTCGTTATCGAATATATAGGCTCATTCTTGCCAACGGGTCCCTTTTAACACTTTTCAAAAGAGGTGCTAATCTTGCGCATAACTATAATCGGTGCTGGCAAAGTAGGTTTTAAGCTGGCTGAAATGCTATCATATAGCAACCATGATGTTTTAGTTATTGAGCAAGATGCAGAGAGAATCAGGGCTGTTGAAGAAAGACTGGATGTCCAAACTGTGTGCGCCAATGGTGCTAACCCTACCGTTCTTAAAGAAAACGGTATAGCAGATACGGATTTATTAGTGGCAGTGACTGAAAATGATGAGGTCAATATTGTTGCCAGCCTGTTTGGCAAAAAGCTAGGAGCAAAGAAAACTGTAGCCAGGATACGTAATCCTGAATACCTGTTAAATAATCAAATTGGTTTTGATAAAGACCTGGGTATTGATTTTGTTATCAATCCCGATTATGTAACAGCTAACGCTATTGCTGAATTAGTCGAAGCTCCTGAGGCCATTGAATCTGAATATTATGCAGGTGGTAAAATTCAAATGCTAGAACTCATTCTACCACCTGGTGCCCAGGCAGTAAATAAAATGTTGAAGGATTTACCTTCGCCTAACCCTTATTTGATTGTAGCCATTCAGCGAGGCGAAGAGATGTTAATTCCCAGGGGTGAAGATCGCCTCCTTAGTGGTGATAAAGTATTTGTCCTGGCTCCGGCCAAGCAAATGGAACCCGTCGAGGACCTCCTGGGACAGAAACGTACCCGCGCCCAGCGGCTCGTCATTTTAGGCGGTACCAGGACGGCTTACTATTTGGCCCAAAAGCTGTTGGGTAAAAAGATTGAAATCAAGATTATTGAAAAGGACCGCCATATTTGTGAAAGTTTAAGCCACAAGCTACCCCATGTTACCATCATCCATGGCGATGGCAGCGACTTGGGGCTTCTGCAAGAAGAAGATATTGGCCAGGCGGACGTTTTTGCTGCCGTTACCGGTGACGATAAAGTAAATTTGCTTGTATCCCTGTTAGCTAAACATCTTGGCGCCAAAAAAACTGTTGTTAAAGTCGGGCGTTCGGATTATGCCAGCCTGATGGAAAAGGTTGGAATTGATGTGGTAATTAGCCCGCGTCTCCTTACGGCAGCGACCATCTTAAAATTTGTCCGCCGCGGTCAAATTGTATCGATCAGCTTATTGGGCCAGGATAAAGCAGAGATGATCGAATTTATCGTTCCCCAGAATTGCCGTCAGGCCAATAAGCCGATACAGCAAATCAACTTTCCCCGCCATGCTATCATCGGCGCCATTGCCAGGGGAGACGAGATAATAATTCCCGGAGGTAACGATTATATAGCACCAGGTGATCATGTAATTGTTTTTGCCCTTCCTAAGGCTGTAACTGCCGTCCAAAATTTTTTTGGCACTAACAGGTGAAGTGAAAAATGCGCTGCAGAGTGGTCCTCCAGCTTTTGGGGAAAGTTATAATTTTAATTGGGTTGGCTTTGCTGATTCCCCTGGTATTAGCCCTTTATTTCCGGGAAAAGGATTGGTTGGCCTTTACTTACAGTGCCGCGATAACCCTGGCCGTAGGCATCCCTTTAAGTTACTGGCCCTGTCATAATGGCGAGATCCGTCGCCGTGAGGGTTATGCGGTAGTTGCCTTAAGTTGGGTGGCAGCTGCAATCTTTGGTAGTTTGCCTTACATTTTTGCCGGTACCTTTCCTAATTTTGCCGATGCCATCTTTGAAACAATTTCCGGGTTTACTACTACCGGCGCTAGTGTGATGACCGACATTGAAGCCCATTCCCGCTCTATTCTTTTCTGGCGTAGTCTTACCCACTGGCTCGGTGGCATGGGAATAGTGGTCCTTTTTGTTGCCCTTCTTTCCCAGTTAGGTTCCGGAGGATTACAAATGATCCAGGCCGAAGCTCCCGGTCCGGTTACAGAGAAAATAAAGCCACGTATCCAGGAAACGGCGATAATCCTCTGGCTGACCTATATTATCCTTTCCGCCCTGGAAATTTTACTCCTCTTATTCTCAGGTATGCCTTTATACGAAGCCGTTGTCCATACTTTCGGGACCATGGCTACAGGGGGCTTTTCCACCAAAAATGCCAGTATTGGCTATTATAACAGTCCCCTTATACAGTGGATTATTATTATCTTTATGTTTTTGGCCGGTGTTAATTTTGCCCTTTATTACCAGGCCGTGAAGCTCAGGAATCCCTTTTATTTCTGGCTTAACCCGGAGTTTAAATTATATAGTGCTATAATTTTGGCAGCCTTTATCATTATTGTTGTTGATCTATCCCTGGCAGGTTTTAAGCCGGGAGAAAATCTCTTGCGCATGGCTGCCTTCCAGGTAGTTTCTATCGTTACTACCACGGGCTATGCTACGGTGGACTTTAATCAATGGCCTAACCTATCACGTACCCTGCTCTTTTTGTTAATGTTTGTGGGAGGCTGCACCGGTTCAACAGGCGGTTCAATTAAAGTAGGGCGTCTGATGGTGTTATTAAAAAATGGTATCGCAGAACTATTTCGTGCCGTTCATCCCCACGCCGTAGTACCAGTTCGTTTTAGCAATGTAGGCATAGTAAAGGAGCCTTTAGTGTTAAATATCCTCCAATTTATAGGGTTCTATCTGCTGTTGTTTGCCCTGGGTACCTTACTCATGTCTTTAACACCTCTTAAATTAGAAGAAGCAGCCAGTGCAGTGGCAGCTACTTTGGGGAACGTTGGCCCCGGCCTGGGCGCTGTTGGCCCGGCCCAGAACTATGCCCATTTACCTGCAGCAGCCAAGTATTTACTATCATGGTTGATGCTTGTTGGCCGTTTAGAAATATATACGATCCTGGTTCTATTTTTACGAACAACGTGGCGGGGGTAAGGGTTTTGGGAGAATGGTGCTTGATAATTTTTCCCTAGAAAAAAGCCCTTGTCCCCACGTGGGATAAGGGCTTTTAAGCGCTGATGTCGCTTACGATTCTTACCGGTTAGCACAACCCTTATAGTTGCATAAACAAAGGCGCAAACACCAGGGAAACAATGGTCATAAGCTTAATTAAAATGTTCATGGCCGGCCCTGATGTATCTTTAAATGGATCGCCTACAGTATCCCCATTGACGGCCGCTGCATGGGCCGGCGAACCTTTACCGCCGAAGTTCCCGCCTTCAATATACTTCTTAGCGTTATCCCAGGCCCCGCCAGCATTAGCCATCATTACTGCCAGTAAAAAGCCTGTTACCGTAGCTCCGGCAAGCAGGCCGCCCAGGGCTTCTTTACCAAGGCCCGGGATCAATCCTACTGCCAGAGGAACCACAACGGCCAGTAATCCAGGGATAATCATTTCTTTCAAGGCTGCTCCGGTACTGATGGCTACACAACGGGCATAATCCGGCCGGGCTTTACCTTCCATTAAACCCGGAATGGATTTAAACTGCCGGCGCACCTCTTCAATCATATGGAAGGCAGCCCGCCCCACTGCCTTCATTGTCAAGGCACCAAAGAGAAAAGGGAGCATGCCGCCGATAAAGAGGCCGCTCACCACTTTAGGATCAGTAAGGTCAATAGTCGTAATCCTGGCAGCAGCCGTGTAGGCAGAAAACAGGGCCAGAGCTGTTAACGCTGCCGAGCCAATGGCAAAACCTTTACCAATGGCAGCAGTAGTATTGCCAACTGAATCCAGGGCATCGGTAATCTTGCGTACTTTAGGATCCAGTTCCGCCATTTCGGCAATGCCGCCAGCATTATCGGCAATAGGTCCATAGGCATCCACTGCTACCGTGGTTCCGGTGGTAGACAGCATCCCTACTGCCGCCAGGGCAATGCCGTAGAGGCCAGCAAAATGGTAGGCAGCAAGGATAGCAATGATAATTACCAGAATGGGTAAAACGGTACTCAGCATACCGGTACTCAGACCTTCAATAATATTGGTGGCAGTACCCGTTTGGGAAGCTTTGGCAATTTCTTTCACCGGTTCATAATCGCCGGAAGTATAATATTCGGTAATGCGGCCAATGAGAACTCCGGCAATAAGACCGGCTATGGTGGCTATAAATACCCCCAGGGAAGTATAGGTAGCAGAACCGACAACAAATTGAGAAGGTAACAGGCGGGTAGCCAGGAATGTACCTATAATCGCCAGGATACTCGCTACCATGGTGCCGGTATTTAAAGCCTGCTGGGCATTGGCCCCCTCGCTGGTCCGGACAAAGAAGGCGCCGATAATGGAAGATAAAATGCCGGCAGCGGCAATCATCAGGGGTACCAGGGTACCATTGGGGATATTTAAAGTTGCCGCCAGGGCAATACCGGAGATAACTGAACCAACGTACGATTCAAAAAGATCCGCTCCCATACCGGCTACGTCGCCAACATTATCGCCGACGTTATCGGCAATCACAGCAGGGTTACGAGGGTCATCTTCCGGTATACCAGCTTCAACTTTACCTACCAGGTCCGCGCCAACGTCAGCCGCCTTGGTGTAAATACCACCTCCCACCCGGGCAAAAAGGGCAATGGAGCTGGCCCCCAGGGCGAAGCCATTGACGATACTGGGATTTTTAAAAATGAGATTAACAATACCAAGGCCTAAAAGGCCAAGACCCACTACAGCCATACCCATGACTGAACCGCCGGAAAAGGCTATCTCCAGGGCAGCGTTGGAACTGTGGCGGGCAGCATTGGCCGTCCGGACGTTGGCCCTGGTAGCAACCTGCATACCAATATAGCCGGCGCCAATAGAGCAAAGGGTTCCGGCCACATAAGCAACGGCCGTTACCGGCTGCATGCTTTCAGCGCCCTGGGTAACAAGGCCGGTAATTACGATTAGAGCCGCCATACCCAGAACAAAAAAGAACAACGTACGGTATTCCCTCATTAAAAAAGCCATGGCCCCTTCGTGGATGGCTGCCGCTATTTCCTGCATGCGCGCGTTCCCTGGATCGGCCCTGTTAATCTTGTTGGTGAGGTAAAAAGCAAACACAAGTGCCAGTATCCCTGCTACAGGTGCTATGAGTTCCACAAAACTTCCTCCCCTTCGAAAAATTTTACTTTAGCCGCTTTTATTATTACCAAATTATTCCTTAGCCACTCCTTTCACCAAGGAAAATTAATGATTAAAGCCCCGGGAAATTCCCAGGGCTTCCCAGACCCCGTTTGCTTCCCTGACTGCTTTACTTCTTCAGCCAGGGCATCATTTCCCGTAAGGTATCGCCGACCTGTTCGATGAGGTGCTCCCGTTCCTTTTTTCTTAAAGCATTAAAGCTCGGCCTGCCGGCCTGGTTTTCCAGGATCCACTCCCTGGCAAAGACGCCGTCCTGGATCTCTTTGAGAATGGCCTTCATGGTGGCCCGGACATGGTCGTCAATAATTCTGGGTCCCCTGGTGACATCGCCGTACTCAGCCGTGTCGCTGATGGAATAGCGCATATACTTGATGCCGCCTTCATACATGAGGTCAACAATAAGCTTCAGCTCGTTCAGGCATTCAAAGTAAGCAATTTCCGGCTGGTAGCCTGCATCCACCAGGATCTCGAAGCCGGCCTTGACCAGGGCCGTAGCCCCGCCGCAGAGGACGGCCTGTTCACCAAACAAGTCAGTTTCGGTTTCCTCTTTGAAAGTAGTTTCAATTACGCCGGCCCGGGCAGCACCTATTCCTTTAGCATAAGCCAGGCCGATTTCTTTAGCCCTGCCGCTGGCATCCTGGTAAATGGCTAGAAGGGCCGGTACCCCCTGGCCTTCAACATACATACGACGTACCAGGTGACCAGGTCCTTTCGGAGCAACCATAATGACATCCACATCCGCCGGCGGCACAATCTGGTTGAAGTGAATATTAAACCCGTGGGAGAACATAAGTACCTTGCCTGCTGTAAGGTGCGGGGCGATCTCCTCGCGATAGACCCTGGCTTGGGTTTCGTCCGGTAGCAAAATCTGGATAATATCGGCTGCGGCCGCGGCTTCAGACACCGTCTTTACCGTCAGGCCCGCCGCCTCAGCTGCTGCCCGGGATTTGCTTCCAGGACGCAGACCTACGACTACATCTAGGCCACTGTCCTTTAAGTTTTGCGCCTGGGCATGTCCCTGGCTGCCATAGCCCATGATGGCGATTTTTTTGCCTTTAAGGACGCCCAGGTCGGCATCCTGATCATAATACACTACGGCCACTTTTCTCCTGACCCCAAAAAGCCGGCCAGGAATTCACCTCCTGTAAAATGTATTAAACTTACATATTCGCACCTGACGCGGAAATTCCTGCCCGGGGAGTAAAATTCAACGTTTTTTGATCTTAGTATTCGATCCCTTTCCTGGCCTTTATCCCCTTTTCGTAAGGATGTTTTACCTGGCGCATTTCCGTTACCAGGTCGGCGGCAGCAATAATCCCCGCCGGGGCATTGCGGCCGGTGAGGACGACTTCCACCTGCGGCGGCCGCTCCGCCAGGAAAGCCAGGACTTCTTCTTCTGTTAACAGGCCGAAATAAAGGGCGTTGTTTATTTCATCCAGGATCAGGATGTCCACCCTGCCGCCAAGCATGGCTTCCCGGGCAAAGGCCAGGGCCGCCCTGGCCTGCTCGTAATCTTCAGGCCTGGCGCCGCCCCGGTGGATGAAACCTTTGCGGCCAAAGGTTTTTACTTCTACCTCCGGCGCAAGCCGCGGGAAGGCCTTATGTTCGCCGTAGTCAGGCGTTTTCATAAACTGGACAATCAGTACCTTGAGCCCGTGCCCGCAGGCCCTTAAGGCCAGGCCAAAGGCGGCCGTACTCTTGCCTTTAGCCTCGCCAGTATAGACCTGGACCAGCCCCTGCTCTAAACCTGCCAAATGCTTTCCCTCCTCTCTTTTTCACCTTATTTTACCACACCAGTATCCTTTCAGCGAGGAGGAAAATCTAAACCCACCAGGCGATACAGCCGGGCTACTTCGGCAGGTGTAAGGCTGCGATATTCTCCCGGTTTTAACCCTTTCAGGGTGAGAAAGGCAAATTTTATGCGTTTCAGCCAGATTACAGGGTGACCTACTGTGGCCAGCATGCGTCTTACTTCTCGTTTGCGTCCTTCCCGCAGAGTTAATTCCAGCAGGGCATTACCCTGGTTAACCCGGCGGATCCGTACGCCCGACGGGGCGGTCAGGCCATCTTCCAGCTTGACACCCCGGCGTAAATGGGTAATAGTATTAGCATCCGGCACTCCTTTTACCAGGGCCAGATAAGTTTTAGGTATACGATAGCGCGGGTGGGTGAGCCTTAAGGTCAATTCTCCATCATTGGTAAGTAATAAAAGGCCTTCGGTAGCATAATCCAGGCGGCCGACAGGATATAATCTAGCAGTTATGTCCTTGACCAGGTCAATGACTTTAGGCCGCCCCTGGGGGTCAGAGACCGTTGTTACATAGCCGGGCGGCTTATATAGTAAGACATAAATTTTCTCTCCCGGCCCGGTAACAGGCCGGCCATCAACAGTTACCTCGTCCTGGCCCGGCTCTATTCTTAGACCCATAGCCGTCACAATTTGGCCATTGACCCTTACCCGGCCGGCCCGGATCATCTCCTCGGCATGACGCCGGGAAGCCACCCCCGCCCGGGCCAGGTATTTTTGTAAACGCATAAAAGCCCTCCGGTAACGTTATTATGCTATCACAATTCCCCTTATAAAAGCAATAGTGCTACACTATTTTTTACGAAGCATTCCTGTAATGAATTAAGGTAGGTGTTGCCAATAAAAAAGCCTCCTGGTAAAAAAATAATAGACCAAAACAAACAAACCAACCAGGAGGCGAGAAACCGAATGAATGAGGTGCAAAAGAAATTACTGGTCCATGGTGATGT